>NZ_JANJER010000002.1:0-370817 GCF_044878485.1 Dermacoccus sp. BD5 | reverse complement strand
CGATGCTCGTCTGACCGAGCGTGAGCCGTGAGGTCAGACGAGCAGGCGCCGGGGGGGGGCCCCCCCCGGGGGGGGGGGGCCGCGGGGGGGGGGGGGGGGGGGGGGGGGGGGGGGGGGGGGGGCCCCCCGGGGGGGGGGCGGGGGGGGGGGGGGGGGGGGGGGGGGGGGGGGGGGGGGGGGGGGGGGGGGGGGCCCCCCCCCCCCCCCCGCCCCCCGGGGGGGGGGGGGGGGGGGGGGGGGGGGGGGGGGGGCGGCCCCCCCCCCCCGGGGGGGCCCCCCCCCCCCCCCACGTCAGGGGTGCAAGACGATCAGTGCTTGATCATCCCGTGCGGGTCGATGATGTACTTCTCGTCCGAACCCTCGTTGAACTTCACGTATGCGTCAGGGGCCTCGTCGAGGCTGATGACCTTGGTGTTGAGCATGTCGCTCAGGTAGGGCATGCGGTCCCACAGGATGGCCATCATGAGTTCACGGTTGTAGTGCATGATCGGCGCCTGGCCCGCAGAGATGCGGGGCGACTTGATCCACACCTTGCCGAAGTCGAGCGGGAAGGTGCCTTCCTTGCCTTCCTGCGTCGGCGCGAGCGGGTCGGGCCCGTAGACACCGATGACGCCCGTGGCGCCGCCGGCTCGGGTTGCGTCCATGACCTGGTTGATCGCGGCCTGCGGCATGAGCTTGTCCGCGTCGGAGCCGATGCCGTGAGCTTCGGATCCGACGTAGTCGACAGCGCTGTCGACCATCGGCTCACCGAGGATGGCCTCGATCTGGTCGGTCAGGGGCACGTCCTGGGACAGGTCGATGGTCTCGCAGCCGTTGCGCTTGACTAGGTCGAGTCGCTTCTGGTCGTAGTCGCCGACGATGATGCACGACGCACCGAGCAGGCGGGCCGCAGCAGCGCCGCAGCGTCCGACGGGGCCAGCGCCGGCGATGTACACGGTGGAGCCCGGCTTGGCGCCGGCTTCCATGAGACCGTGGAATGCGGTGGGGAGGATGTCCGACAGCAGCGCCAGGTCGCGGATCTTCTCCATGGCCTGGTCCTTGTCGGGGAAGCGCAGGAGCTGGAAGTCGGCGTAGGGCACGAACATGTACTCGGCCTGGCCGCCGTCCCAGTTACCCAGGTTGAAGCCGTAGGCGGCGCAGGAGGCGTCGGGGTTCGTCGTCTCGCACACCTCGGTGTGGCGGGCGCGGCAGTTGCGGCAGCGGCCGCAGGCGACGTTGAAGGGGACGGAGACGAGGTCGCCCTCGGACAGGAACTCGACGTCAGGGCCGACCTCGACGACCTGGCCAGTCATCTCGTGACCCATGAGCATGCCCTCGGGCACCGGGAACGAACCGCGGTAGATGTGCAGGTCGGACCCGCAGATGTTCGTTGCGACGATCTTGAGGATGACGCCGTGGGGGGCCTTCTGGCCGTTCGGCATCTCGAGCTTGGGGTAATCGACGGTGTCGACTCGCATGTCTTCGGTACCGTGGAACACCACGGCGCGGTTACCAGTTGCCATGTCTTTCACTCCTTCGACCGCCCCAGCTCGAAGCGGCCCGTCGAGGGGCCCGTGGATTACGGGTCTGGCTGTAGCTAACCAGAGTGCGGTTGTTTGTTCCAGCCCGATGCAACCGCGTCGGGGCGTCCATGTCGCGAGTTGAATCGCCCCGGGTTCGGTAGAGGCTGTCAGCCGGCGCAAGGATCGACAACATGGCAGCACCAGGGGCTGCCGAAGAGTCGATTGCACCCCAACTCGACCAGCGCGCCATCACACGCTGCTCAACCGATGTCGCGGGGCGCTGCTCGTCGCGCACGCCGACTGGTGGTCAGGGGGGTGAGGTTCGCGGCGAAGCGCGCCTTCGGCCCAGACGGAGCCAGATCCGTCCTGGCTGGCGGGCCGGAACGTTACGGCCTGTTCGCCAGCAACGTCCTCAACTGCGCCGCTGCCTCGTTCGCCGCCTGCTCGCTCATCTGCGACGGGTCCAACCCGATCAGCGGGCGAACCTGCAGCATGCAGTCCAGCCTCGCCTGCTGATTTGGGTCGTAGCTGACCTGCGGCAGGCCCTCCTCCTCGGCGATGTCCTCCGCCTCGTCTCGGCCTCGTCCACCATCGTTTTCTCCCACACGCTCGGAATCGGCACAAACGCCACCTGGCTCCAATCCGGGACCGGACTCGCGGGCGGCATCCGCAGTCTCGCCTGCCTCCGGCTCGCCCATTCCGAAAGGCCGAGGACGAGTCATGACGCTCGCCGCGAGGGTGGTCGTGGCGCAAGGGCCGTCATCGATCGTCAGTTGACGCGGGTGGGCAGCTCCTGGCCCGCACGGTGGGCGTCGATGTTCGCAAGGACGACGTCGGCCATCGCGCGGCGCGTCTCGTGCGTCGCGCTCGCGACGTGCGGGGTGATGACGACCGTGTCGAGGTCGCATAGCTCCTGCGGGATGCCTGGCTCGTCGGTGAACACGTCGAGCGCGGCGCCCGCGATCGCGTCATGCTGCAACGCCTCGATGAGCGCCTCCTGGTCGACGACGCTGCCCCGCGCAATATTGACGAGGTAGCCGTTTTCACCGAGGGCAGCGAGCACGTCGGCGTCGACGAGCGCCTTCGTCTGCGCGCCGCCAGGAGTCGCGACGACGAGGACGTCGGCCCATTCGGCCAGCGCCGCGGGGCTCTCCTCGTAGTCGTAGGCGACGTCCTTGCGCGAACGATTGTGGTACCTGATCTCGCAGCGGAACCCTTCGAATCGCGTCGCGATGGCCTGCCCGATGCGGCCGAGACCGAGGATGCCGACCTTCGCTCCGGTGACGCGCCGCTGCAGCGGGTACGGGCCGTCACTCTTCCAACGACCCTGTCGCGCATACCGATCCGAGGCGGAGATGGCGCGCATGACGTCGATCGTCAGGCCGATGGCGAGGTCGGCGACACAGTCGTCGAGGACGTCGGGGGTGTTCGTCACCGGGATGCCACGCGCGGTGGCCGCGTCGACGTCCGTCGCGTCATAGCCGACACCGAAGTTGGCGATGAGTTCGAGGTTCGGCAGCGCGTCGATGAGGCGCGCATCCGCTCCGACGCCCGCACTGCTGACGACGACGCGGATGTCGGCGGCGTGATCGTCGAGCATCGCGCGTCGGTCAGCGCCACCGTGTGGCCAGGTCAGGGCGCCGTCATCGACGAGCTGCTCGACGAGCGGCGGGTACAGCCCGCCGGCGCCCAGGATCAGTGTGTCGCTCATGCCCTCATCGTGGCATCCCGGTCACGCTCGAGCCGATGCGCCCCGCGACGCGCGCGGCACCACGGAGCGGGGCACCCAAGTCCTACGTGTCGGCCGCCAGCGTCTGGGAGACGAAGATCAAGGTGCGCTCCGGCAAGCTGTCCGGGCCTGACGGCATCACGGCCCTCTGCGGGCGGCCGGGCTCTTCGAGTTGCCCGTTCTTCCTTGGCATGCCGATGAGGCGGCGCGCGTCAGCAGCGAACTGCCCCACCGCGACCCGTTCGACGCGATGCTCGTCACCCAGGCAGCCCTCGAAGTCATGACCCTGGTGACAGCCGACCGCCATCTTCTCGGCACCTCGCTCTGCCGCACCCTCGACGTCTCGTGCTGAGGACGACCAAGCGAGCTTCTGGCGGAACCTGCGAGGTCAGCCCCCGCCCGCCACCCTGACCGCGATCAAGCGAGCCCGCTGGGCGAGCGCTGAGGAGTCAGCGTCAAAAATCATCGAACTCCGGGGGGCCGGGGAGCGCGCTCGCGCGCTGCCCGGTCACCCCGAGTTGCGCAGCGCTGTCGCCAGTCCGTTCATCGTGAGCAGGATGCCGCGTTTGAGTTGGGGGTCATCGTCGCCGGCGCGGTAGCGGCGCAGGAGTTCGACCTGCAGGTGGTTGAGGGGCTCGAGGTAGGGGAAGCGGTTGAAGACGGAACGTTTGAGAGCGGCGTTGTCCCACAGCAGGTCGTCGTGGCCGGTGATCTTCTCGTACATGGCGAGGGTGCGGGCGTGTTCGTCGCGGATCTTGTCGAACACGCGCGCTCGCAGGTCGGCGTCTTCGACGAGTTCGGCGTATTCGGCGGCGAGTCCAAGGTCGGATTTCGCCATGACCTGCGCCATGTTGGAGATGACGGAGCGGAAGAACGGCCAGCGTTCGACATAGCCGCGCAGCTGCGCGAGGCGCGCGTCGTCGTCACCGATCCAGCGTTCGAGGGCGGTGCCCGTGCCGTACCAGCCGGGCAGCATGACGCGGCACAGCGACCACGACATCACCCACGGGATGGCGCGCAGGTCGGCGATCGACGACGTCGGTTTGCGTGAGCTGGGGCGGGAGCCGATGTTGAGTTCGCCGATCTCGGCGACGGGCGTCGACGTCTTGAAGTAGTCGACGAATCCGTCGGTGCGGTGCACGAGGTCGCCGTACGCCTCGCGGGCGAGGGCGGCGATCTCGTCCATCGCGGCGTAGGCGTCTTCGACCTCGGATGGTTCGAGACCCTCGACGTCGAGCAGGGACGACTCGATCGTCGCGGAGACGAGTGCCTCGAGGTTGCGCGTGGCGAGCTTCGGTTCGGCGTACTTGGCGGCGATGATCTCGCCCTGTTCGGTGAGGCGCAGCGAGCCGCGCACGGCGCCCGGCGGTTGCGCGAGGATCGCGTCGTAGCTCGGGCCACCACCACGTCCGACGGTGCCGCCTCGGCCGTGGAACAGCCGCAGTCGGATGCCGGCTTCTTCGGCCACCTCGACGAGGTCGAGTTCGGCGCGGTACAGCGCCCAGTTGGCGGCCATGTAGCCGCCGTCCTTGTTCGAGTCGCTGTAGCCGAGCATGACCTCCTGCAGCCCTCCGCCCTTGCGTGCAGGTGAACCCGGGTGCATCTGCGCGCAGTGGGTGTCGGCGGGCGGCGCCTTCGAATCGACGAGGGCGCGGTAGGCGGGGACGGCGAGCGCCGCGCGCAGCGTCGTCGCGGAGACCTGCAGATCCTCGATCGTCTCGAACAGCGGCACGATGTTGACGCTGCAGCGCGGACCCTCTGGCGTCACCGTCAGCAGCCCGGCCTCCTTGAGCAGGACGGCCGTCTCGAGCATGTCGGACACGCTCGTGCACATCGAGATGACGTGGTTCGGCACGGCCTTCTCACCGAACGTCCTGACGGCGTGTGCGGCGGCCGCGGTGATCGCGAGTTCCTTCGTCGTCGTCTCGCTGAACGTCGCATTCGGCCCGGCGAGGGGACGGTTGTTCGCGAGCTCCGCGGTGAGCAGCTCGACGCGGGCGTCCTCGTCGAGCGCGGCGTAGTCGTCGCAGACGCCGGCCCAGGCGAACAGCTCCGCGATGGTCGCCTCGTGCGTCTCGGAGTTCTGGCGCAGGTCGAGGCCGTAGAGGTGAAAACCGAACGTGCGCACCGCTTCTCGCAGCGTGGCGAGTCGGTCGTCGGCGATCAGGTCGTCACTGGTGCTGCGCAGCGAGGCGTCGATGACGTCGAGGTCGGCGAGGAACTCCTCGGGCGTCGCATAGGCGACGTACGGGTCGTCAGCCTCACCGCCCTGCCCCGCGCCGACGGCGCCGGCCGGCCCAGCCGCGCCCGCCGCGCCGGGATCGCCCGCATCAGCCCCCACGACGACCCCATGCGTCTCCATGAGTCGGTCGTGCACGTACGACAACGCCTGACGGTAGGGCTCGTCGTCGCGGGCGTCGCCGGCGTCAGCTGCGTGCTGCGCGAGGGTCAGCAACTCGTCCGTGACGGGCGCCATGCGTCGGGAGAGCGACAGGCTCGTCTGCAGCTTGTCGAGCTCGTCGAGGTAGTGATCGAGCGCCGTCTCCGCGGCACGGCGTGTGGCGTAGGCGACGACGTCACCCGTGACGTTGGGGTTGCCGTCACGGTCGCCACCGATCCACGAACCAGCCTGCAGCACAGGCTCATCCGCGATTCCAGCGCCCGGGAGCAGGGCCGCGAACGCGTCACGCAACTCGGCGTTGAGCGTCGGCATCACCTCGAAGAACGCGGCGTCGTACCAGCGCAGGCCCGCGTCGATCTCGTCGGTGATCGTGATCTTGCTCAGCCGGATGAGTGCCGTCTGCCACAGCGTCAGCACCCACAGCTTGATCTGGCGCATGTTCTCCGCGTCCTCGCTCGGGTCGAGCTGCATGCGCGTGCGCTCCCGCATGAGGCGCTTGATGTGGCTCTGCGCCTCGAAGACGGTGCGGCGGCGCGTCTCCGTCGGGTGTGCCGTGATGACGGGAACGACGGTGGCGCCCGCCAGCCGCTCGGCGGCCGTGTCCCCGTCGATGTGGGCGCCGGCGAGCTTGCGGAAGGTCGCCGCGAGCGAGCCGTCCTGCGGGTCCTCCCCCGCCGCGACGTGAGCGGCGCGGCGACGCTCACGGTGCAGATCCTCCGCGATGTTCGCGAGCAACGCGAAGTGGCTGAACGCTCGGATGACGTGGAGGGCGTCGCGCGTCGACAGCCCCGTCAGCGTGCCGCCGAACGACGCGCGGTCGACCTCCTGACGACGGACCCCGAACGCCTTGACCCGGGCGTCCTCGACGAGGCCGAAGACGCGTTCACCCTCGTGCTCGCGGATGACGTCACCGAGCAACCCGCCGAGCAGACGGATGTCGTCGCGCAGCGGCTCGGTGGCCGAGCGGTCCGCGTCAGTGGTCGTGAAGTGCAGAAGTTCTGACATGTTCGCCAGTATGCCGAGGCGGGCCCCCGCGTTTCAGCGGCGTCCAGGCCGTGTCACACGCCCGAAACACGCTTGCGCCACGGCGTGTTCGAGCTCGGGGGATGCGGCGATGACCTGACGTGCACGAAATGGCGCGGCTGGGCCCTGCGTTGGCCGCGCGATGCAGCCCTCAGGCCGTGACGCGACGCCGGTACGCGAGCACCATGGCGGTCGCCGTCAGTGTGCCGACGATGGCGACGACGAACACGGTGTGGATGTTCGAGACGTCGAGGACGAACGCTCCGAGGGCGGCTCCGCCGGCGATCGCGAAGTTGAAGATGCCCGAATCGAGCGCTGCGGCGGGCTCGGCGTAGGGCCCGGCGCTCGTCAGTACCCAGTGCTGCAGCACGACGGCCATCGCGCCACCGAACAGTCCCCACACGCCCATCGCGGGGGCCGCGACGGCGGGGGTTCCCGAGAGCATGAGGCCCGCGATGCCGGCCGTCATGCCGCACGTGACGAGCAGCATCGCGAGCATCGGGCGACGTCGCATGATGGGCGCTGAGCCGACGTTGCCGAACAACCCGGTGATGCCCATGACGAGCAGCATCGCGCCGACACCCGCGGGGCTGACGTGCGCGAACTCCTGCAGCGCAGGGCTCGCGTAGGTGTACGCGCAGAACTGCGCGACGACGAGCACCGCCGTCACGAGCAGCGCGAGACGCACCGGGCCGATCGACCAGGCGCGGCGGTACCCGTCGGTCGTGAACTTCTCGTCGACGAGCACACTCGGCACGAGGAACCACAGCGCGACGGCAATGACGAAGCAGAACGCGGCGAGCGCGTAGAACGCGACGTGCCACGTCCACGTCGTGCCGAGCCACGTGCCGATCGGCACGCCGAGGATCGTCGCTCCCGACGCCCCCGCGAACGCGACGGTGGTCGCGAGCGCCGCGCGTTCGTGCGCGACGATGCGGGAGGCGACGATGGCGATGAGCGCCCAGAACACGCCGATGCCGAGCCCGGCGCACAAACGCGCGACGAGGTAGACGGCGACGTTCGTGGCCATCCCGGACGCCGTGGTCGCGGCCGCGACGACGAGCAGTGCCGTGAAGAGCACGACGCGACGATCGAGGGTGCCGATGGCGAGTGACGTCGACAATCCCATGACACCGGCGACGGCGCCGGCCAGCGTCACGCCGAGGCCTACGGCTCCTTCGGAGGCGCCCAGGTCGTCGCTGATCAGGGTGAGGACGCCGATCGGCAGCTCCTCGACCGTCACCATCGCGAAGATGCCGAGGGCGAGCACGACCACCCCCGGCCACCCTGACGCCCGCAGACCCCTGTGCTCGTTCATCGCCCTCCTTCGACAAGATGGCCGCCCCACAGGATCGGGGGCGGCAGATGAATTCCCAGTTTCTCAGACCTGGCGCTCTTGGCGAATCGCTGCACATCTGGGCGTCAACACCCGCCCCATCTGCGATTCCTGTACCCATCCGCGATTTTCGTCCACATCTGCGATCCAGCGACCCAACGGCGATTCACGGACACATGTGACCGAGAAGCGTCGTTGGGTAGGGGCTGATCGGGACCCAGGTGTCGCGCTCGCCGCCCGGCCCGCTCCGCGCGGTGTCGGCGACGTGCCCGACGTCGAGGACGGCGATGCTTGACGCGCGGGGTCGATGCGTCACGATGGAGGGGAACATCCATTCCCGAGACGTAGGACGCACCGTGACGGCGCCATCAGCCTCCTCCACCACATCAGCCCCCGACGGCTGGAACGCCTCTGTCGCCGCGAACCCCGACGGCGGCGCATTCTTCCAGCTCGCGGAGTTCGCCGAGATCAAGGCCGACGCCGGGTGGAGGCCCCGCTTCGTCGACGCGGGCGGGGTCGCCGTCATGGTGCTCGAGCGGATCGTCCCGCCGCTGGGGCGGCTGTGGTACGTGCCGCAGGGCCCCGGGCTGGCGGAGGGCAGCGACCCGTCGGGCGTGCTGACGGCGCTGGCCGCGCAGGCGAAGAAGCGCCTCGTCTTCGCGATCAAGTTCGAGCCGCAGCTCGTCGATTCACCCGAGAACCGGGCGGCGCTCGAGGCCGCGGGCGCTCACCGCACGACCGACGTCCAGCCCACGTTCTCGACGGTGTGGCTCGACATCCGGCCCGACGCCGAGACCCTGCTCAAGGGCTTCGACTCGAAGGCGCGCTACAACATCCGCCGCGCCGTCAAGGACGGCGTGACGACCGCCGAGGTGCCGATCGACGACGCCTCGTGCCGCACGTTCTACGACCTGTTCGTCAAGACGGCCGAAGGGCGTTTCGTCATACGCCCCTACGAGTACTACCGCACGTTCTGGCAGACGTACGCGCGCGACGGCCGCGGCGCCTTCTTCTTCGCCTACTACGAGGGTGAGGTCATCTCGGCAGACTTCGTCATGATCAACGGCCACCTCGCGAGCCGCAAGGACGCGGCGTCGGTGCCCGTCAAGAAGGTGCGCGGCGCCGCGGCGCTGCTCGTGCTCGACACGATCAAGGCGCTCAAGGAGCGCGGCGTCACCGACTACGACCTGTGCGGCGCCCCGCCCTCGGATCGCGCCAAGGACGAGACGCACCCGCTCTACGGCGTCGGACAGTTCAAGACGGGGTTCAACAAGGAGATCACCGACTACGTCGGCACCTGGCTGCTGCCCGTGATGCCGCTGCAGGCGAAGGCGTGGGAGGCCGGCGTCGAGAAGGCTGTGCGCAAGGCCCACTTCGTCGTGAAGAAGACGCCGTACTTCTGATCGGCGCCCGCGCATCCTGCGATTCGGGGCGAGATGCCGCGCGGGGCGAGAATAGGCCACGATGAATGCCCCCTTCGACCTCGACGCCATCGGACGCGGGCTGCCCTTCGCGACGGCCACCGCTGAGTTGACGCGCGCTCTCGACGCGGGCGCGTGCGTCGTCCAGGCCCCGCCCGGCACGGGCAAGACGACGCTCGCGCCGCCGCTCGTCGCGAACTGGCTCGCTGAGCGAGGCGACGCATGGCGCGACGTCGACACCGCAGCGGCCCGTGGAGCGATGCCCGGCCGAGCGGGCCGCGTCATCGTCACCCAGCCGCGCCGCGTCGCCGTACGCGCTGCCGCACGCCGTCTGGCACAGCTGACGGGGACGCGTCTCGGTGACATCGTCGGCTACGCAGTGCGCGGCGAATCCCGTTCGAGCGCAGCGACACTCGTCGAGTTCGTCACGCCCGGTCTGCTCGATCGGCGCCTGCTCGCCGACCCCGAACTGACGGGCGTCGGCGCCGTCATCCTCGACGAGGTGCATGAGCGCCCGATCGAATCCGACGTCGCGTTCGGCCTGCTCGCCGACGTACGCGCGCTGCGTGACGATCTCGTCGTCGTCGCGATGTCAGCGACGCTCGACGCACCGCGTTTCGCCGATCTCCTCGCCGCGACCACCACGTCGGGTGACGCGCCCCTCGTCGATTGCCCGTCCGCGCTGCACCCGCTCGACGTGCGATGGGCGCCGTTCGACTCGCCCCGCCTCGACGCGCGCGGCGTCACCCGGGCCTTCCTCGAGCACGTCGCGCGCACCACGACCCGCGCGCTGGATGATGCCGACACTCATGTCGGCGGGCGTGGCACTGCCGCAGCGACGGACGCCGTCGCCAACTTGGCCGGCTTGCGGGGCTGCGACGCGCTCGTCTTCCTCCCGGGTGCGCGCGAGGTGTCGATCGTCGCCGAGCAGGTGCGGCAACTGCGCCCCGAACTCGACGTGCTCGAACTGCACGGGCGCATCGACGCCGCCGAGCAGGATCGCGCGACGGCCGGTCGCGGACCCGGCGAACCGCGCCGCGTCGTCGTCTCCACCGCCCTCGCGGAGTCGTCACTGACGGTGCCCGGCGTGCGCCTCGTCGTCGACGCCGGGCTCTCGCGCGAACCTCGACGCGACGTCGCGCGCGGCATGAACGGCCTTGTCACCGTGGCGTGTTCGCGCGCCAGCGCGGTGCAGCGTGCCGGCCGTGCGGCCCGTCTCGGGCCCGGCATGGCGGTGCGTTGCTACGACGAGCAGACGTTCGCGCGCATGCCCGAGCATGTCACGCCCGAGATGGCGACGAGCGACCTCACCGACGTCGCCCTGACGTTCGCGGCGTGGGGCACGCCGGGCGGCACCGGGCTTTCCCTGCCGACGCAACCACCTGCGCCCGCCCTGCGCGAGGCGACGCACACCCTCGTCGGCCTGGGCGCGCTCGACGCTGACGGTCGCATCACCGCCCTCGGCAGGACGCTCGTCGAGGTACCCGCCGACCCGCGGCTCGCCCGCGCCTTGCTCGTCGCGGCCGAGCGAATCGGCGCCCGATCGGCCGCGGAGTACGTCGCTGCACTCGCCGACGACGTCCGCTCGAGGGACGCCGACCTCGACCACGCGATCGCCGAGCTGCAGGGGCCGGCCCGTTCGCGGTGGGTGCGCGAGAGCGAACGCCTCACACGCGTCGTCGCGGCCGGCTCGAACGACGCCGGCGCCACCCCGGACCCCGGGTGGGCGCCCGGACACGCCGCGGCATCTCGACGGGCTCGCTCCGTGGACGCCGAGACCGAGAGCGACGCCGGTCTCGTCATCGCTCTTGCGTATCCGGAACGCGTGGCGCATCGCGTCGCCGAGGGCGTCTACCTCACGGCGTCGGGAACCCGTGCGGGGCTAGACGATTCACCGTTGACCGAGTGTGAGTGGTTGGCTGTCGCGGACGTCGCGCGTTCCGATGGTCGCGCCGCGCGTGGGACGGGCGCCGTCATCCGGTTGGCGGCCCCGATCACTCGACCGATCGCGGAGGACGCAGCGTCGCACCTGCTCGTCGACGAGGTGCGCGCGACGTGGGACGCGACCTCCGGCAAGATCGTGGGGCGGCGCGTCAAGGCGCTCGGCGCGATCGAGTTCTCGGCGACACCAACGTCCCCGACGCCGGAAGTGGCGCGACGAGCCGTCGCGAATGCTCTTGCAGCGCAGAGGCTTTCGTTGCTGACATGGAGCGATGCTGCAGCGGCGCTGCGACGTCGTCTGGCTTTCCTGCACCACCACCTCGCCGACCCGTGGCCCGCGATGGACGACGACACACTGCTCGCCCGACTCGACGAATGGCTCGCCCCGGAGCTCGACCGCCTCGCCCGTGGGGGGAAGCTCGCCTCCATCGACCTGACGGAACCGCTGCGTCGCCTGCTGCCCTGGCCCGAGGCGACACGTCTCGACGAGTTGGCACCCGAGCGGCTGCGTGTGCCCAGCGGCTCCAGCGTGCGCATCACCTACCCACCTCTCGACGAACCGGGCGGCCCGCCCATCGTCGCAGTGAAACTGCAGGAGTGCTTCGGGCTGACGCAGACCCCGCGCCTCGCCGACGGGCGCGCACCTGTGCTGTTCCACCTGCTGTCGCCTGCGCAGCGACCCGTCGCCGTCACCGACGACCTCGCCTCGTTCTGGGCCGGGCCCTACGCGGGCGTGCGCGCCGACATGCGCGGCCGCTACCCGAAGCATCCGTGGCCCGAGGACCCTCTCACACACGTCGCGACGGCGAAGACGAAGAACCGCCTCTGACGCCCGGCGGCACTTCGGAGGCACAATCCTGCATGGCCGAGTTGCAGTCCCCCAACTCCCAACTCGAGGGGCACAATCCTGCATGGCTGAGTTGCAGTCCGCAACTCACCGGCCGACAGCCTCAACCCGCCTGGCGACGCCGCAGCTCTGACGTCCGCGTCACGCCGGCGCAGCCGTCACTCCTCGTGCAGCCACTCGTCGAGCACGCGGGTGGCGAACGGCAGCATGATGTAGGTCATGAGCGGCGTGAGGATCGACGTCTGGATCAGCGTGCGCAACACGACGTGCAGGCTCGCGATGTGCGGCTGCAGCAGGTAGGCGGCAAGCACCGACATCGGGAAGAACACCGCCCAGATCATCGTGGCCTGCTTCCACCGCGGCGGCGCGAGACGACGGCCGGGCGCGGGCGCTTCGCCGGGCAGGACGACGTCACTGCTGTGCGACGGCTCGTCGAACCATCCCTCGATGCCGACGCGCTTCTCGCCGCGGGTGTGCTGCACGATGTCCGCACCGAACGACAACCACCAGGCGCGCTCGGGGCTGCGATCCCACGCGTCGAGGCACGCCTGATTGCGGAAACGACACAGCATGTGCCATTCCTGCGAGTTGCTCGACGAGCGCACCCACCCGGTGCCGAGGAAGCCCTCGAACTTCTCCGCCATCGCCATGCCGGCATGCACCCAGGCCAGCACCTGAGTCTCGTTGTCGGTGCTCATGTGGCGCGTGAACGACACCGTCACGGGCGCCTCGTCAGGCGCGGTCGGCGCGGCAGCGACAGCATTCGTCATACCCGTCATCGTCGGGCATGCACGGCGCAGACAACGAACCGAACCGGTGTCACATGCGTCACGCCGACGACGCTCGCCGCCCGCGCGGCGCACCTCAGATGTTCATCTCGTCCGCCCTCGTCACGGGGGCATCGCACACGAAACCCCGGCATACGTACGCCGTCGTCTGGCCGTCGACCGCAGGGCGATCTGCCAGCAACGGCACCCCGCCGGCGTCGGCAGCGCCACGAACACGCACCAACCCCGGACCCGTCGAACGCCAGGCGCGCAGCCACATCTCATCCGCCTCGGCCGCATCAAGCGGCCCATCGCCGGACCCCGCAGCCGCACCCCCATCCGCAGGGTCGACGACGGCGACCTGCACCGGCCCCGCAGCGAGCGCCTCCGCCGCAGCGAGCGCCCAGCCGGCGAACCGCGGGTTCGACGCCATCACACCCACGAGGCCGGACAGGCAGGCAAGAGCTCGCACGCGGTAATCGCCGTGCCCCGTCAGAGCGAACGCCATGACGTACGCCGAGGCGAGCGACGACGCGCCGCACGGTTCGGCGTTGTCGCCGTCGGAGCGCGGCCTGATGAAGAGCTGCGACGCGTCCGACCCCGTGTCGTACACGGTGTCGCCGTCGAAGAACAGGCGCGCCGCGTCGTCGAGCAGACCGATCGCCACCTCGGCATGGCGCGTCTCGCCATTCGCCTGATGCAGCACCAGCAGCCCCTCGGCGAGGTTGCCGTAGTCATCGGCGCAGGCGAGCGCCTCGCTCACCCGGCCTTTGAGCGACGCCCGCCGCAACCGGCCGTCGACGACGTGGGTCGCGAGCACGACGTCAGCCGCCTCCCGCGCCGCCGCCACCCACGAGGGTTGTTCAAGGATCATCCCGGCCTCGGCGAGCGCGGCGATGGCGAGGCCGTTCCATGACGTGACGACCTTGTCGTCACGGGCCGGCTGCGGGCGCTCGGCCCGCACCGAGCGCAGCCTGGCCCGAACGTCTGACCACCACGCGTCCGGGGAGCGCTCACCCAGCACCTCGGGCGAGAAAAGCTCGGCGGGGTCACGACGCAGCTGCAGGGTCGAGCGGCCGTCTTCGAACGTGCCGTGAAGGGTGACGCCGAGAAGCTCAGCGGCGCGCGCGCCGTCGCTGCGGCCCAGCACCTCGACGAGCTCTTCCGCGTTCCATACGTAGGTGAGGCCTTCGACGCCGTCGGTGTCAGCATCGAGCGCGGAGGCAAACGCCCCCTCACTGGTGCCGAGGCGCCGCATGATGAAGTCGGCCGTCTCGTAGGTCACGCGACGCGCCCAGTCGTCGCCGGTCGCGCGCCACAGATGCGCGTACACCCGCAGCAGTTGCGCGTTGTCGTACAGCATCTTCTCGAAGTGCGGCACGACCCAGTCGGCGTCGACGCTGTAGCGCGCGAACCCTCCGTCGAGCTGGTCGTACATGCCACCGCGCGCCATCGCCTCGCCCGTGCGGCGAGCCATCGCGAGGGCGTCCGCGTCGCCCGTGCGGGCGTGGTGACGCAGCAGGTGCTCGAGCGTCATCGACGGCGGGAACTTGGGCGCGCCACCGAAGCCGCCCCGGCTGTCGTCGAACTGGCGACGCAGGCCGACGACGGCACGCGTCAGATCGACCCCCACGAGCTGTCGCTCAGCCCGATCGCCCTGCCCGAGCAGGTCATCTCCCCCAGGCCCCAAACCCGTCGCGTCGGCACGCGAGCGCGTCTGCATCGCCTCGACGATGGAACGCGCTGCTCCCTCGACGCGCGCCCGATCGTCACGCCACAACTCACCGATCGAGTGCAGCAGCGACGAGAACTGCTCACGCGGGAAGTAGGTTCCGGCGTAGAAGGGCTCACCGTCCGGCGTCAGCAACACCGTCATCGGCCAGCCGCCGTGCCCGGTGAGCGCCTGCGTGACGTTCATGTAGACGGCGTCGACGTCGGGGCGCTCCTCACGATCGACCTTGACGGCGACGAACCCCTTGGCGAGCTGCGCCGCAATGGCTGCGTCCTCGAACGACTCGTGCGCCATGACGTGGCACCAGTGGCACGCCGCGTAGCCAACGGACAGCAGCACGGGCACGTCACGATGTCGCGCCTCGGCGAACGCCTCGTCTCCCCATTCGTGCCAGTCGACGGGGTTGTCGGCGTGCTGACGCAGGTAGGGGCTCAGCGAGGCAGCGAGTCGGTTGGCCATGACCCCAAGCTAGGACCCGACACCGACAACCGCGTCATCCCAAGGGATTCAGCATGCAGAGCGCCCCCGTCACGATCATCACGTGAAGGGGGCGCACATCGTCAGGTATCCGGTTCAGGCGGCCCGCGACAACTCGGCCGCCGGCTCGAGCGCCGCGACGGGCGCCTCGTCGGTCTCAGCGTCCGGCGTGACCATGACGTCGTCGAACATCCGTGTCTCGACTCCCGCCATCACGAAGACGAGAACGAACATGGTCACGACGACGAGAACGGCCAGACCCAACGCTGCTCCAAGGCTCATGCCTCCACCCTGACAGGTTTGCGCTCATAGCGGAACCCCGACGCGCGGCGGGGGATGGTTGCATTGACGTATGTCACATTCGTCGGAGCCCGGGCGGCCAACGCGCCCGAGGCACGCCTTCATCGTGACGCCATCGCAGCGCCATCAGGCGGTCACCGGCCCGACGCGTCCCGTTCCACCAGCTCGCGCATGGCGCGCTCCTGCTCGGACGATTCCCATTCGACGTCGTCGAGCAGCCGGTGGATCTCGTCGATGACGCGCTGCACGCCCGCCTCGGAGATCAACCCCAACTCGTGAGCCTTGGCGGCCGCACCGACGTAGGTGTCGACCACCCAGATCCCCTTCGCGGCGAGTTCGGCGCGGCGTCCGGCATCCAGGGCCACGACGTCGTGGATGAAGACGGCCTTGACGACGTCACCGTGCGCCTGCAAGATCTGCTCGCCGACGGCGATGTCCCCCTGCCCCGAGTCGCCGACGAACACGAGGTCGTACTCGGGAAACAAGGTCGCGTAGTGCGCGATGTTGGCGACCTTCTTCGCGGCCATCGCGTCGTGCGTCGCGAGATGGAAGATGCTGCCCGTCATGATCGACAGATCCGCGAACCCGGCCTTGGTGAGTGACTCGCGGCTGTAACTCTTCATCAACCCCAGGGCATCCGCAGGCCGCGCCGTGACGAACGTCAGGTCACCGCGCGAGAGCGGCGCGTCACGAGGTCCGAGGTCGAGTGCTTCGTAGAACGCAATGATGCCCGGGATGACGGTTCCGCGCGGGTAACGCGTCTCGTGGATCTTCGCCAGGGCGGTGTCGTCGATGTCGGACAGGGTCTTCGCCTGCCGCTCACCCTCGAGCGACGAGGACGCGGCGAAGTGGTCGAGAATCTCGGCGCGGATGGCGTCGTCGTCGATGTCGGCGAAGACGAGACCCTCCAGATCGTGTCGGCCCTTCGCGAGGTTGAGCGTGTTCTTCAGGTGCGTCAGGTCGTTGCCCGTGTGGGCGAGCAGCATGTCACGGATCGCGCCCTCCATCGCAGCCGACGTCGCGCCGCCCTGCATCCCGTGGATGACGGCGACCTGCGCCGCCATGCTCAACTCGTGACGCCTCGTGCGGGTGAGCAACTCGATGAGGGCGGTCTCGTTGTCGGGGCCGATGAGGCGGTCGTCCATGTCGTCGAACAGCTTGGCCGCGTCGACGTTCTCGAGGACGTCGTTCAGCTCACCGGCGGGCGCCTCGCGCAGCAGCGTGAGGATCTGCTTCTCATCACGTCGCCCCGTCGGGCCGTCGAGAAGGGAGTTGACGAGATCGAGCGTGGCACCCACGAGGCCTCCCCTGGCCGAACGGCTGACGGCAGCCGATCACGGCGCCACCCGGGCGCACCACGCCCGCGGCGACAGCTTATCGAGCCTCGACGCGGCGCCCCGCACCTCACCGACACACCGCGCGGGATACTCGCCCGCCCGCGAGTTCGGCGTGCCACAGTGAGTGCATGAGCGACACCATCACCGTGAAGAAGAACACCGAGACCCACCGCTACGAGGGTTTCCTCGACGACGAGCAGGTCGGGTTCGCCGACTACCGCGAGGACGGCGACGTCGTCACGATGCCGCACACGATCGTGCCGGAGCGCTTCGGTGGCCGCGGTTTCGCGAGCCAGATCGTCCGTTTCGCGCTCGACGACGTGCGCGCGGCCGGCAAGAAGGTCGACCCGGTCTGCCCGTACGTCGCGTCGTGGATCGACAAGCACCCCGACTACGCGGACGTGCGCGTCACGGCCTCCTGAGCGGGCGGTTCGTGGCCCCAACGGCGCGCGAACACCGCGAGGTCCTCGACACCACGCGTCGACTACGCCGTCGGCGCGTGCAATACGTGCGCGCCACCGACCCATGCCATGGACAGCCCGGCCTGCTCGGCGCGCATCGCGAGATCGAGGTCGCCGATGGCCGGGTCGCGGTAGTCGGGGGCAGAAACCACCGAGCAACCGCCACTCGCGCACGCGGACGGCGAAGTTGCCCGACAGGAGCAACCGATGGTCCTCGTTCGCGTGCACGTCACCAGAAGGCGGGAACGCGCGGCGCGGGTGCGGGTCGACGAGCTGCGCGACTCTGCGTCGTTTCATGGCCGCCAGGTCATCATCGGCCGACAGGTAGGTGATGGGGCCGTTGAACAACCACCCGCGGCTCGTGCCGCACACGGCAAAGGCGTCGCGATACGCCTCGAGGAACCCTGGTAGTGGGATGCTGCGCGAATCGGGATGGATGAAACCCTCACGCCCCTGAGCGATGGCGATGCTGGCACCCATGTTGCCCGCCCGACCGATCATGAAGTCGGCCGCGTCGAGCCGAACACCGCGCGTTGGCCGAGTCAGCGCTGCCTGTCAACGCGCCCAGCCGGTCAACCCGCCGTCAGGAGTGCGAGCGGGTGCGCGTGAGATCCGCCTCGAGCGGGTCGACCTTCTTCGACTTCGTCACGAGCTTGTGGCCGGCCCACACGGCGAGGAACAGCGGCAGGCCGATGTAGCTCTCGAGCAGGCCGCCGGGGTCGACGGTGCCTTCGAAGATCAGGTCCTTGTTCTGCAGCACGATGACGAGCGCGCACATGCCGAGCGCGACGACCGGCCCGAGCGGGTACCACTTCGCGCGGAACGGCAGATCCTCGACGCGGCCACCCTGTGCGACGTACGCCTTGCGGAACTTGAGGTGGCTCCACGCGATACCGCACCACGTGATGAACCCCGCGAGACCGGAGGCAGCGACGAGCCAGCCATAGGCGTCGGACGAGAGCAGGCTCAGCCCGTAGCAGCCGAGCGCGACGAGGGCCGTCAGCAGCAGCGCCGGCATCGGTACGGAACGGCGGTTGGTCTTGAGCAGGAAGCGGGGCGCCATGCCCTTCTGCGCCATCGCGTAGAGCATGCGGGTCGAGACGTAGAGACCGGACGAACCGGCCGACAGGATGGCGGTGAGAATGACCGCGTTCATGACGCTCGCCGCACCGACCACGCCGACCTTCTCGAAGATCAGCGTGAACGGCGACGCCTGGATGTCGCCGTCAGCGGCATTGACGAGGCGCGGGTCGGTGTACGGCAGCAGGAAGCCGATGACGACGAACGCGCCGATGTAGAAGATGAGGATGCGGAAGAACACGGCGCGGATGGCCTTCGGGATCGTCTTCTCGGGCTCGTCGGCCTCACCGGCGGCGACACCGATCATCTCGGTGCCCTGGAAGCTGAATCCGGCGATCATGAAGATCGCGATGATGCCCGAGAACCCGCCGACGAACGGCGCCTGGCCGGTGGTCCAGTTCTTCGTGCCGGGCGCCTCCGTCATGATGCCGAAGATCATGAGGACGCCGACGGCGAGGAACACGAGGACGGTGATGACCTTGATCGAGGCGAACAGGAACTCGCTCTCGCCGAAGGCGCGCACGCTGATCGCGTTGATGACGAACAGGATGGCGAAGAAGACGAGCGCGACGAGACGCTGGTCGACGTCCGGCGCCCAGTAGTTGACGACGGCGCCCGCCGCCGCGATCTCCGCCGCGACCGTGATCGCCCAGTTGAACCAGTAGTTCCAGCCCTGCGCGAAGCCGAAGCTGCGGCTGACGAATCGGGTGCCGTACGCCTCGAACGAGTTGGCGAGCGGCAGATACGTCGACATCTCGCCGAGGCTCTGCATGAGCAACCACACCATGAACCCGATGACGCCGTACGCGACGAGCGCGCCGCCGGGGCCCGCCTCGTGGATCGAACCGGCGGAGGCGAGGAACAGGCCCGTCCCGATGGCGCCGCCGATGGCGATCATGTTGAGGTGGCGCGCATTGAGGTCGCGTCGCAGCTCGTTCTGACCACCCGCGCCAGGCGCCGGGTCGGCGACGGAGCCCGCGGGCCCCGACGGCTCGGCGGGCGTGGAATCGGCCTGTGTGGCCATGGCGTCTCCTGCGAGATCGAGAAGTGGATGACGCGGCGTGAGGACCGGTCGTTCGGTTCCTCGCCGGGGCACCTGCCCGGCGGGCGAGCCGGGCTCAGAGTAGCAACGCGAGCCGCCCGGAGAAGGGGCGACACGGGGGCCGACAACCCCTGCTGCGGCGTGAGATGTGCGGCAAATCACATCCTCGCGACAAAAGCTTTGGCGCCGCGCTGCCTCAGCGCTGCCGAACCTCGCAGATCGGGGCCGCAAGGCGTCCGAGCACTGGACATTCCGGGGCATCGGCGATGGGATGAGAACCGTTTTTTCCCATTCGAGACGAACACCCACGAGCGACGAATGCGCTGCGGGCCCGGCTTCGCCCACCCGAACGTGCGCAGGAGAAACACACATGTCCCATACCGCTTCCGCCGCACCGGACGGCGAGCCCCGCGAGCTCGAACGCGACCACATCACCGTGGTCGAGAAAGCTCCACTCAAGAAAGCCATCACGGGCGCCACCATGGGCAACCTCATGGAATGGTATGACTTCGGCATCTACGGCTACCTCGCCGCCACGATGACGAAGGTGTTCCAGCCCGAGGGTGGCGACGACTCGACGAAGATGATCATCACCTTCGCCGTGTTCGCCGTCAGCTTCCTCGCCCGCCCCTTCGGTGGCCTCGTCTTCGGCCCCCTCGGCGACAAGATCGGGCGTCAGAAGACGCTCGCCATCACGATGCTGGCCATGTCGATCGCGACGGGCGCCATCGGTCTGCTGCCGTCGTTCTCGACCGCCGGCTGGTGGGCGTTCGCCGGTCTCATCATCTGCCGCCTCATCCAGGGCTTCTCCACCGGCGGTGAGTACTCGGGCGCGACGACGTTCGTCTCCGAGTACTCCCCCGACAAGCGTCGCGGCTACTTCTCGAGCTTCCTCGACACCGGTTCCTACCTCGGTTTCGCGGTCGGCGCCGCCGTCGTCGCGCTGTTCAGCATCGGCCTCGGCTCCGAGACGATGGACGACTGGGGCTGGCGCATCCCGTTCCTGCTCGCTCTGCCGTTCGGCCTGCTCGCCATGTACTTCCGCATGAAGATCGACGAGTCGCCAACGTTCGAGAACGCGCAGGCCGCCAACGAGGCAGCCGAGAGCAACGACGCCATCGACGAGTCGCAGACGCAGCTCGGCCCGGTCGGCATCATCAAGCACCACTGGCGCCCGCTGCTCATCGCCATGGCGCTCGTCGGCGCGACGAACACCGCCGGCTACTCGCTCACGTCGTACATGCCCGGTTACCTCGAGAGCAACCACGGCTACACCACCCTGGGTGCCGCTGCAGCCACCATCCCGGCGCTCGTGGCGCTCTCCCTGGCCGTGCCCTTCGTCGGGCGCTTGTCGGACAAGATCGGCCGCAAGCCCGTCTACTGGATCGCGATCATCTCGACGCTGCTGTTCACCTACCCGGCCTACATGATGATGGAGAACCAGACGCTGGCCTTCGTCGCGATGTTCATGCTGGCCTTCTCGGTCTGCTTCTACGTCGCGATGTCGGCCTCGACGCTTCCCGCGCTGTTCCCGACGGCCTCACGCTTCGGCGGCATGGCGCTGTCGTACAACATCGCCGTCTCCCTGTTCGGCGGCACCGCGCCGATGATCAGCGAAGCGCTCGTCAAGTGGACCGGCAGCAAGAACGCGCCGGCGCTCTACACGATGTTCTTCGCCGTGCTCGGCGGCATCGCATTGCTCGCGATGAAGGAGTCGGCGCGCAGACCGCTGCCGGGTTCGATGCCGACGGTCGCCTCCGACGAAGAGGCCCACGAACTCGTCGAGACGCAGCACGACAACCCCGACATCGTCCACGAGGACCTGCCGTTCGACGCGCACGACGCCGCGAACGCGGCAACCGCGGGGACCACTTCGGACACCGAGAAGCACTGACGTCCGCTGCCGCGAGCGCTGAGTCCACAACGCTCGCGGCCACGAAGGCCGCCACCCGATCGGGGTGGCGGCCTTCGCCGCCGTCTCGCCGCGACCACCGCTCGTTCAGTCGCCCTGGTTCGTGTGCTCGTGCAGCAGCTTGGTGACCTCGCGGCGCAGCACCTTGCCCATCGGGTTCGTCGGCAGTTCGTCGACGACGACGAAGCGACGCGGCGCCTTGTACGCCGTCAGCTTGCCCTTGACGTGGCGGCGCAGCGCCTCGGCGTCAGCATCGGTGTGGCCGTCGGCGAGCACGACGGCGGCGACGACGTCCTCACCGCCCGCGGTGGCGGGCAGCCCGACGACGGCGGCGTCGGCGATCGAGTCGTGTTCGCGCAGCACGCCTTCGACCTCGCTCGGGTAGACGTTGAAGCCACCCGTGACGATCATCTCCTTGATGCGGTCGACGACCGTGAGGTAGCCGCCCTCGCCCATCTCGACGACGTCGCCGGTGCGGAAGAAGCCGTCGTGGAACGCCTCCTGCGTCGCCTCGGGCTTCTTGTAATAGCCACCGAAGACCTGCGGACCCTTGACGAGCAGCTCGCCCGGGCCGGAATCCGGCGCGTCCTTCGTGACGTCCTCGGGATCGGCGAGGCGGATCTCGACGTCGGGGAAGGGCACGCCGATCGAGCCGGCGCGACGATCGTCGGAGATGGGGTTGCCGACGACGACCGGGCTCGTCTCGGTGAGGCCGTAGCCCTCGATGAGGTGGCCGCCCGTCGCCTTCTCCCAGCGTTGCACGAGCGCGGACGGCAGCGACATCGCGCCCGACAGGCCGATGCGGATGCCCTCGAGGCTGACGTCGCGCTTCTCCGCCTCGTCGAGGATGCGGGCGTACAGCGGCGGCACGCCCGGAGCGAACGTCGGCGTGCGACGCTTCACGGCGTCGATGATGAGCGGCACCTCGGGGGCGGGCAGCATGAGCAGGCACGCGCCGAGGTTGATGCCCGCGAGGACGCCGATCGTCAGGCCGTAGGCGTGGAACATCGGGAGGACGACGAGGAACGTCTCCTCACCGTCACGCAGCTGCGCCCACGCCTTGCCCTGCAGGCAGTTGGCAGCGAGGTTCGCGTGCGTGAGCGGGACGCCCTTGGGGGTGCCGCTCGTGCCCGAGGTGTAGAGCATGATCGCCGGGTCACCGGCCGATGGCTTGGGGTGGTCGACGGGCAGCGTGCCGCGTGAGAGCAGGTCGTTCCAGCTCAGCAGGCCCTCGGGCGCCGGGCCGGTGAGCCGCTCGCGCGACTCGCGCGCCTTCTTCACCGGCAGGCGCAGCGCGAGACGCTTGACGAACGGCAGCTCCGCCGTCACGTCGATCGCGACGATGTGGCGGACGCCGTTCTCCTGCGCGAGGTCGACGAGCATCGGGCTGATCTTGTCCCATGCGATGACGACCTCGGCCTCGTGGTCCTCGAACGGCGCGCGCAGCTCACCGATCGTGTAGAGCGGGTTGTGCTGCACCGCGATCGCGCCGATGCGCATGATCGCCTGCGTGACGACGACGTTCTGCGGGCAGCCAGGCAGCAGGACGGCGACGCGGTCGCCCGCCGTGACACCGAGGTCCAACAGACCGGCCGCGGCGGCGTCGACCTGAGCCTTGAGCTGGTCGTAGGTCGTGACGCGCCCCATGAAGTCGATGGCCGGGCGATCGCCGAATCGCGCGACGGCGGAGTCGAACTGATCGACGAGCGTCGCCATGCCGTAATCGAGGCGCAGGGGCACACCGGGCGAGTAGGAGTTCGCCCACAGCGCGTTCGTCAGCATCGTCGTCATCCTCCATCGGCGCGTCGCGCCTCGTCACGGCTGGTCTCGTCACAGCACGAGGTGCCGAGCGGGATCGCCGGCACCGTCTTCGAGTGTATGCCCCGTCACGTCGAGCTTCTACACCCGTAGTACCCATCGGCGATTCCTGTCCCCTCCTGCGAACTACGTCCCCGGTCGCGATTCCTGTCCCCTGTGCGATTTTCGGTCACATTCGCGAATCCCGTCCCCACCTGCGGAACTGCGGCGCGGTGCAGGATGGGTGCCATGAACACCGTGACAGTCCATGAGGCCCCCTCCGTCGAGATCGTGCGTGGCGACATCACGACCGAGCAGGTCGACGCCGTCGTCAACGCCGCGAACTCGGGCCTGCTCGGCGGTGGCGGCGTGGACGGTGCCATCCATGCCGCAGCAGGGCCGCAGCTGCGCGAGGAGTGTCGCAAGCTGCGCGCGACACGGCTGACGGGCGGATTACCGACCGGCGAGGCCGTCATCACCGGCGCGGGGCGGATGCCCGCGCGCTACGTCATCCACACTGTCGGCCCGAATCGTCATGCGGGCCAGACGGATCCGGCTCTTCTAAGCTCCTGTTTCGCCGAGTCATTGCGGATCGCCGACGAGGCGGAATGCCGCTCCGTGGCCTTTCCCGCCATCAGCGCGGGCGTGTACGGCTGGGACGTCGAAGAGGTCGCGTGCATCGCTCTCGAGGTGGCGCGTTCCGCCCGATGTGCACATGTCCGGTTGATCCGTTTCGTGCTGTACGACGATCGCGCACTCGCCGCTTTCGAACGTGCTGCCGACCGAGCCTGACCGCATCCCGGCCAAGGCGAGTCGGATCTCTCTCGGGCAGACCAACGGCAGGGTGCGGGGAGCGTTCCTGCGGGCCGGTTGGGTGGCCACGTTCGATGGCTTGTCGGCGCCGCGTGGTTGGCTTCGACCATGGAGCTGAACGAGTGGAGTGGACGCATCGAGGGCATCTCGGCTGCGTACGGCGAGTACTTCGCTGTGGAGCGCACGCCGGAGTGGGTCCTGCTCAAGCTCACCGAGGAGGTCGGGGAGCTCACGCAGGCCTATCTCGCCTCGAGCGGGCAGGGTCGAAACCGGGGCAAGAGCGACGACGAGCTGCGCCAGGACCTCGAGGGTGAGGTCGCCGACGCGTTCGCCATGATCCTGGTCTTCGCTCGGAGCGCGGGTATCGACATCGAATCAGCGCTGACGACGAAGTGGCTCCCGTGGGAGAAGTTCCACGCCGATCGAGCCGCAGGTCTGGCGCCCGAGCCACTCGCCCATCGGTGGCCCGAGCCGTCCGACGATGACTCGCAGGCGTCGTCATGACCGTCGCGAGTCCTCCCCTGCTGCGCGGTGACGGCGCGAGCGCGCAGAATCGTCGGTCAACCCGCCTCGCGACGCCGCTGGGCGACATGCTCGTCGCCGTGAGCGATGACGGGGTGCTCGGCGCCTACTTCGACGGCCAGGCGCATCAGCCGGACGCGGCGTGGTTCGGGGCGCGAGTGGAGCAGCGTGACGATGCCCTCCTCGACGCCGCGGCGCAGCAACTCACCGCCTGGTTCGCCGGGGAGCGGACCGATTTCGACCTTCCGCTCGCCCCGCTCGGCACCCCGTTCCAACGCAGCGTCTGGGAGCTGTTGCTGCGGATCCCTCCCGGCGAGACGACGACGTACGGCGAGCTGTCGGCGTCGCTCTCACCCGACGGAGTCGCCACCCCTGGCCAGGCACAGGGCGTCGGGCAGGCCGTCGGTCACAACCCGGTCAGCGTCATCGTGCCGTGCCACCGCGTCGTCGGCTCGGACGGTTCCCTCGTCGGCTTCGCCGGCGGCCTGGATCGCAAACGCTGGCTCCTCGCCCACGAGGAGAGCGAGACGACCCGTGAATCCCGTTTGTTCTGAACGGTTCTCGCGCCGCTCGGCTCGGTTGCGAAAAAAGTTCTCTCGCCGACCTCACACTTCGTCGTTCTCGGACGACTCCTGAGTGATGACACAGCAACCGCTCTTCCACGAGATCGTCGAACGCCATGGGCCGACGGTTCTGCGCGTGTGCGCCGCGACCCTGGGGCCCGGTGCGGACGCGGAGGACGCCTGGTCCGAGACGTTTCTCGCGGCGCTGCGGGGCTACCCGTTCGACGACATCGAAGACGTCGAGGCATGGCTCGTGCGCGTGGCGCGGCACAAGAGCGTCGACATCGTGCGACGGAATCGCCGCGCCGCACCACACCCCGAGCTCGTCCGCGATGTCGAGGCGGCCCACGACTCGACTCGATCGCGGCGCCTCGGCGCCGGAGCCGCCAAGGACGACGACGCCGGGCAGGCGCTTCAACGCCTGTTCGTCGACGACGTCCACCCGGGCGCCGACGTCGAGGCCTGGGACGGCGAGTTGTGGAGCCACGTGGGCGCTCTGAGCGAACGGCAGCAGTTCGTCGTCGTGCACCGCTACGTGGGGCAGTGGACCTACCCGGAGATCGCCGACAAGCTCGGCTGCTCGACGGCGGCCGCCCGGCGTTGCGGAGCCGACGCCATCGCCGCGCTGCGTCATCGACTCATCCCGACCCGAGAGGACACCTGATGACCAGCGACGACGTGTTCACCACGACCATCGACGCCTTCACCGACGCGTCATCGACCGAGGCGCTGACGAATCGTCTGCTCGAACATGTGCGTCCGCGGGACGTCGACGTCGTGTGGACGACGCACGAGACGCTGCTCGGTCGGCTCCTGCTCGCCTTCCGCGACGACGCCGTCGTCCGCATCGCGTTCGAGTCGGAGGGCTTCGACGCCGTGCTCGACGACCTCGGTGAACGTCTCGGACGCCGCACGCTGCGCTCGGCCCAGCCCGCCGACACCCTGCGCCGCCAGCTCGACCTGTACTTCACCGGGGTGCGCGTGGAGTTCAGCGTGACGCCCGACCTGTCGTTGTCCACTGCCCCCTTCCGACGGGAGGTGCAGTCGAGCCTGACCACGATTCCCTACGGCCGCACCATCAGCTACGCCGATCTCGCCTCCTCGACGGGACGCCCCCGCGCGGTTCGCGCCGTCGGCAGTGCCTGCGCGAGCAATCCGCTACCCATCGTCCTCCCCTGTCACCGGGTCGTGCGTAGCGACGGCTCCCTCGGCAACTACCTCGGCGGCGTCGAGGCGAAGCAGCGGTTGCTCGAGCTCGAGTCCGCCGCCGCGCCTTAGGCCCACCTAAGTCATGCAGCCGGCTCTCAGGGTTTACGCCGACGACATCTGCGCGACGTCTCGTGTCTGCCTCGACGCCCAAGGATCGACCCGCGTGGGCGCCCCCACCGTCCGCCCTGATCAGCTCCCGACTTTCCGCCCCGGCGAGGAGACCCCATGAGCCCCAAGCTGCTCCCCCTCATCAATACCCGCCACGGTTCGCGCAGCGCGAAGACGTGCGAGTACCGCTGCGCCAACCAGTGCGACGCGCCGACGCCGAACACCTCGGGCAACGAGGAATTCCAGACTCTCGCTCAGCGTGCCATCGCGCGTCGCGCGATGCTCACGGGCTCCGCGGGCGCCATGGTGCTCGCCGGTTTCGGCGCGCAGGCTGCTGCGGCGGACACTGCGCACGGCCACCACCCGCGACCCGAGCGCAATGTCGGGCGCGCCTCCTTCACCTCCGTCGCGCCGAACCGCAAGGATGACGTCGTCAGCGCCGAAGGGTTCACGCACGACGTGATCATCCGTTGGGGCGACCCCGTCACCAAGCGCGCACCGCGTTTCGACGTCCACCACCAGACGCCCGAGGCACAGGCGCAGCAGTTCGGTTACAACAACGACTATGTCGGCATCATCCCGCTCGACGGTCGCCGCGCCCTGCTGAGCGTCAACCACGAGTACACCGACCCGGAACTGATGTTCCCGACCGGGACGGACGAGCTGCTCAAGAAGAAGATCGAGATGGCCGCGCACGGTCTGGCGGTCGTCGCCATCGAGAGGGGCCGGGCCAAGGGGTCATGGAAGGCCAGCGACCCGCGCCGCTCGCGCTACAACCGCCGCATCACGGCCAGCACGCCGCTGCGCGTCGACGGCCCCGCCGCTGGTCACGAGCTGCTGCGCACCAAGGCTGACCCCAAGGGCACGACGATCCTCGGCACCTTCGCCAACTGCTCCGGCGGCACCACGCCGTGGGGCACGACGCTGCACGGCGAGGAGAACTTCCACGGCTACTTCGACGCCTCCGGCGCGCTCGACCCCAAGCAGGCCGATGCCTACAAGCGGTACGGCATCACCGGCCAGGGCAAGGGGTGGAAGGACGTCGACGAGCGTTTCGACCTGACGAAGACCCCGAACGAGGCCAACCGCTTCGGTTGGATCGTCGAGCTCGACCCGCTCGACCCGTCAGCCCCGCCCGTCAAGCACACGATGCTCGGCCGTGTGAAGCACGAAGGCTGCAACGTCACGATCGCACGTGACGGCCGCGTCGTCGCCTACACCGGGGACGACGAGAAGGGCGAGTACATCTACAAGTTCGTCTCACGTGACCGCTACCAGCGCAGTGCCTCGCCCGCCGCACGCCGCCACAACAAGACGCTGCTGTCCGCCGGCACGCTCTACGTCGCGAAGTTCACCGGTGACGGCGACGCCGACGGCGTCCACGACGGCACAGGCACGTGGATCCCGCTCGCGAGCGAGAAGAAGTCGTACGTTCCGGGCATGAGCGTCGCGGAGGTGCTCGTCCACACGCGCGTGGCGGCCGACAAGGTCGGTCCGACGCGCATGGACCGCCCCGAGGACATCGAGCCGAACCCCGTCAACGGCAAGATCTACTGCGCGCTGACGAACAACTCCGACCGCGGCAAGAAGTTCACCACGGACGAGGCCAATCCCCTCGCCTCGTCGATGACGCGCAAGAAGCTGGGCGAGCCGCTCACGGCCACGTCCGGCAACCGCAACGGATACATCCTCGAGGTCACCGAGGGCCGTGGCGGCTCCTGCGGCAAGGGGTACGAGACCTCGACCGACTTCACCTGGGATCTCATGCTCATCTGCGGTGACCCGGCCGCGCAGGAGACGTACTTCGCCGGCTTCCCGAAGGAGCACGTCAGCCCGATCAGCTGCCCCGACAACGTCGCCTTCGACGCCGTCGGCAACCTGTGGATCTCCACCGACGGCAACCAGCTTGGCTCCAACGACGGGCTCTTCCGCGTCCCGACGAACGGGCCGGAGCGCGGCCGCGTCCAGCAGTTCCTCACGGTGCCCTACGGCGCCGAGACCTGCGGGCCGCTCGTCAGCCCGGACCAGCTGTCCGTCTTCACGGCCGTGCAGCACCCGGGCGAGACCGACGACGCGACGTTCGAGAAGCCGACGAGCACGTGGCCGCACACGGACGCCTTCCCCCGCCCGTCGGTCATCGTCTCCTACGCGAAATGACGATGCTCGTCTGACCGAGCGTGAGCCGTGAGGTCAGACGAGCAGGCGCCGGCGGCTCACCCGCGCATCAGGTGAGCCGCCGGCGTCATGCGTCATGGCCTAGGCTCGGGCCGTGAGTTCGCCCGCCTTGCATCGTCGCGTCTCGATGGTCGCTCTCGTCGCCCTGGGCGGCGCAGCGGGGGCGATGGCCCGCGCCGGTGTTGCGGCCGCGATGCATGCGCCGTGGGCGACGCTGACGGTCAACCTCGTCGGCGCGTTCGTCCTCGGCGGGCTGCTCGAGTTCTTCACCCGCGCAGGCGACCGCCCGGCCTGGCGTCTGCTGCTCGGCACCGGGTTCTGCGGGGCCTTCACGACGTACAGCACGTTCGCGCGAGAGGTCGCCGAACGCTCCGCTGGGTCGGGAGTGGGCCTCGCCGCCGCGGAGGTCGCGCTCGGCCTCGCAGCCGCGGCGGCGGGGGCCGTCGTCACCGCCCGTTGGGCACCTCGGAGCAGCGCATGATGACGTGGCCGCTCATCGCCCTCGGTGGCGCTGTCGGAGCCGTCCTGCGCTTCGTCCTCGACGGAGAGATGAAGGCCCGCGGCCCACGCACGTGGCCCCACTCGACGTTCGCCGTCAACCTCCTCGGCTCGTTCGTGCTCGGCGTCCTCACCGCGCATCCTCGCCCAGGATGGTTGAGCGCCCTCGTCGTCACCGGCGTCTGCGGCGGCTTCACGACGTTCTCCACCGCGAGCGTCGAAACGCTCACCCTGCTGCGCGCACGGCGCGCGGCCACTGCTCTCGGGTACGCGGTGGGCAGCGTCGTCGCGTGCGTCGCCGTCATCCTGTTGGCCCACCGCATCGCCTGACGGCCGGGCTCGGGCCGGCTGTCGAGCCGCGCGGCGCGCATCCGACACCGCGACCGGCTCGAACCGAAGCTCACTCAGCCCCGAGCGCTGCGGGGCGGCGCGGCAACGTCACGATCGCCGTCGTGCCGGCAGTGCTGGAGTCGAAGTGGATGCTCGCCTCCATCGACTCCGCGAGTGCCATCGTGATGGCGAGGCCCAGCCCACCGCGACGACCGGTGTCCGAACGCGCCGCCCCCTTGAAACGTCGCCCTGGTTCGGCGGCGACGGACGCGGGCAGCCCCGGCCCGTCGTCGGCCACCTCGACGACGACGCTGTCGCCGGCGTCGCGCACGCTGAGCTGCACGCGCGTACCAGCGGGCGTGTGGCGTCGCGCGTTCGTCACCAGATTGACGATGACGCGGCGCACCCCGTTCTCGTCGCCCACGATCTCGCACGCCTCGTCCGGCGCGTCGAACGCCCACAGGTGCTGCGGCGCCATCAGTTTCGCGTCGGACAACGCCTCCAACGCGAGGAACGTGACGTCGACGCTCTCCTGTGCCGCGCGTTGGCCGGCGTCGAGGTGGGCGAGGAGCAACAGATCCTCGACGAGGCGCGCCATCCGGATGCTCTCGCGTTCGATGCGACGCAGCGATGGCGCCAGCTCGAGCTCGAGCGCGCGGACGTCACTCGCCGCCCTACGTCCGTGGTCAGCGCCGCCATCCTGGCCCTCAACGCCCGAGAGGCCCGCGCCGGCAGACTCGCCCGCCGCCTCGGATCGCTCGGCCTCTACGGCGCGCGTGAGCATCGACGCGGACAGCTCGGCATGCGATCGCACGACGGCCAGCGGCGTGCGCAGTTCATGGCTGACGTCGGCCAGCATGGTGCGCAGGGCGGCCTCGCTCTCGTCGCGGCGCGCGAGGGCCGCCTCGACCTGACGCAGCAGATCGTTGATGGCGTGCGTGAGCACCCCCACCTCGTCGGCGGCTCGTCGCGGTTCGGGCACACGGCGGCTGACGGCGTCCTCCACCGATTCCGCGGGTGTCTCGGCGATACTGCGCGCGGTGCGCGTGACGGCCTGCAGGGGCCGCACCTGACGTCGCGTCAGCCACACGCCGACGGCGCTCGCCACGATGCCCGCGGGCACCCACAGTGCCAGTTGCCACGCGGCGAGGCGGGTGAGGTCGCGCTCCGCAGGTTCCATGCTGACGGCAGCGAGCACCTCGGTGCCGGGCTGCCTCAGCGTGGCGACGCGCATGTCGTCGCGTTCGGGCAGCTTGACGTCGCGCAGGCCGTCCGGGCGATCGAGCTCGGTTCGCAGCGCGGTGGCGTCCTCCGCCGCCACCACGCGGTCGGGGCCGTTGGCGCGCACGTCGAGCCGGTCGCCACGTCGCACCATGACGATCGCCCCGGACGGTAGTTCTTCCGCCAGCTCCTGCGCCGACGTGTGCTCGTGGTTGACCGCAACGTGCAGGGTGTCGTCGATGCTCGCGTGGATGACGGCGCGTGACAGCAGGAACGAGGCGATGCAGCCGATGGCGGCGAGCACCATCGTCAGCGTCATGACGAGCACTGCGACGCGGGTGCTCAGCTTGCGTGGCCGCAGCCGTGCGAGGTTCATCCCGCGGCGGGTCGCATGGTGTATCCGAGGCCCCGCACCGTGTGGATGAGCGCCGGATGCGACCCGTCGATCTTCTTGCGCAGGTAGCTGATGTAGAGCTCGACGACGTGCTCACCGCCCTGGAAATCCTCGCCCCACACCGCGGCGAGCAACTCCTGCTTCGAGCACACGCGACGCCCGTTCTGCGCCAGGTGCCGCGCGAGCGCGAACTCGGTGGCGGTCAGACGGATCGGTTCGCCGGCGCGCGACACCTCGTACGTCAGGGTGTTGATGACGAGGTCGTCGACGACGAGATGCTCGCCCTGCCCCTGCGCGACCATGCCGCTGCGGCGCATGAGCGCCTCGGCGCGGACGATGACCTCCTCGAGGCTGAACGGCTTCGTCAGGTAGTCGTCAGCGCCCTGCCGGATGCCACTCACCCTGTCCTCCAACGCATCCCGCGCCGTGAGGAAGATGACTCCCGCCTCGGGCAGGATCGAGCGGATGCGGGCGAGGACGTCGAAACCGTCCGTGTCCGGCAGCCCGATGTCGAGGACGACGACGTCCGGGCTCTCGCGCCGCGCGAGGGCGACGGCCTGCGAGCCGGTCGTCGCCGTCAGCACCTGCCAGCCCTGGAACGTGAACGCCGCCGACAGCGACGTGAGCAGGCCCTCCTCGTCGTCGACGATGAGGACGCGCGCTGCACGTCCGGTGACGTGACGAAAGGATGCCTCGCGGGTGTTCATGCTCCCACGATAGAAGCCGCCGAGACGCGCGAAACAGACCACAGTTCCATGAGAGGGAATTCTGAGGAAGGGGCGATAGTTTCATCTTCGTGCCCAGGAAGGTGCTCCCGTTCCCCCCTGGTGTGATGCGTCCTGGGCACCCCAGCGGCGGTGGAGGTCTCGACCTTCACCGCCGCTTTCTTCTCACCGCGGGCGCGTCGTCCACAGGCCGTGACGGCGGGAGCGCTCTTTCCGCTGCCGGAGCAGGCTGATCCACAGGGTGGCCGTGCTGACGTTGGCGCCGCTCATGGCCCGCCCGCCACGCTCGAGCCATGAGCGACGATCTGGCACCCGGCCCCCTGTTCGACACCCCCGCGCCTGACACCTCCGACGACGCCGCACCGACGCTCGTCGGCGCGTGGATGAGCCCCGGCCTCCTGACACATGACGGTGTCGTGCCGCATGACGAGCGCCTGCCGGGCGATTTCGGTGCGACCGGCCCCGGGGCGGACGATCCCGACGCGGGCGGCCCGGCGGAAACCGGCCTCGGGTCGGACGAGGCGCCGTCGGCCAGCCAGCCGTCCCCTGCTGACCCGACGGCCGGTGAGTCGGCCGCTCCCGAAGACGCGCCTGCTCCGGAGAACGAGCCAGCTCTCGAGGACGGTCTCGTTCCAGGGGACGATCTCGAGTCGTGCGCGGCGACCCTCGCAGTCGCCGTCGTGCTCGAGCGCGGCGCTCCGTCTGCATGGCGCGCCGTGCCGGTGCGTCAGGGCCTGAGCAGCGCCGTCATCGATGCGGTGATGACGCCCCGCGTCATGACGAGCACCGTCGACGCCGTCGTCGCCCGCCACGAGGCCGCGTTCGGGGCGGGCACCGCGTCGGAGCTGCTGCACGCGTTCGATCTCATGGGCGAGACGACGTGGCGGGAGGAGATCGGCACCGGCCACCGCACCCGCGCCAGTGTGGACGCACCCCACAAGAGCGCCGTCATCCGTCAGGCGGCGGCGCTCCTCGCGGGCCGAGGTATCGAGTCATGCGCCGACCTGGTGGCGGCCGCCCACGACGACGACCTCCGACGGGCCTGGTGCGCGCTGCCCGGCCAGTCGTCCGGCTCGACGTGGCGTCACCTGCTGCTCGCCGGAGGGTGCGACGACGTCATGTTGTGCCCCCTCACCCGATCCTTCGCGCGCCGCGCCACCGGCCACACCCTCACCGCCGACGAGCTCCACGCCGTCATCGTCTCCGCGGCCGTCCAGTTGGGCATCACGCCCGCCGCGATCGAGCACCAGATGTGGCGCGGCGCGCTCACGGCGAAGCGCCGCCGCCCCAGCGTGAGCGACGACGGCGCTGCGCGTGAGGGGGCCGATGAGCCCCCTGCTGTCGACGATCAGCTCTGACGGCGCAGACGCATCGCGATGCCCGCGCCGGCAGCCACCACGACGACAGCCAGGCCCGCGAGGCCTGTGACGGCGCGCTCGTTGCTCACGCCATCGGTGTCGACCTTCGGCCCCGTCGTCGTGCTCGGGGACGTGCCGTCGGAAGCGGAACCGGTCTCCGTCGCGCCGGTGGTGGAGCTCGTCGAACCGGCCGGCGGCGTCGTGGGCTCGGTCGTCGGCGTGGTCGGCTCGGTCGTCGGCGTCGTCGGTTCCGTCGTCGGCGTCGTGGGCTCGGTCGTCGGCGTCGTCGGCTCGGTCGTCGGCGTCGGGGTCGTCGTGGCGCCGGCCTCGAGCGTCACGGGGAAGCTGCCCGTCGTGCCGGATTCCTTGGCCCTCAGCGTGATCACGGCGTCGCCGGCGGCGAGGTCGCTCGGGGCGGTGAACGAGATCGTGGCCTCACCGTGGTTGGCCGGGTAGGGCGGGGTGGCGGCGCTCGTCGCGCTGATCGGGAACGTTCCGACCACGTGGCCACCGATCGAGACCTCGACCGAGGTGTTCGTCGGCGAGTTCTTGCTCGTCATGTCGAAGCCGGAGGCGGTGAACTCGACCTTCTCCCCGGCCTTGACGCTCGTCGGCTGGCCATGGATGGACAGCGACTGCTTGGCGTACGACGGCTTCACCGGGCTGTGCGCCTTGAGCCACTCGACGAACAGGCCCTGGTCGATGAGACCGGAGTCGGAGATCGGGCCACCCTCGTTGAGGGCGGTGAAGTTGTCGCCGCCGGCCATGAGGAAGGAGTTGGACGCGACGGTGTACTTCGCCGCCTGGTCGATGGCCTTGCCGCCCACCATGACGCTGGTGATGCGCGAGCCCGCGGGCTTGGTCTCGTCGAACGTGTACGTGACGTTGCTCGACAGGCCCATCTTGAGGAACGGGCGGGAGGCGCCGTCGGGCTGCCACTGCTGCTCGAGGAGCTTGACGAACGTCGAGCCCGAGATCTCACGCGTCGCGACCGTGTTGTTGAACGGCATGACGGCCGCGGCCTGCGCGAACGTCAGGTTGCCCGCGGCGTCGGGGACGAGGTCGGCGCGCACGCCGCCGGGGTTCATGATGCCGATCTCGACGCTGCCCGGGCGACCGGGCGCGTTGAGGGAGTCGACGTAGCTCTGCGCGATGGCGTTCGACAGGTTCGACTCGGCGAGACGGTCGTCGCGCGAGCCGTCGGGCTTGAGCGCCGAGGTGATCGGGCCCGTGGCCTGCGCGATGACCTGCTGACCGATCTGCGCGGCGCGCGCGTTCGCCGAGTCGACGATGGAGGCCGCCGCGGTGTAGGCGGGCAGCGACGCGCAGGCGTCCGTCGGCGCCGTGACCTTGCGGTTGACGACGGAGTACTGCTTCACCTTCCCCGAGGCCTTGTCGTAGCCGAGGTTGAGGATGCCCAGGTTGTGCGCGTAGAAGTCGGTCTGGATGATCGGGCGCGTGCCGTCGCCGTCAGGCACGGGAGCGTCCCAGTCGTACAGCTGGTGGGTGTGGCCGGTGAAGATCGCAGAGACGTTCGCGCTCGTCTTCGTCACGATGTTCTTGAAGACGGGGCTCGCGGATTCCATCTGCTCCAGCGTCGCGCTGCCGCCCTCCGGCGCACCCTCGTGGTACTCGGCGACGACGACGTCGGCCTCACCGTTCGACGGGTCGCCGTCCTTCAGCTTCGCGGCGACACGGTTGACGGCGGCCACGGGGTCACCGAAGTCGATGCTCGCGATGCCGTCGGCGCCGACCATGTTCTTCGTGTCCGTCGTGACGGCACCGACGACGGCGACCTTGACGCCGTTAACGTCGAGCACCTTGTACTCGGGCAGCGCGGGCGTCGTCGTGCCCTTCTCGTAGACGTTGGCACCGAGGTAGGTCCACTGCGCGCGCGACTGGACGTGACCGGTCAGGTCGTCCAAGCCCTTGTCGAACTCGTGGTTGCCGACGGAGGAGACCTGCAGCTTCAGGGCGTTGAGGTAGTCGATCGACGGGTTGTCGTCCTGCGAGGCCGACTCGAACGGCGAACCGCCGACGTTGTCACCGGCCGAGATGAACGCCGAACCCGGGAACTCCTGCTCGGCCGAGGCGACGGTGCAGGCGAAGTCCTTCGTGAAGTGACCGTGGAAATCGTTGGTGCCGAGCAGCGTGACGGGCGTGAGGTCGGCGTCGAGCGTGGGAACGACGGTGGCGGCGTTCGCGGCAGGCGTCAGGGCACCGGCGAAGGCGAGTGCGAGCACACCGGAGAGGGCACAGGTGCGCGCGATGCGGTTGGTCATGAGGTTCCTCGAGGTTCGAAGTGTTCGGCGGACGCTCGGCCTGGGGCACGTGGCCGCGGGGAAGGACAGCGCCTCATTGTGCGCAGGCTGGCCACCCCCTGGGTGCCCCCAGCGCCCCCTGCGCATGATGTTCACCAACTGTTCGCCTGACGTCGTCGACCACGGGCGAAACCGCGGTGGCGGCCGTCCACCTCACCCACCCCGCCAGGCGGAATAGTTGAAATGTAAACTAGGTTGAACCAGGCAACCGATCGCCAGGAGGATCACATGCCCGCCGTCACCGCAGACACGCTCACGTTGCCGCGCCTCGCCGCACCCGCGGCCACGGCCCGCGAGCGCCGCGTCACCCGTCACGTGGCCGGCCCGAAGGGGTACGAGGGCGAGGGTTTCCCGGTCACGCGCGCCTTCGCCGGCATCCCTCACGACGAGCTCGACCCCTTCGTCCACATGGACGAGATGGGCGCCGTCAACTACGCCCCGGGCGAGCCGAAGGGCACCGACTGGCACCCGCATCGCGGTTTCGAGACCGTCACCTACATCATGGACGGGCGCTTCCAGCACCAAGATTCGCACGGTGGTGGCGGCATGATCGAGAACGGCGCAACCCAGTGGATGACGGCCGGTTCGGGCGTGCTGCACATCGAGACACCTCCGGCCGAGCTCGTCGTCTCGGGCGGCTTCTTCCACGGCATCCAGCTGTGGGTCAACCTGCCGGCGGCGCAGAAGTTCGCCGACCCGCGCTACCAGAGCATCGACGGCACGGACTCGGAGCTCGTGACGACGCCCGACGGTGCCGCGCTCATCCGCATCATCGCCGGCTCCATCGGCGGCTTCCGCGGACCGGGCAGCACGCACACGCCGATCACGATGGCGCACGCGACGATCCCGGCAGGTGTGCGCGCCGACATCCCGTGGGAGGCGTCCTACAACGGCCTCGTGTTCGTCCTGTCCGGTTCGGGCACCATCGGCAGCACGCCCGCTGACGGTTCGTCGCCCCGGCCCATCTCGGCGGGTCAGACGATCGTCACGAGCGCCGGTGACCTCTTGACGCTGACCGCCGACGCCCGCCAGGACGTCGAGACCCCGTCGCTCGAGGTGCTGCTGCTCGGCGGTCGCCCCATCAAGGAACCCGTCGTGCAGTACGGTCCCTTCGTCATGAACACGAAGGCGGAGGTCATGGCGGCGTTCGAGGACTTCCGCTCAGGACGCCTCGGCCGCGTCCCCGCGGACGCCCTGCGCCCCTACCGCGCGACGGAGGCCGAACTGCGCGACGCCGTGGCCGCCATGCCGCACGGGGGCAATATCACGAACCCCTGACCACCGCGCCGCCGTCCCCAACTGCGATTTTCGTCCACCCTCGAGGCCGGCTCGTCGCCCACGACGGGCCGGCCGGCGTCGTCACCCAACGGGCAGAGCGGGCATCTGCATGACGAACCACACCGCGAAGCCGCCGGCCAGTGCGAAGGTGACGATCGCGACGACGGTCGTGACCGCGGGCGCCGTCCGAGGGCGTGCGCGCTGACCGCGCGGGGCTCCGATGACCTTCGGCAGCCGCCACACGTAGGCGAGGACGTGCGTCGCGGCGCAGGTGATCCACCCCCAGAACGACGCCTTGTGCAGCGTCAGCCAGATCGTGTCCGGTTCGTACAGCGTCACGATGCCGGTGCCGATGACGCTCGCAGTGAGCACCACGAGCAGCGGCGCAAGCAGTCGCAGGACGATGAACGGTGGCCCTGACGCGACGTAGCGGCCGTCGCGGGTGTAGTAACGCACGAGCCGGTAGCCGGTGGAGGTCAGCTTGACGAGGACGACGACGCCCGCGGCGATGCCCAGCCCCGCATGCCACTCGATGAGCCCCTCGACGTCGAGCAAGGTGATGCCGACGGCGCTCAGGGTGAGGACGAGCGAGGCCCCGAGCGTTGCGGTCAGGCGTGAGTTGGCGACGACGCCGTCGTCCGCGGCGGGCTTGTCGACGCTTTCGGGGCGGAACAGCTCGGCGGGGAAGAGCACCTCGTCGAGCGGTTCGGGCAGGCGATTCATGCGCCGATCATGCGGCCGCGCAGCGAGATGCGCCAACCAGTGCAGGCAAACCTGAGCTCGCCACCTCGTGCTCACTCCGGCGACACAGAACCCGCCTCGCGAAGCTGCCTGCCCGTTATCCACGCCCGCGGGGTCGATATCCACCGCGAGGCCATCGCGAGGCTGCGATGCTGAGGGGACGAGAACGGCGCTGACGCGCCCCGAGATGGAACCCGAGTTCAAGGAGAGATGACGATGACGCACGGTGAGCGGGTATGAAACTGCGTCCTCTGCGCCACCGTCCGGCAGGCCGCGCAATCGCCTCACTTCCCGGCGCGGCCACGCGCCCTGCAATCGCTCGCCTCGCGACGACGCGCCCCTCGGCCGCGGCATACGTCGTCGTCGCTGCGACGACCAGCCTCGGGGCTCTGTTGCCCGACGATCGCCTCCACGCGGTCACCAAGCATCTCGTCGCACCGCTCGCCGCGCTTGACGTCGCGACTCGCCCGGGGGCGTGGACCCCGCGTCGCCGTCCTACGACCGGCACGCTGCTCGTCGCCCTCACCGGCTCGGCCATCGGCGACCACCTCATGCTCGCCGAGTCGCGCAGCGAGGGCGCGGCGGCTCGCCGTCATATGGGTCGCGGCGCGGCCGCATTCGGTGTGCAGCAGCTCGGCCTGCTCACCGTCATGCGCACGCGCGGTCAGCGCTTCACGCCGCGCACGATCGCAGTCGGCGTGACGACGCTCGCCGCGCTCGCCGTGGTCGATCACGTTGCCGCCCAGCGCGATTCAGTCTCGTCGATCGTGCCGGACGACAGCGCTCCGAGCGCCGCTCGCAACCCGGACGCCGCCAGGGTTCAGCCGAGCGCCGCCGAGCCGCGCACGCCCGACGCGCCATCGTCCGCACTGCCCGACCCTGTCGTCGCGACCTACGGGGCGCTCCTCGTCGCCATGGCCATGCTCGCCCAGGACGACGCCCGTACCGCCCGCGGCGGGGCCATCTTCCTCGCGAGCGACGCCCTCATCATCACCCGACAGCTGCTGCCACACAGCAGGCTGCGGCGCGTCGCCGACACCGCCGTCATGGCGACGTACACCACGGCGCTCGCGATGCTCGTCGACGCCTTGGCCGCCGACGACATCACTCCCGCGCGGTGTCACCGCGGGTGATAATGCAGGCATGGCTCTGCAGATCGACTACTTCGCCGCCGCGTCCGACGACGAGGCCGCGGCTCTCGTCAACCTCGAGACGGGCGTGCGCTCGATCCCGTTCGACGACGAATCCGACGCTCCGGCAGTCGAATACGACGTCGTCCCCTCCCAGGTCGTTGATCCGGGCCTCGCACTCGGCTACCTCAACGAGCTGTTGACGGGCGTGCCCGTCGAGGAGTTCGTGACGAACGGCTGGCCCGCGCTCGTCGCGACGAGCGACGACGAGCAGAAGTTCGTCCTGCAGGTCGACCCGGGATTCGTCGCGCTCATGTCCACGCGCGAGGGGCCGTTCGACGACCTCGCCGCCCAATGGGCCGCCGTCGAAGCACCCGAGGACGCCGACGAGTGGGACGCCGACCCGCGTGAACTCGGCGAGTTCCTGGCCCAGTTCGTCGCGCTCGCGCTGACGGCCGGCGACGAGGGCAAGCACGTCTACTGCTGGCTGTGGCCCTGACGGGTCTGGGTGCTCGCTGGCCCGGAGCCGCAGGAGACGCCCGCCGGGTGGCAGGTCACTCACACATAGGCGCGCAACTGCGTGCCTCCCTGTTCGTCAGTCGCCATCCTGCATCACGCGAGGCCACCACAGCGCGCCATGCGAGGCCGCCACGGCGCATCACGCGCAGCGATCACCTCGCAAGATCCTCCCGCGACAGCGCACGGTAGGCGTGCCAGGCCGGTTCCTCGTACGGGTGCGCGGCGAGCATGGCGTCGAGCGCCCGCACGGCGTCGCGACGCGGGCACACGACTTCGATGCGCTGCTCCTGCACGACCTCGGGGCGCCCTACGGCGCCGATGTGCGGCTGCGCGCCGGCGAGCGGTTCGAAGCGCCCTTCGCCGGTGACGCTGAACGAGCACGCGCGGTAGTCTCCGATCGCACCCGCCCCGGCCCGCGCCGCAGCGTCACGCACCGCGTCGACGTGGCTGACAGGGGCGAACACGACGATGACGACGAGGTCGTCCCGGCCGCCCGCACCCCCGTCACCCGCGCCGAGATACTTGCCCCCACGCCGGACGGCACGCGCCCAGCGCGTCTCATGCACCGTCGATCACCCGAACAGGACGGCTGCCTCGTCCCACTGCTTGCGCGGGACGGTCTTGAGCTCCTTCGTCGCCTCGGCCATCGGCACCGTCACGATGTCGATGCCCGAGAGCGCCACCATCTGACCCCACTTGCGCTGCATGACGGCGTCGATGGCGGCGTGCCCGAAACGCGTCGCGAGCACGCGGTCGTAGGCCGTCGGCACACCGCCGCGCTGCAGGTGGCCGAGCGTTGCGGCGCGCGTCTCGATGCCGGTTGAGCGTTCGATGAGCGGTGCGAGCGCCTCACCGATGCCACCGAGGCGCGGGCGTCCTGCGGCGTCGAGGCCACGTTCGGCCGCGATGTCCTCGAGCTCGCCCTTGTCGTTCTTCAGCTGGAACCCCTCGGACACGACGACGACAGGCGCACGCCCGCGCGCCTGCGTCAGCAGTACCCACTCGGTGATCTGCTCGAGCGTCACCGACACCTCGGGGATGAGGATGGCGTGGGCGCCGCTCGCGAGCCCGGCGTGCAGCGCGATCCAGCCGACGTGACGGCCCATGACCTCGACGACCATGCAGCGGTGGTGCGCCTCCGTCGTCGTGCGCAGTCGGTCGATCGACTCGGTCGCGATGGAGACGGCGGTGTCGAACCCGAACGTGTAGTCGGTGCCCGACAGGTCGTTGTCGATGGTCTTCGGCACACCGACGATGGGAAGCCCGTCAGCCGCGAGACGCGCGGCACCCGACAGCGTGCCCTCGCCTCCGATCGCAATGATCCCCTCCATGCCGTGCCGTTCCATGACGGCGCGGATCGCGTCGGGGCCTCCGACGCCGTCGATGCCGTTGTAGGGGTGCGTTCGGGAGGTGCCGAGGATGGTGCCCCCCTCCTTGGACAGCCCACGCACGCGACGGCGTGGAAGGGAGAACACGTCGTCGACGATGAGGCCGCGCCACCCGTCACGGATGCCGGCGAACTCCTGCTCATAGATCTTGTCGCCCTTCATCACCGCGCCACGGATGACGGCGTTGAGGCCGGGGCAGTCGCCGCCAGAGGTCAGGATGCCGATGCTCATGCGCCTAGTTTCTCCCATGCGCGGCGGCAGGGGGCGCCCGCACCGCCGGGTGGGACGTCGCGTCTCTCCCTACGGACGAGTAGACCCGCAGCCATGTGGATGGGACGGCAGCCGACGCGACGCATCGCGCGTGCGCGGAGGACACCCGTCGGGAGGAGCGTTGCCCATTACGATGAGGTGTCACCACACCTCGACGGCAGGAATCCGTGAGCATGACGCGCCCCGACGACACGACGCCTCAAGCCCCTGTTCCCCCCGAGCCGGAGGCTGCGGCGCCAGAGCCATCCGGAACCCGCGACCCGTTGCTGCGTGGCGATCTGGCTCCCGCGCCGCGCACACTCGTCGACATCCTGCGCGCGAGCGTCGCCGCGCACCCGGACGACTCGGCCGTCGACAACGGCCAGGACGTGCTGACGTACGCCGAATTCGCCCAGGCCGCAGAGCAGTTCGCCGACGCCCTGCACGAGCTGGGCATCGGTTCGGGTGAGCGCATCGGCATCCGCATCCCGTCGGGAACCCTTGATCTGTACGTCGCGATCGCGGGGACGCTCGTCGCGGGCTGCGCGTACGTGCCGGTCGACTTCGACGACCCCGACGAGCGCGCCGACACCGTCTTCGGCGAGGCCGACGTCGCCGCCATCGTCGGCAAGGACCTCGTCATCAGCCCCCGCGCGCCGCACGCCGACGACGCCGCGGCGCACGACGACGTGCGCACCGGCGACCCTGCCCTCACCGACGACGCGTGGATCATCTTCACCTCGGGTTCGACGGGCAAACCGAAGGGCGTCGCCGTCACGCATCGCAACGCTGCGGCGTTCGTCGACGCCGAGGCCAACCTGTTCCTGCAGAACGCACCCATCGGGCCGGGTGATCGCGTCATGGCGGGTCTGTCCGTCGCGTTCGACGCGAGCTGCGAGGAGATGTGGCTCGCGTGGCGCTACGGCGCCTGCCTCGTGCCGGCACCGCGCAGCCTCGTGAAGTCGGGCATGGATCTGGGGCCGTGGCTGACGGCGAACGACATCACGATCATCTCGACGGTGCCGACGCTCGTCGCGCTGTGGCCGCACGAGGCGATCAAGGACGTCCGCCTCGTCATCCTCGGCGGCGAGGCGTGCCCGCCCGAGATCGGGGCCCGTCTCGCGACCGAGGCCCGCGAGGTGTGGAATACCTACGGCCCGACGGAGGCGACCGTCGTCGCCTGCGCCGCGCAGCTGACGGGTGAGCCACCCGTGCGCATCGGCTTGCCCCTCGACGGGTGGGATCTCGCCGTCGTCGACTCCGAGGGCAACCCCGTGCCGCAGGGTGAGGCGGGCGAGCTCATCATCGGCGGCGTCGGCCTCGCGCGCTACCTCGATCCGGCCAAGGACGCGGAGAAGTACGCGCCGATGCCGACGCTCGGGTGGGAGCGCGCGTACCGAAGCGGCGACATCGTCGTCAACGATCCGATCGGTCTGACGTTCCAGGGCCGCGCCGACGACCAGATCAAACTCAACGGCCGACGCATCGAGCTCGGCGAGGTCGACTCCGCGCTGCTGCAGCTGCCGCACGTCAGTGGTGCGGCTGCGGCGGTGCGTACCTCGGAGACGGGCAACAAGCTGCTCGTCGGCTACCTCACCGTCAAGGACGGCTTCGACCGCAAGGCCGCCACCGCGCACCTGCGCGAGACGATGCCCGCGGCGCTCGTGCCGCAGCTCGCCGTCGTCGACACGCTGCCGACGCGCACCTCCGGCAAGATCGACCGCGATGCGCTGCCGTGGCCCCTCGAGATCCCGACGGGTGACGGCGACGGCGAGACGTTCACGGGCACCGCGGCGCGGCTGCAGGAGCTGTTCGCCAGCATCCTGGGCACTCCCCCGACGTCGCCGGACGACAACTTCTTCGACCTCGGCGGCGGCTCGCTGACGGCGGCGCAGCTCGTCGCGCGGCTGCGTGAGACGAACCCGGAGATCACCGTCGCCGACGTCTACGAGGCGAACTCGATCACCGAACTCGCCGCGACGATCGACCAGATGTCCTCTCCCACCGGGCGATTGAACGACAACGTCGTCAAGGTGCGCCGCAGCACGCAGAGGTTGCAGGTCGTCGCGTCGCTCGCGGTACGCCAGTTCTCGGCGCTGCGTTGGCTGACGTGGTTGGGTGCCGGCGCTAACCTCGCGCACGCCTGCGGCATGACGTGGGTGCCGACGCTGAGCTGGTGGTGGATCCTCGTGGGCTGGGTGCTGTTCGTCGCCCCGCCGGGGCGCATGCTGCTGGCCGCCGGATTCGCCCGCACCATCCTCGCGGGGGTGACGCCGGGCGCGTACAGCCGCGGTGGACGCACCCACCTGCGCGTCTGGCTCGCCGAACGCATCGCCGACGAACTGGGCGCCACCAACCTCGCCGGTGCGCCGCTCGTCAAGTTCTACGGCCGCCTGCTCGGCTGCGACATCAAGAAGCACGTCGACCTGCACAGCCTGCCGCCCGTCACCGGCTTCCTCACGCTCGGCAAGGGCTGCTCGATCGAGCCCGAGGTGGAGCTGCGCGGGCACTGGATCGACGGTGACACGTTCCATCTCGGACGCATCGAGGTCGGACCGAACGCCCGCGTCGGCACGCGCTCGACGCTGCTGCCCGGCGCCCGCGTCGGCAAGCGCGCGGAGATCGCCCCCGGTTCGGGCGTGTTCGGTCGCGTGCCCGCCGACCAGCTCTGGTCCGGGGCGCCCGCCGAGCACATCGGCACCGCACGCGGCCCGTGGGACGAGCAGGCGCCGCCGAACAAGCCGATCTGGCTCGTCGCGTACGGCGCGACGGGCATGGCTGCGTCGCTCATCCCCGCGGTGGGTTCGGCGGCCGGGCTGGCCGTGCTGTGGCCCTGGCTGCGTCACGCCGACTCGGTCGCGGACATCGCCCGCATCGGCGCGATCGGCGTCATCCCGGCGACGCTCGTCGGTTTCGTCGTCACGGCCCTCGTCATCCTGGCTGCGGTGCGCGCCCTCGGCCGCGGCCTCGTCGCCGGCCACCACGCGATTCACGGCGGTCAGGGCTGGCGCGCGTGGACGACCATGCGCATCCTCGACGAGGCCCGCACCTGGCTGTTCCCGCTCTACTCGAGCACGCTGACGCCGAACTGGCTGCGCGCGCTCGGCGCGAAGATCGGACGTGAGGTCGAGGCCTCGACCGTGCTCATGCTGCCGAAGATGGCGGACGTCGGCGAGGGCGCGTTCCTCGCCGACGACACCCTCGTCGCCAACTACGAACTCGGCGGCGGCTGGATTCGCATCGCGCCCGTCAAGGTCGGCAAGGGTGCCTTCATCGGCAACTCGGGCATGGCCGCGCCCGGGCGCAAGGTGCCGAAGCGCGGCCTCGTCGCCGTACTGTCGGCCGCGCCCGCACGCGGGGCGGCGAAGAAGGGCACGAGCTGGCTCGGCTCGCCGCCGCAACGTCTGCGCCGCCAGGCCGGTGAGACGGACGCCTCCCGTACCACCGCGCCGCCGACGAAGCTGCGTGTCGCGCGCGCCGTCGTCGAGGCGCTGCGGATCATCCCGCAGTCGCTGCACTCGGCGCTCATCGCCGGTGCAGCGCTGACGATGCTGTGGGTCGCCGACACGCACTCGTGGTGGCTGGCAGCGCTGACGGCAGGATTCGTGCTCGTCGGCTTCGGCGCGCTCGGCGGGGCGTCCGCCGTCATCGCGAAGTGGCTACTGGTCGGGCGCCTGCGCGTCACCGAATACCCGCTGTGGAGTTCATTCGTGTGGCGCAACGAACTCGCCGACACGTTCACCGAGGTCGTCGCCGCGCCCTGGCTCATCCGCGCCAACGGCGGCACGCCGGTGCTCAACCTGTGGCTGCGCGCGATGGGAGCGAAGATCGGCCACGGCGTGTGGTGCGAGACGTACTGGCTGCCCGAAGCCGACCTCATCCGCCTCGGCGACGGCGCCTGCGTCAACTCGGGTTGTGTCGTGCAGACTCACCTGTTCCACGACCGCATCCTCGCGATGGACACCGTCACCCTCGGCGCCGGCGCGACGCTCGGCCCGAACAGCGTCGTCCTGCCCGCCGCGAAGATCGGCACGCACGCGACCGTCGGGCCGACGTCCCTCGTCATGCGCGGCGAGAGCGTGCCGGACAAGACCCGCTGGCTCGGCAATCCCATCGGCCCGTGGATCGAGGACGAGAACCCCGCCGACGCCCGCCGCGACGGCGGCGAGATGGAAACCGACGACGCCGTCGCGCACGATGACGAAGCGGCGCGTACTTCGCAGGGCGCGACCCACGTCGAGTTCCACGACGAACCGTCCTCACCGGTAGCATCCGACGAGCACCCCGGTGACGGGCAGCCCGTCACGAACGGCGCCTCCTTCGAGGTACGCGACGCCACGCCGACCGCACGACCCGAAAGAGATTCCTGATGTTCAGCAGCACTCCGAGCGGCGGCGCCGACCCCTACGTCCCGGGTCACGGTGATCTGGCGTTCGGCGTCGATTCCTACGATCTGACCCTCGACTACACGCCCGCCGGTAACCGTCTCGACGCCACGGCCGTGCTCGCCTGCCGCATCGTCGACGACGTGCCGGAGGCCTCGCTCGACGACGGCGGGGTGCGCCGGATCGAACTCGACCTGCATCACCGACTCAAGGTCGCGAAGCTGACGGTGTCGGGCGCGAAGATGGCGCGGTTCGGCCAGGAGCGTTCGCGGCTGTTCATCCGGTTCGCGCAGCCGCTCGCGCCGGGCGCGCGCTTCACCGTCACCGTCGCCTACAAGGGTTCGCCCGGTCCGATGCGCGGGCTCGACGGCGACGCGGGCTGGGAGGAGCTGGAGAACGGCGTCATCGTCGCGTCGCAGCCCCACGGTTCGCCGACGTGGTTCCCGTGCAACGACCGTGCCGCGGACAAGGCCGTCTACCGCTTCGCCGTGACGACGGATGCCGAGTACCACGTCGTCGCCAATGGCACTCTGCTGCGCCGCCGTCACACGGGCCGACGTGCGACGTGGACGTACGAGTGCACAGCACCCATGTCTCCGTACCTGGCGACGTTGCAGATCGGGCCGTACCAGACCCGTCAGATCCAGGCGAAGCCGACGGACGTCCGCCTCGTCTTCCCGCCTCGTCTGCGTGAGCCGGTCCGGGAGGCGTTCTCCGAGCAGCTGCACATGATCGATTTCTTCTCCTCGCGCTTCGGCGCGTACCCCTTCGCCTCATACACGGCCGTCATCACCGACGACCCGCTCGAGATCCCCCTCGAGTCGCAGACGTTGTCGACGTTCGGCTCGAACTTCGCGAACCGCGGCTGGGACGCACAGCGCCTCATCGCGCACGAACTCGCGCACCAGTGGTTCGGCAACGCCGTGACGGCGGCGTCGTGGGAGGACATCTGGCTCCACGAGGGCTTCGCCTGCTACAGCGAGTGGCTGTGGAGCGAGGAGATCCATCTCGGGAGCGCCGACCAGCGGGCGCGCGAGGCGTGGCTGCGCCTGTCGCGGCTGCCGCAGGATCTGCGCCTGCACGATCCGGGCCCGAAGGACATGTTCGACGACCGCGTCTACAAGCGCGGAGCGCTGACGCTGCACGCCCTTCGCCTGACGATGGGTGACGCCGCGTTCTTCACGCTGCTGCAGCGATGGGTGTCCGAGAACACCGGCAAGACGGTGACGACGCAGCAGTTCGTGCGGCTCGCGGACGAGGTGGCTGCCGCAGCCGGCGTCGAACCCGTGGGCGCCCTCATCGCCGAGTGGCTCGAGACCCTCCCCCTGCCGCAGCTGCCTGGGCCAGGCTCCACGCGCGTCTGACCCGCTCGAGCCATTGAATGTGGACAGGAATCGCAGATGGGTACGCGGCGCCGCCACCGAAGCGATCCAGGTCACACCAGATGGGTAGGGTGAGGGCATGCCAGCTGATGCACCTGAGCTTCCTGCGTTCACGCCGCGCGAGGACGTCGACACCTACTTCATCCCCCGCCTCGAGACCCCCGAAGGAGCCCCCGAGGGCGCGCGCCTGTTCGATCCGACGATCCACGTGCAGGGCGCCTGGAACGAGGGCGAGCAGCACCTCGCCGCGTCGGCAGGGCTCATGGTGCACTGCATCGAACAGCACGAGCCGCGCGACGACATGCAGCTTGCGAAGATCACCTTCGACGTCCTCGGCTTCATCCCGCTGCGTCCGACGCTCGTGTCGGTGCGCACGATTCGCCCCGGCCGCACGATCGAACTCGTCGAAGCCACGTTCAGCGTCGACGGACGAACCATCATCGTCGGGCGCGCGTGGCGTCTGTCGAAGCAGGATTCCTCACCGGTGGCGGGCGCCGACGTGCCCACCATGCCGCCCCTCGAAGAATGCACCCCCTACAGCATGTCGAGCATGTGGCCGGGCGGCTTCATCCACTCCCTCGACGGTTACGAGGCCGAACCTTACGTGCCGGGCCGACACCGCGTCTGGCTGCGCACGCAGCTGCCGATCGTCATGGGTGAACAGGTCACCCCGACGACGCACTTCCTCTCCGTCATCGACGGCGCCAACGGCATCGCCGTCCGCGTCGATCCGCGCGAGTGGATGTACCCCAACGTCGATTTGACGGTGCACCTCTTCCGCCAACCCGACCCCACCGCAACGGGATTCGACACCACCGTCGCGATGGGCGAGAGCGGGCTCGGCGTCACGATGACGTCACTGCACGACGTCCACGGCCCCGTCGGACGCATCGCGCAGAGCCTGACGGTCCGCAAGCTCTGACGCGCGATGTTGCCCGGGAATCTTCAGTGGGTGAACTGCACGCCCTGGGAGGCGTCGAGCACGACGCCGACGCGGGCGCCGGGCTCGAGCGCGGCCGGTTCGACGTCGCCGGGGTAGGCCACGGCAGCCAGCTCCAGCGTGGGCAGCGCATCGAGCCGGACGCTCACGCGCGTCAACTCGTCCGCCACCGCGCTGTGCACGATGCTCGCCGCCAGCGCGCGGGGGGCCCGGGCGTCACGCGCTCCGGCCGCTTCGCCCCACGAGGAACCATGTGTCGCCCCGGCGTCACGCATTGCGACACCGTCCCCCGAAGAGGAGCCGGACGCCGTTCCTGTCGCAACCACCCGTAGCGCACTCTGACGCAACTTCCAACGCCCCGGCGCGAGGCCCACCGCTGCCGCCTCGTCGGGGTCCAGGGTCGTCGTGAAGCCGAGGAAATCGGCGGTGTCTTCGTCGGACGGCGCGGCCCACACCTCACGCGCGGCACCGTGCTGGACGATGCGTCCGTCGCGCATGACGGCGATGTCGTCGGCGACGGTGAGCGCCTCGCCGTGATCGTGCGTGACGAACAGTGCGGTAGCGCTCTCGGCCGTGAGGATGGCCCGCAGATCGGTCGACAACCGCTCGCGCAGGCCTCTGTCGAGGGCCGAGAGCGGCTCGTCGAGGAGCAACAACCGCGGTCGCACCGCGAGGGCCCGCGCGAGCGCCACACGCTGCTGTTGACCGCCGGACAGCGTTGCGGGAGAACGCTTCTCGTAGCCAGGCAGCCCGACGAGGTCGAGCAGTTGCCCGACGCGTGCGGCCTGCTCGGCGCGCCCCACACCACGTCGCGCCAGCCCGTAGGCGACATTCGCGGCGACGTCGAGGTGCCCGAACAGTTGGCCGTCCTGGAACATCAGCGCGAAGTCGCGCTTGTGCGTCGGCACACGCGTCACGTCGTCGCCGTCGAAGCTGACGCGCCCCGCGTCGAGACGCTGCAGCCCCGCGACGGCGCGCAGCAGCGTCGACTTGCCGCAGCCGCTCGGGCCGAGGACGGCGAGCACGCGCCCGGCGTCGACGGTGACATCGACGTCGTCGAGCGCCGGTGACTCCTGGCCGGCGAACGTCACGCGGGCGCCGCTGACGACGAGCCCGCGCGCCGCCTCCGCGGCCCGCTCACCATCGGCCCGCTCGCCACCAGACGTCATCCCCTCGGACCGCGTCCCACCGGCTCGCAACCCGTCGGACCTCTCTCCACCAGACGGCATCCCGTTGGCCCGCTCTTCACCGACCGGCGCCCCACCAGCCCACGCCGGACCGGCGTCGCCTCGCCTGGGTCGTCCCACCATCAGCCCATCCTCCCTGCGGCGACGCCGCCGATCTTGTCGACGGCCACCATGACGAGGCCAGTCACGGCTGCGAGCACGACGGACGCTGCCATCGCGCCACCGAAGTTGGCGTCACCGGGGCGCCCGATCAGCTGGTAGATGACGACGGGCAACGTCGGCGAATCAGGTTGCGCGAGAAAGGCCGTCGCGCCGAACTCGCCGAGCGAAACCGCGAGCGCGAACCCGGCTGCCGCGACGAAGGGTCGCCACAGCACCGGCAGATCCGCCGTCATCCATGCCCGGACCGGCGAGGCCCCGAGCGCGGCGGCCGCCTCGCGCGGACGGGGGTCCAGCGAGCGCAGCACGGGCGTCAGCGTGCGCACGACGAGCGGCAGCGCGACCATTGCCTGCGCGATCGGAATGAGCGCTGACGACGAACGCAGGTCGAGAGGCGGCCGGTCGAGCGTGATGAGGAAACCGAAACCGACGGTCACGGCCGAGACGCCGAGCGGCAGCATGAACGCCGCGTCGAGCAGCCGGACGACACTCCGCCCCTTCGGGCTCGCCGCGCGCCACGACACGACGACGCAGACGCACACCCCCAGCACGAGCGCGAGCAACGCAGCGTCGATCGCGATGCGCCAGCTCTGCGAGAGCGCACCGACGACCCCGAGGTCACCCAATCCGCGATAGTGCTGCACCGTCCAGCCGCCATCGGAACGCAGCGAGCGCACGAGCAGCGTCACCAGCGGCGCCAGGATGAGCGCCCCGACAGCGGCGGTGAGCGTCAGGGCAGCCACGTCACCGCGCCCAGGACGTCGCAGCGCCGTCTGCTGCGTCACGCCACGCCGCACCCGCTCGTCATGACGCCCGATGCGCGAGCGTTCGCTGACGACGAGCAGCGCCGCGACGAGGACGAACTGCGTCACCGACAGCACCGCCGCGGCTCGCAGGTCGAGGAATTCGACGGTGAGGGAGTAGATCTCCGTCTCGAGCGTCGAGTAGCGCAGGCCACCGAGCATGAGGACGATGCCGAACGCCGTCGAGCAGAACAGAAACACGACGCTCGCGGCGCTGACGACGGCGGGGCGCAGCTGCGGCCACGTCACCGTCCGGAAGACCTCCCGCGGTGATGCCCCGAGTGCCGCCGCCGACTCCGCCGTGCGCGGGTCGAGCGACGCCCACATCGGCCCGACGGTGCGCACGACGACGGACACGTTGAAGAACACCATCGCGAGCAGCACCGGCTGCCACGAGCCGTCCCAGCCCAACCAGGCAAGCGGGCCGCCGTCGGCGAACAGCGACCGGAACGCGACGCCGACGACGACCGTCGGCAGGACGAACGGCAGGACGACGAGCGCGCGCCACACCCCCGCCCCCGGCACGCGCAGCCGGTACAGGGCGTGCGCGACGGGCACACCGAGCAGCACCGAGCACGCCGTCGCGAGCGCCGCCATCCACACGGTGAACCACAGCACGCGCAGGATGCGCGGGCGCGTCAGGACGTCCGTGAATCCGCCCAGATCGACGTGCCGACCCGGCGCGAGCCCACGCACCGCCATCGCTGCGACGGGCCACGCGAAGAAGATCGCGAGGAACACGAGCGGGACGACGGCAAGCGCGGCCATGACGAACGGCGCGCGAGCGCCCCGGGCTCGTGCGCCGCGACGCAGACCATCACGGGTGCCGTTCATCGCTCGGGCGTCACTTGGACGTGACGTCCTTCCACTTCGTCAGCCATTCGGAACGGTTCTTGTCGATGTCGGCGGGCGACACCTCGATCGGCTTCGTCGGCTGCTTCGCGTTCGCCGCCCACGCCTTGGGCAGTTCGACGTTCGAGTCGACGGGGAAGACGTACATCGAGTCGGGCAGCGACTTCTGGAAGCTCGCACCGTTCATGAAGTCGATGAGCGCCTTCGCGCCGTCGGGGTTCTTCGCCCCCTTGAGCACACCGGCGTACTCGGTCGATCGGAAGCACGTGTCGAGCAGCGCCGACGTCGTCGACGTGCCCGCCTTGTCGACGGTGAACGCCGGCGAGCTGTCGTAGCTGACGACGATCGGACGCTTGCCCTTGCCACTGCCGCTGAAGTCGACCTCGTACGCGTCGCTCCAGCCCGACGTCAGCTTGAGCCCGTTCGCCATGAGCTTCTTCCAGTACGCCTCCCAGCCGTCCTGGCCGTAGTGGCCGACGGTCGCGAGGAAGAACGCCATGCCCGGCGAGCTCGACGACGCGCCCGGCGCGACCATGAGGTTCTTGTACTCGGGCTTGACGAGGTCGTCGAACGAAGCGGGCTTCGTCTTGTGGTTCTTCGTGAACCACGCGTCGTCGACGTTGACGCACACCGACGCGGTGTCGATCGGCGCCAGCTGCCCCTTGCCCTGGCCGTCCGGCAGCTCGTACTTCGACGCCGACGCAGGCGCGCCCTTCGGGCTGTACGGCTCGAGGACGTCGTTCGTGGCGACACGCGAGGCGAACGTGTTGTCGATGCCGAACACGACGTCACCGAGCGGGTTGTTCTTGCTCAGCACGAGCTTGTTCGCGAGCTCACCGGCGTCACCGGACTTCACGACCTTGACGGTGTAGCCCGTCTGCTTCGTGAACTCGGCCATGACGTTCTTGTCGGGCGCCCACGACTCGTGCGTCACCAACGTGACCGTCTTCGACGCGCCCGAACCCGACGCACCCGAGCCGCCCGCCGAACTCGACTTCGACCCCGACGAGTTGTTGTCGACGCTGCACGCCGCCAGCGCACCCACGCACGCGAGCGCCAGCACGGCGCGGCCACCACGAGACATCATGTGAACGTTCCTCCTCACGGCCAGTGAGGGACGTCGTCGCCCGCACGTACGCGCGACGAGTGAGAACTCGACTTCCTCCGCCGGTGCTAACCGGGTCAGGTTCGAGGGTTTGGTGCCGGGTGCGGCACGATCTCAGCGCACACTGCGCTCCCCTGTCGTTCGAGCGCGAGATTAGCACCGACCACCGACGGACGACACGCTTCGGCCCGCTTCGCACTCCGGCATCCCCGCTGACGGCTCGTGCGCACCTCACGCCGACGCCCGATCCCCCGTGCAAGAGGCGACCGCCACGACGCCCACCCCCGTCAGACCGGGCCGATGACCATGCCGACTGGCGCAGCGACACATGCACGCGCGAGGATGGACCCAAGACATCAACGGCCCGAGGCTCGACGACGCCTCACGACGGCCGACGACACGTAAGGGGAAACACCATGGGCAACCTCGTGTGGAAGGTGCTGAGCATGGGCGCCGGCATCGTCGCGAGCAAGATCGCGACGACCACCGCCACCAAGACGTGGAAGATGACGACCGGCAAGAGCCCGCGCAGCGCGAAGGACCCGAACGCCAGCATCATCGAAGCCGCGATCTACGCCGCCATCTCCACCGGCGCACTCGCCGCCGCGAAGATGTACGCCGAACGCCGCGCCGCCGACTACTTCACCAAGTCCGCCGGCCACCCGCCGCAGGCCCTCGTCAAGCGCGCCGAAGAAGAAGCCAAGGAAGCCCAGAAGGGCAAGAGCCAGGCGCCCGTCGTCGTCATGAAGTAATTCCCCTTCGTCCGCTTTCCGGCGTGGGAGCCTCGCGGGCTCGGCTCCCACGCTCGGTGCAGCAGACTCGGGGGCGTCCATGTCGCGCATGGAGCCGTCCGCTTGGAGGGTCAGGTTCTGCCTGGCCCTCCTCGCGTGTCTCGGGCCGACGCATCACTGAGCGTCGCGAATTTCGTCCACACCGACGAATCACGTCCACATTTGCGATTCACGTCCACCTCGGCGAACATCGTCCACATTCACGTCCCGGCCGAACGTCACGCCGCGCTCCGGTGGCATCTGACGACATGAGCACGGCCACCCGAGCGCAACTGCGCCTCGGCACGTCAGGGGGGACGTAAGCCGCCTGGAAAGGCACCGTCCACCCCGCAGGCGTCGCCGACCGCGTGCGCCTCGAGTACTACGCGGCGAACCTCTTCGACACCGTCGAACTCAACGCCAGCTACTACCGCTGGCCGGCACTCACGAGCCTCGAGGGCTGGCACCGCCGCCTACCCGGCGGGTTCCGCATGACCGTCAAGGCATGGGCAACCGGCATCAACGGCTGGCTCACCGAGGGACGCACCGTCTGGGCGTACTTCAACAACGACATCGACTGCGCCGCCGTCGCCAACGCGCAGACCCTGGGCCGCTTCGTCCACGACCGCACGTGACCGATCAGCCCTGCTTCACCCATGCGGCCCCTCACCTCGCCCGCCATCGCCCGAGATCCGCCCACCTCCGCGCGACGGACCAGAACCCGCCCGCCTCGTCCGCGAGCGCACGTGAGCCGTCTGCCGTAACGTCGTGCCCATGACCACCGCACAGGGCACGAACGCGACGAACGACGAGGGCGCAGAGGGCGAGATCGTCCCCGAGGCGTTCAGCGAATACCGCGAGCACGAACCCGAGACCCCGGGCGTGCACGACGAATCCGTCACCGACGATGCGGAGCTGCGCCCCGACTACGCGGCCGTCATCGAGCGCATCGAGACGCTCGGGCCCGACGAGGTGTCGCGCCGCCTCGAAGCGGCCGGCAAGGGCCTGACCGAGCTCGGCGTGACGATCAACTCCGAGGACGGCAACCGCCCGTACCCGATCGACATCGTGCCGCGCATCATCTCGGCCGAGCGCTGGGCCGAGCTCAGCGCCGGCGCCGAGCAGCGCGTCCGTGCGCTCGAACTCTTCCTGCGCGACGTCTACGGCCCCGGCGAGATCATCAAGGCGGGCCGCGTCGACGCCGACATGCTGCGTCGCTCGCCCGGCTGGTCCAAGGACGGCCAGCGGGTGCCCGCTGACTTCGTCCGCGCCGGCATCTGCGGCCTCGACCTCGTCTCGCCCGCGTCCGGCGAGTGGATGGTGCTCGAGGACAACCTGCGCATGCCCGGCGGGCTCGGCATGACGCACATCAACCGCGAGGTGCTCGAGAACCACTTCGCCGAGATCCTGCCGCCCGCCGAGACGCTCGAGCACCCGACCCGGACGTACGGGCTGCTGCACGAGTCGCTCGTCGCGAGCGCAAGACTCGTCGACGGTGGCGTTGCCGGGGGCGAGATCGGCCTGTGCATGGTCTCCCCCGGCCCGACGGACACGACTTGGTACGAGCAGAACCTCGTGAGCGGCCAGGTCGGCGCCGCCATCGTGACGGCGGACGCCCTCGTCGTCGACGACGGCAAGCTGTGGCGCCTCGACGGCGGCGAACGTCACCGCGTGCACCTGCTCAACCCGCGCATGGGTGAGACCGAGCTGTTCGGAGCGAAGGGCGCGGACGGTCGTCCGCTCGGCGACGCGCTGCGTGACGTGCTCGCGGCGGGCGCGGTCGCCATCGTCAATGCGCCCGGCAACGGCCTCGCCGACGACAAGGCGACGTACGCGCTCGTGCCCGACATCATCGATTTCTACCTCGGCGAGAAGCCGCTGCTCGCGCAGGTGCCGACGCTGCTGTGCGCCCGCGAGGACCAGCGCGAGGAGGTGCTCGATCGCCTCGACGAACTCGTCGTCAAGCCGATCGACGGCTACGGCGGCAGCGGCATCACCGTCGGCCCGGAGTGCTCGGCCGACGAGCTGGAGACGCGCCGTCGGGAGATCCGTGAGACGCCGGAGCGCTTCGTCGCGCAGGACATCGTGCCGTTGTCGACCCTGCCGACGCTCGTCGACGGCTCGTTCGCGCCGAGCCATGTCGACCTGCGCGCGTTCGTGCTGCAGCGCCCGGACGAGCAGGACGCCTCGCGCACCGTCGCCGTCACGGCACCGGGAGCGATGACGCGCGTCGCCCCAGCGGGCACGATGATCGTCAACGTCTCGGCCGGCGGCGGCGCGAAGGACACCTGGATCCAGCGCTGACGCCCGCATCGCGGCCCGGTGCGACGCTCGAAGCGCCCTGACGCGATCGTCGACGGCCGCGCCACCGTGCGCAGAGTTACGCCAACCTGCGCAGAACCGCGCCCGGTCGCGCAGCCCCATGCCTCTGCGGGCAAGTGCACCCAGGTGCACTTGCCCGCAGAGGAGACGGGGCGCGGCGCCGTGGGTGAGACTGGAGTCATGACGCCCGACGCCAGCCAGCAGCCGACCGAGTTCATCCGCACGATGGCCGACGGCACGACGAAGCAGGTCAACCCGCTGAGCGGTACGAAGGTGTGGACGGTGCCAGGCCGCGGCGACCGTCCCCTCGGGCTCGTCCCGCCTGGCGTCAAGGACCTCGAACCGCACGACTTCACGGCGTCCTGCGCATTCTGCTCCGACCGTTACCTCGAGACGCCGCCGGAGAAGGTGCGTTCCGTCCTCGCCGCAGGTTCCGCCGAGGGGCCGCGCTTCGTCCGACTGCGTGGTCTGACGCCGGCCGAGGTGACGTCGCAGGTCGCCGAGTTCCGCCGCATCCCGAACCTGTTCGAGATCATGTCGGTCGACTACTGGCAGGCCAATCACGGTTACACGTTCGACGACGCGATCGAGGCCCGCCGCCGCGCCTACGAGGCTGCTGACGGAGGGCGCGAACACCTGTTGCGCCTCGCGCGGGTGCGTCTCGGCAAGCGCGCCGAGGGCGCCACGGACGCCGAACTCCTCGACGCTGCAGGCGATTTCTTCGCGAGCACCCATGACGTCATCGTCGGCCGCCGCCACTACGTCGACGGCGCGACGCGCAGCGACCAGCTCGCCTCGTCAGGCGCCCTGACGCCGACCGAGCACCGCGAATACCTCGACCTGACGATCGACGCGATGGCCGAGCTGTACGCGACGAACCCGCACGTGCGCTACGTCGCGGCCTTCCAGAACTGGCTCAAGCCGGCGGGCGCGTCGTTCGACCACCTGCACAAGCAGATCGTCGGCATCGACGAGTTCGGCACCTCGACCGACCTCGACATCGATGCGGCGCGTCGCGATCCGCGCGTGTTCGAGGAACTCATCGCCTACGCGCGCAGCCACGATCTCGTCGTCGCGGAGAACGCTCACGCGATCGCCTTCGCCGGGTTCGGCCACCGCTACCCGAGCATCGAGATCTGGTCGACGTCCGGCACGTGCGAGCCATGGCTCATGACCGACGACGAACGTCACGCGATGGCCGACCTCGTCCACGCCATGCATGCCGCGACCGGAACCGATGTGCCGTGCAACGAGGAGTGGCACCACCGTCCGCCGTCCATGAGCGACGTCGAGATCCCCTGGCACGTCGTGCTCAAGTGGCGCATCGCCAACCTCGCCGGGTTCGAGGGCAGCACGAAGATCTACCTCAACACCATCAGCCCCGCGGGCGTCCGCGACCGCGTCGTTCCCGCGCTCCGCCGGTTGCAGGAGGAGGGCCGCCTCGCCCCCGGCATCCGCCTCTGATCGCTGCGCGCGTCACCGTCGGGTCGCGAAGAACTCCTTGAGGACCGCCGAACACTCGTCCTCACGGATGCCGCCGACCACCTCGATGCGGTGGGTCGAGCGTGAGTCGCGTACGACGTCCCACAACCCGCCGCAGGCGCCGGCCTTGCGATCCCACGCCCCGAGGACGATGCGCGCCAGCCGCGCCTGAACGGCTGCCCCCGCGCACATGAGGCACGGTTCGAGCGTGACGACCAGGGTGCAGCCGTCGAGGCGCCAGCCCCCTCGCGACGCTGCAGCGCGCCGCATCGCGACGATCTCCGCATGACCCGTCGGGTCGCCGTCGACCTCACGAAGGTTCGCGCCGACGCCGATCACCTCGCCGTCAGCATCGACGACGAGCGCTCCGACCGGCACGTCTCCCGCCGCGCCCACCTCACGCGCCAGTTCGAGCGCGCGCCCCATCCACGCGTCGTACGTGAGCTCGATCGCTGGTGCCACGGGAAGATCCACGGGTTAAGTTTGTCCCATGCGCGTCATCGTTGCCGACCACCCGCTCATCTCGCACAAGCTCACGACGCTGCGTGACAAGCGAACCGACTCCCCGACGTTCCGTCGCCTCGTCGACGAACTCGTCACGCTCCTCGCGTACGAGGCGACGCGTGACGTCCGCGTCGAGGAGGTCGACGTCGAGACGCCGGTGACGACGGCGCGCGGCATCAAGCTCGCGACGCCGCGTCCGCTGCTCGTGCCGATCCTGCGCGCCGGCCTGGGCATGCTCGACGGCATGATGCGGCTCCTGCCGACGGCCGAGGTCGGCTTCCTCGGTCTCGTGCGCAACGAGGAGACGCTCGAGGCGACGACGTACGCGAACCGTCTGCCCGACGACCTGTCGGGCCGTCAGGTCTACGTCGTCGACCCGATGCTCGCGACGGGCGGCACCCTCGCCGCGACGATCGACTACCTCGTCGAGCGCGGCGCCGACGACATCACGGCCGTCGTGCTCATCGCCGCGCCGGAAGGCCTGGCGAAGCTCGAGGAGTTGACGTCGCACATCGAGGTGCCCATCACCCTCGTCACCGGTGCGATGGACGAGAAGCTCAACGAGAACGGCTACATCGTGCCCGGCCTCGGCGACGCCGGCGACCGTCTCTACGGCATCGCGACGCACGACGCGTGAGCGCCTGAGCCGCATTCTCGATGGGGGCCGAAATCCTGAAATGCAGGGTTTCGGCCCCCATCACGCTCATTCGGGGCTGAAACACTGCATGGCAACGTTTCAGCCCTCAGCCCCGAGCACCCAGGTCGATGGCGTCGCCCCAGCCAGCGTCACGAGCCTGCTTGTAGGCCGGGCCGGCCTTCTTCGTCACGACGGCGCGTCGCACCTGGCCGGCGAGGCCTGAGGCGTCGAGCGCCTCGCACACCTGCAGCTCGACGAACCCCTTGTTCTTCTTCGGGTGCCGGATGATGCGGGCGTCGCGCTCGCTGGGGCGCTGCGTCAGATCGACGCCGTCGCGCAACGGCACACCCTGCGCCACATGCGCGGGCTCACGCACCATCGCGACGTACGAGAACTTCTCGTCCTCGTGCGACAGCTCGCCACCCTTGACCTGCCGGTGCACCGACGAACGGTTGACGCGCGCCGCGAAGTGGCACCAATCCGGTTCCGTCTTGGCGAGCAACGGGCACGCCCCCTGATGCGGACATGGCGCCGCGACCGACCACGACTGCTCGAGCAGTTGATCGCGGGCTCGCAGGATGCGCGCGTAGCCGTCCGGCGTGCCGGGTTCGACGATGACGACGGCGCGCGTCGCCGCTGACGTCGCCTCGGCGACGATGCGATCGGCCTGCTGAGCCGACAACTCGCTCAACACATAGGAGACCGTCGCGAGATCAGCGCCGCCACCGGATGGCGCACCGACCGTCACGTTCCACGAGCCGACGCGGCCCTCCTGCCACACGGTGCGCTCGAGGGCGGGCACCCCACTGGCGCGCGCGAGCCGCTGCCCCAGGTCGAGCGCCGCCGGCACCTGGTCGAGGACGCTGATGTCGCGCAGCGTCTCGAAGACGTCCGCCGCCGCCCAGGCCGCGGCGCCGGTGCCGCCGCCGAGGTCGACCATCGACGTCACCGAATCAGCGTCGAACACACCGGAATCGGCGAGGGCGCGCAGCGCCGAACGCACCGCACCGAACGTCGCGGGCATGCGGTAGTGGGCGTACGCGAGCACGTCGACGGGGCGCGCGAGAATGGGCTCGTCAGCCGCCGCGACGGCCCGATACCGGGTCGACAGGCGCGTGACAGCCTCACTCAACTGCTTGATCGCCGTGCCGGAGGCTTCTCGTTCGAGCGCATCGCGCAGACTCATCGCCAGATCCACGCCGTCAGCGTACGCACCACCAGCGACAGCGGCGCGCGCGTTCCACGGTGGGCCCGACAGCGAGCACTCGACAGCGAGCGCCGCCAAAAACGGTTCGGCGCGCCTGCGCCGCAGCCTGGGCGAACCCTGCAAGGATGCGAGAGTTGCCCGTGCCTTCCCCCGCGCGCTCCACCCACCAGAAAGAGACGACGCCATGGACAAGATCAACTTCAAGTCGATCCTGAAGTTCTTGTTGTTCGCGTTCATCATCTACGCCGTCTTCTCGAGCCCCGCGAAGTCGGCCGACGTCGTGCGCGCCGTCGGTGACGTGCTGCGCAACGCCGTCACCAACCTGCGCGAATTCTTCGACGCGCTGCTCGGCAAGAACTGAACCCATGGGCCCACTGCGCCCACATCAGGCGAGCGACCACGTCGCCGGTTATCTCGCGCGCGGCGAGGACGTCGTCCTCGAGATGAAGCAGCACTGGGCGCGCGTGCTGCCCGCCATCACCTCGTGCGTCGTCGGGTTCGCCCTCGTCATCGTCGCGGGCATCTGCGCGCCCGCCTGGATGGGCCCGCTGACGAACGCCGCGTGGTGGATCTGGCTCGTCCTCGCCGCGCACCTCGCCTGGCGCGTCGTCGAATGGTGGGACGAGACGTTCGTCATCACGAACAAGCGCCTCATCCTGGTGCACGGGTTGTTCGTCAAGAAGGTGGCGATGATGCCGCTGTCGAAGGTGACGGACATGTCGTACAACCGCTCGCCCGCCGCGCGGCTGCTCGGCTACGGCACGTTCAAGATCGAGTCGGCGGGTCAGGAGCAGGCGCTCAACGTCATCGACTTCGTGCGCAACCCCGACGAGAAATACCGCGACATCTGCGGGCTCATCTTCGGTTTTGAGGACGAGGACGACCCGCGCCCCAGCGGGCGCGCGGACGCGCGGCACGCCGACGACGAGGGTTACGACGACGAATGGCGTGACCCGTGGGTCGAGGCCGACTGGCGCGACGAGTCGCAGCATGACGAGTCGTGGGATGGCGACGGCTGGTCCGACGACGAACAACGCCGTGAGACGCCGCGCCGCGAATCGCAGCGTCGTGAGTCGCAGCGTCACGGCCCGTCAGGCGGCGACGACACCCGCCCCCTCGCGGTCCGTCAGCCCCGAGCTCGCTACGGCCGCGGGCAACGTCGAGCGGCCGAAGACGACACCGATCCTCACGGATTTGTCACGGTTGGCCACCCAAACCCCCACAGTGACACCGATCACACGTACCGTCAGCGGCATGACATGGACGAGACGTCGCCCGAGCAGGGTGACGAATCGGCCTGGTGGGTGAGCCGTGAACACGCGACCTCACCTCAACCCGTCCGCCGACGAGGTCGCGACCACGATGTGGACGATGGCTCCACATGGCGAGACGGAACGTAATCTCACACGGTTCCAACCATCCGGTGAAAGGGCGCTCACATGAGCCTTTTGCGCACCAAGTCGATCGAAGCGTCGATCGCAGACTCGGAAGCCTCCGAGTTCCAGCTGAAGAAGAACCTGTCAGCGCTCGACCTGACGGTCTTCGGCATCGGCGTCATCATCGGCGCCGGCATCTTCACGGTGACGGGGCGAGCCGCGCACACGATGGCGGGCCCCGCCATCGTCATCTCGTTCCTCATCGGCGCCTTCTGCTGCGGTCTCGCTGCCCTGTGCTACGCCGAGCTGTCGTCGGCGGTGCCCGTCTCGGGCTCCGCCTACACGTTCTCCTACGCGACGATGGGCGAACTCATCGCCTGGATCGTGGGCTGGGATCTGCTTCTCGAGCTCATCCTCGCCGCGGGCGTCGTCGCCCAGGGCTGGAGCGCGTACTTCAACATCCTGTTCGGTGAGTGGGGGTTGAAGCTGCCCGACAATCTGCAGGGCGGCACCGGCTGGTTCACCCACTTCGACATCGCCGCCTTCGGCCTCGTCGCCGTGCTCACCTGCGTCATCGCGACGGGCATCAAGGAGTCGATGCGCGTCAACCTGACGCTGGTCGCCGTCAAGCTGTTCATCGTGCTGTTCATCATCGTGATGGGCATTCAGTACATCAACACGTCGAACTACACCCCGTTCGTGCCGCCGGCTCAGCACCTCGAGAGCACGTCCGACACGCTCAAGCGCCCCCTGTGGGAGCTCATGACGGGCATGGAACCGCAGGCGTTCGGCGTCATGGGCGTCATCTCCGGCGCAGCCCTCGTGTTCTTCGCCTACATCGGCTTCGACGTCGTCGCGACCACTGCCGAGGAGACGCGCAACCCGAAGCGCGACCTGCCGATCGGCATCATCGGCTCGCTCGCGATCTGCACGATCCTCTACGTCTCCGTCTGCCTCGTCATCACCGGCATGGTGAGCTACGACAAGATCGACCCCAAGGGCGCACTCGCCGCGGCCTTCCGCGATCACGGACATCCCGGGTACGCGCAGATCATCGCAGCCGGCGCCGTCGCGGGTCTCGCCACGGTCGTCATGACGCTGATGATCGGCGCCACCCGCGTCATGTACGCGATGTCGCGCGACGGCCTGCTGCCGATGGGCATGGCACGCACGAACCCCAAGACGGGCACGCCGGTCCCGATGACGCTCGTCATGGGCTTCATCATCGCGGTCGCAGCGGCGACCATCCCGATCGGTGAGTTCGAGGAGATGGTCAACATCGGCACCCTGTCGGCGTTCTTCCTCGTCAGCCTGGCCGTGCCCGTGCTGCGCAAGAAGCGCCCCGACCTCGAGCGCCCGTTCAAGGTGCCGGGCAGCCCCGTCCTCCCGTGGGTCGCCGCCGCTGTGTGCCTCTACCTCATGCTCAACCTGCCCGTCGAGACGTGGCTGCGTTTCGTGGTGTGGCTCCTCGTCGGCTTCGCGATCTACTTCTTCTACGGCCGCGGCCACTCGCGCGTCGGTCGCAACCCGCAGCTGCAGGGCGGCGTCGGTGACGGCGTCTACGCCACCGACCTCGACACGTCGGTCGGTGACGGCGCCGAGGCGCTGCGCAAGAACGAGCGACGCCACTGAGCACACTCGCCTCGTTTCATCTCGAAGCCCCTCGCCCGCATCGTCGGGTCGAGGGGCTTCGACGTGCTCCGTCTCCTCGTGTCGCAGCTCACCCGCGCGCGCGATCGAGCAGAATCGGTGAGATCGAGCGTCGGGGCGCTCGATCCCGCCGATTTCGCTCGATCACGTCGGCGAGCACCCATGCACCCGGTCGCCCCACCCGAGGGCCCTAGAATGATCGACGCCCACCCGCCGACCCGCGTTCTTCGAGGTTCCTCATGGCTGTTCGCCCCATCACCATCGTCGGCCACAAGGCCCTGCACGCACCCACGAAGCGGGTCAAGGAGATCACCGACGACACGCGCGCCCTCGTCGAGGACATGTTCGAGACGATGGAGGCGGCGAACGGCGTCGGCCTCGCAGCCAATCAGGTCGGCGTCAAGCAGCGCATCTTCGTCTTCGACTGTCCCGACGACGAACTCGGCGAGAACCGCCGCGGCGTCGTCATCAACCCGAAGCTCGAGAAGGGTCGCGTGCCTGCCGGCGAGGCCGACGAGGAGAACGACAACGAGGGTTGCCTGTCGGTGCCCGGCGAGCACTTCCCGACGGCGCGGGCCGACTGGGCGAAGGTGACGGGCACCGACCTCGACGGGAACGAGATCGTCATCGAGGGGCACGGCTTCTTCGCCCGCATGCTGCAGCACGAGACCGACCACCTCGACGGCTACCTCTACCTCGACCGCCTCACGCCGACGATGCGCCTCGAGTCGCGCGAGGCGGTCAAGGACCGCGGCTGGCAGTACGACGGCATCACCAAGTGGGACCCGACCGAACTCAAGGCCGAGGACGTCTGAGCCGACAGCGGCATCCGAGCATCGTCGCGGAGCGTTGCCGCCCGATATAGCCTGACGTCATGAAGGCTGAAGCTGTCGCGAAACCGCACGCCTACCACGGTGAGGGCGTCATCTGGGCCGACGATTGGGGCGGAGGCCACCCGGCGCTGCGCTACGTCGACATGCTGGCCGGGGATGTCCTCGAGCTCCAGCCGGGCGGTGACGTCACCCGATTCCACGTCGGGGACGTCGCGGCAGCGCTGCGTCCGCGCGCAGGTGGAGGCGCGATCGTCGCGACGGAGCGTGGTTTCGCACTGACGCGTTCGGTCGACTTCGCCGACCTGGAGCACACCGCCGATCTGTGGCCGTCGACGCACGAGCCGCGCACCCGGTTCAACGACGGTGGATGCGCCCCCGACGGGTCGTTCTACATGGGGTCGATGGCCTACGACCAGAGCGAGGGCGCGGCGTCGATGTGGCGGCTGGCGCCGGACCGGTCGACGAGCCATGTCTTCGATGACGTCACCATCTCGAACGGCCTGTGCTGGTCGCCCGACGGCACGCTCGCCTACTACAACGACACGCCGACCCGCATCATCTGGGTGTTCGACTGGGGCGCCGAGACCGGCCTGACGAACCGTCGGCCCTTCGTCCGGCTCGAGGACGGCATCGGCTACCCCGACGGGTTGACGGTCGACGCCGAAGGCGGAGTGTGGACGGCGCTGTTCGGCGGCTCCGCCGTGCGTCGCTACGGCGCTGACGGCTCGCTCAGCGAGATCGTCGAGGTGGGGCCGAGTCAGGTGACGTGCCCGGCCTTCGGCGGCGACGACCTCGACCAGCTGTTCATCACGACCTCGCGAGAGAACCTGCCGGACGACGCGGAGCCGGACGCCGGCGCCCTCTTCGTCTGTACGCCGGGTATCCGCGGTCAACGCACCCTCCCCTTCACCGGCTGACCGCACCAGTCCGTCCCCATGTGCGATTTTTGACCCCTTCTGCGAACCGCGTCCACATCGGCGATCTACGTCCACATGCAACCGACGTTGCCACCAGGGCGACCCGTGTCACGACGACTCGCGCCGGCGCGTGCGAATGTGACGCTGATTCGCAGATGTGGACGCCGTTAGCGCGTGTGAACGTGGATCGCGGATGGGGATGCGATTCGCCGATGTGGACCAAAATCGCAGGTCATGACGGGCGACACGGGCGGGGCTGACGGAGGAGCACAGGCCGGTTCACGAGGGCGGCCGAGCCGATTAGCGTTCCCCCGAGGATGCGTGTAGAGTTCTATCTCGTTGCAGAGGCCGCTGAGGCCGAGCAGCAAGCACCCGTAGCTCAACGGATAGAGCATCTGACTACGGATCAGAAGGTTTGGGGTTCGAATCCCTACGGGTGCACTCTGTGTTGAGACAGAGGAAAGAACCCCCGGCTCGCCGGGGGTTTTTGCTATGTCCGGGCCTTCCTCTCCGCGCGGCCCGACAACCTTCGGCGAAGTGAGGTCCGATGCCGCTCACCACCCTGCTGGCCTTCGGTCTCGTCGTCGGCGTCGGCGCCTTCGTGCAACGCATCGCCGGGTTCGGCCTCGCCGTCGTCGCAGCGCCGTTCGTCGTCATGGCGGCTCCGCAAGTCATGCCGGCGGCACTGCTGTTCGTTGTCCTGCCACTGCTCGTGCTGGAGGTGGCTCGGGCCCACCGTGACATCCGGTGGCGGCCGTTCGGGTGGGCGATGGCAGGCCGCCTCGCGACGATGCCATTCGGCGTCTGGCTCGCGGCCAACGCGTCGCACACCGTCACGTCACTCCTCGTGGCCGGCATGGTGCTCGTCGCCGTCGCCGGATCGCTCACGCGCTGGCGCGTACGCCCGTCGTCGGGCATCGCCTTCGGCGCCGGAGCATTGACGGGCATCTCGGCGACGACGGCGTCGATCGGCGGCCCGTTCTTCGGCCTCGCCCTGCAGGAACTCGCACCGCAGCAGGCACGCTCGACACTCGCGCCGTTCTTCCTCTTCGGCTCACTGAGTTCACTGCTCGGCCTCGCGATCGGCGGCCAGATCGGCGCTGACGGTCTGCGTGCCGGGCTCGCGTGGCTGCCGTTCATGGCCGTGGGCGCTCTCGCGGCGCAGCCGTTGCGGCACTCGGTCGACGCGGTGCGCTTCCGCCACAGCATCCTCGCCCTCGCGACGGTCAGCGCCCTCGCCGTCATCGTCCGCGTCGCGCTCACCTGAACGCGTCCCTCTCGACGGCGAGCGCCACGCCGTCCGCGTCCCGCGCGTCGTCATCGAGCCCGCGACGCTGGGCGCGACCTCCCCCTCACGAACGCCTTGTCGCATAGGTGCACCTTGCTGGCGCAACGCCCTTCGCCAGCGTGAGATTGAGGGCAAACAGTCCCCGATTCCGGGGCCGTCTCACGGAGGTAGCCATGGACATCACCGAGATCATCCTGCAGCAGCACACCGCTCAGCGACGCGCGTTCGCCGTGCTCGAGGAGTGGCCGCGCGACGACACCGACGGTCTGGCCGCGCTGTGGAGCCAGCTGCGCATCTTCCTCGAGCTGCACGCTGAGGCGGAGGAGCTGTACTTCTATCCCGAACTCGTCAAGATCGGCACCGGCGGCGCAGACGCCGAGAGCAACGACGAGCAGGTCGAGGACGCGATCCACGACCACAACCTGCTGCGCGACGCCATTAAGCGCGCGGACGCCGCCACGACCGGGTCGAAAGACTGGTGGGAGGCCGTCGTCCAGGCCAACATCGCGAACTCCGACCACATGGCCGAGGAAGAGCGTCAGGACCTGGCCGACTTCCGTCAGCAGGCGAGCCTCGAACTGCGTCACCAGGTCGGCATCAACTTCCTGCGCCACCTCGCGGCGTCGTGGTCGAAGCCGCTGACGATCGAGGACAAGAACCCCGAGCGCTTCATCGCCGACGCCGAGAAGGCCGGCCCGAGCGGCGCCGTCCGCGCCGCAGCCGCTCAGGCGAAGGAGCAGACGTCGACGCGCGTCAGCGCCGACCCCGAGCCGTCGCTCAAGGCCGACGACCCGGAAGGCGACGACGACTGAGCTCCCCTGATCGAACGCGACGCGCCATCGCTGGGTCCTTCCCAGCGGTGGCGCGTTGCTGCGTCTGTGCGGCTGGACGCACGTCGAAGATCGGCCCCGAGCGGCGGTCCGTCGGCGCCGGGCGCGGGATGGTGCGCCCCGGCGCGCTCGGGTGCGCCTCAGTCGGTCGCGATTCTGGTACCCGGCCGACCGCGCTGCGTCCCCGGCCCCGCTTGACCCAACTTCGGGTGCGATTCTGACGGTCGCGATTCTGGCACCCTGGCCGACGGTGCTGCGCTCGGCCCCGTCCCAGCACGATTCAGCGCACGACGACGCGCGCGTTGCCGTCACGCCGCGTCCAGCCTCGTGCGTCGAGATGCTCGAGCAGGGGGATGACGACGCGGCGCGTCGTGCCGAGCGCCTGGCGCGCCTCGCTCGTCGTGAACGGTTGCGGCAGTCTTGCGAGCTCGCGCATCGCTCGCGCGGGCGTGTCGGGCAGCAGGACGATGTCGGCGGGCTCGGCCTTGAGTCGCAGGATCGCTCCGCGCTGTGCAGCCGCGGCGAGCTGCCGGTTGCCGAGGCCGAGCGCCACGAGGTCGTCGGCTTCGGGGGCATCGAACGGGTTGGCGCGCAGCCGTTCTCGAAGTTGCTCCAGGGCCGCTTCATCGGCACCGAACGACGAGCCGTGGCGTGAGCCGACGACCCGCCCGTCGCGGATCACGAGACCCGCATCAGGGTTCGCCACGCCGCATGACTCGACGAGGGCGGGCAGCAGACGTCGGGGCACGCCGAGGCGCGTCTCGATGGCACCTGACGGCAACCCGGGGCTCAAGGGGTCGGCGGCGTCAGCGGTGACCGCCTCGATGATCGCGGCGCGCCAGGCCGTCGCCTGTTTCTCGTGCACGACGAGTCCCTCGACACGACCCAGGCCCTCCCCCGGCAGGGGCAGCCCCTCGCGCAGCACCTCGGGCCGGCGGGCCCCGACGGCGGTGACCCACTCGTCGCGCACCCAGCCGCGCTCGGCGACGAGCGGTTCGAGCTGCGCGACCGCGTGGCCGGCTAGGACACGCGCGCGCTCCCGACCGGCGCCGCGCCTCGTCAATGCCGCCGGGTCGAGGTCGAGCACCGTTGCCCCGCAATGGATCCGCCCCGCTGACGCATCGCGCACGATGATGCGATCCCCCAGCCGCAACGGCAGCGGATCGCTCAGCGTCAACCGCGCGTGACGCTCGTCGAACGGTCGCACCCGCGCCTCGACGGACGCTGTGCCGATGTGGACGCTGACCTCTGCCGACGCATCCTGCCACTCATGCCCGCTCTCGCTGCGTACGTCAAGGACGTTCACCCACGACGCCGACCCCGGCGTCAGCAGGGGCGTGCCGCGCGGCACGTCGTCGGTGTGCAGACCTCGCAGAGCGACCGCGACGCGCGAGACCGGCGAGACCTCGTCATGACGCTGCCCGAGCACCTGCAACGAACGCACGGCCGCTCGTTCGTCACCCACCTCCAACTCGTCCCCGAGACGCAGCGTGCCCGCCGCGAGCGTGCCGGTGACCACGGTGCCGGTGCCCTTGACGGAGAACGAACGGTCGACCCACAACCGCACAGGCGAAACCGTGTCCACGGGTGGCATCTGCGCGACGAGATCGTCGAGGGCGCACCGCAGTTCGTCGATGCCACGGCCGCTGACGGCGTCGGTCTCGACGACGTCGACAACTTCGAGCGACGTCGCGGCGATGTGACCGAGCGCTGTCTCACGCACCTCGGCGACGCGCTCGGGCGTCGCCAGGCCACAGCGCGTGATGACGAGCAGGCCGTGCCTGAGACCGAGTGCGTCGATGGCGTCGAGGTGCTCGCGCGATTGCGCCTGCCACCCCTGATCCGCGGCGACGACGAGCATGACGGCCGGCGCCGGCCCGAGGCCCGCGAGCATGTTGCCGATGAAGCGACGGTGGCCGGGCACGTCGACGAATGCGAGCTTCTCGCCCGACGGCAGGTCGAGCCCCGCGAACCCGAGATCGATCGTCAGGCCACGCTTCTTCTCCTCCTCGAGCCGATCCGGGTCGGTGCCCGTGAGAGCCCGCACGAGGGTGCTCTTGCCGTGGTCGACGTGACCGGCCGTCGCGACGACGCGCATCAGCACTCACTCCCCGCGAGCCGCACCGCGCCGCCGCTGCGCTCGGCGACGTAGCCTCTGGCGGGGAGGAGCGGTGTCGTCGCCGACGGGGCCGTGGCATCACGCCGCGTGTTCACCGTCATGCGCGTCCTCCGTCGTCAGCTGGGGTGCCGGATTCGTTGCCTACAGCGACGGCCCGGATCGCGGCGGCGACGTCGGCGTCCGAGGACGCTGGGACGCACCGCAGGTCGACGAGGCAGCGTCCAAGCGCGGTGCGGGCCAGGACGCACGGGCGTCCGAGGCGTAGCGCCTCCGCGAAGGGCTCGGGCAGGGCGACGGCGAGGCTCGGCAGCTCGAAACCAGGCGCGCCTCCCCCACCGACGCGTCCGATGACGTCGACGACCTCGGCGCCCGGAACGACGTCAGCGATGGCCGCCGCGAGGTGTGTCGTGCGCTGACGAAGCGAGTCGCGCGTCTCGTGCAGGGCGCGGGTAACGGGGGGTTCGGGGCCGCGCAGGGTGGCTTCGAGAGCGGCGAGCGTCAGCTTGTCGATGCGCATCGCGCGGGCCATCGGGTGGCGGCGGACGCGTTCCACGGCGTCGGCGTCGCCGAGAACGAGCCCCGCTTGCGGCCCGCCGAGCAGCTTGTCGCCGCTCGCGGTGACGACCGTCGCGCCGTCGCGCAGCCAGCTCGTCGCGTCGGGCTCGTCGGGCAGCACCCGTTCGGGGGCGAGCAGGCCGCTGCCGACGTCCGCGATGACGGGGACGCCGAGCGCCGAGAGATCGCGCACGCCTGGCACCCCGGCGAACCCTTCGACGCGATAGTTGCTCGTGTGGATCTTGAGCACGGCGCCCACCCGGCGGCCGTGACGTTCGGCGTCGACGATGGCGTTCTCGTAGTCGCGCAGATGCGTGCGATTCGTCATGCCTACCTCGACGAGCCGGGCCCCGGCCGACTGCAGCAACTCGGGCAGACGGAAGCCGTCGCCGATCTCGATGAGTTCGCCGCGGCTGACGAGGACGTCCCTGTCCCCGGCGATCGCGAGGCAGGCGAGCAGCAGTGCGGCCGCGCCGTTGTTGACGACCAGTGCGCCGCCCGCGTCCGGCACCTGCTCCTGGAGCGCGTCGAGCGTCGCGCGGCCGCGCTTGGCGCGCGTGGCAGTGACGGGGTCGAACTCGACGTCGACGTACCCCGCAGCGCGACCGAGTGCCTCGACCGCGGCGTCGCTGAGAGGCGCGCGCCCGATGTTGGTGTGCACGACGACGCCCGTTGCGTTGAGAATCGCTCGCAGGGTGGTGGCCGATTCGGGCAGGCGCAATGCAATGGCCGCGTCGATGCCGTCGGGGCTGATGGTGCCCGCGCGGACGTCGGCCTGGGCAGAGACGATGGCGCGCTTCACAGCGTCGCGTCCGAGCGCGCCTACCTCGTCGGCGAAGCGTGCGAGGAGCTCGTCGGTGCGCGGGATGCGCCGACGTGGGTCGTCGCTCGTGGCCATCGTTCCTCCAGGTCGAGTGCTGATGCGCCCCAACCTATCGGGCAGGTCTGACAATCCTGCGCAGCAACGGTTTTCACGCCCTTCGCCGCTGCGGCGCACTCATGGCTCGAGTAACCCTCCGTGGCGCGTCGCTCCGGGCCGCGGCGGCGAGCCCACGCGGCCGGAAGACGGGCCAATGACGACACATGCGAGAAGCCCCCCAGCTCGCGGGGCCCTGAGACTTGCGGAGGCGGACAGGAATCGAACCTGCCAAACCGAGATGCTCGGTTTCACCGGTTTTGAAGACCGGGGGGCCCACCAGGAACCCGGACGCCTCCCTTGGTGCGTGTCAATCATAGGGGCGCTGGGGTCGTGGGTGCGCCGGGGCAATGGGCGGGCGGGGTCCGCGCGGCGTACCCGTCGGGGTCGTTGTCAGGGGTACGGCGTAGGGTCGGATGCATGGAGTCGATTCGTCTGACGCAGTACGCCCATGGTGGCGGGTGCGCATGCAAGATCCCGCCCGGCGAGCTCGAGGAGGCGGTGAAGCACCTCGTGGGGAAGCCGAATCCGAGCGTCATCGTCGGCCTCGACGACGGTGACGACGCAGCCGCCGTCCGCGTCGGCGAGCAGGCGGTGCTCTCGACGGCTGACTTCTTCACCCCTGTCGTCGACGACCCGTACGACTTCGGTCGCATCGCGGCCGCGAACGCGCTCAGCGACATCTACGCGATGGGCGGCACCCCCGTCATCGCCATCAACCTCGTCGGCTGGCCGCGCGACGTGCTCGGCCTCGACATCATGGCCGAGGTGCTCCGAGGCGGCGCCGACGTCGGTGCGCAGGCGAACTGCCCCGTCATCGGCGGCCATTCGATCGACGATCCGGAGCCGAAGTTCGGCATGGCCGTCACCGGCATCGCCGACCCGGGCAAGCTCATGCGCAACGACGCCGCCGAGGCGGGCCTGCCCATCTCCCTGACGAAGCCGCTCGGCGTCGGTGTGCTCAACAACAAGCACAAGTCGACGGGCGAGGTGTTCCCGCAGGCCATCGAGGTGATGACGACGCTCAATCGCGACGCGTCGATCGCCGCCGTCGCGGCGGGTGTCACGGCGGCGACGGACGTCACCGGTTTCGGTCTGCTCGGCCACCTGTGGAAGATGTGCCGCGCCTCGGGCGTTCGCGCCGAGATCGACTCCGCTGCCGTGCCGTACATCGACGGCGCCCGCGACGCCGCAGCCGAGGGATACGTCTCCGGCGGCACGCGCCGCAACCTCGACTGGGTGCATGAGCACATCACCGCGGCCGACGGGATCGGCGAAGACGAACTGCTGCTGCTCGCGGACGCTCAGACGTCCGGCGGCCTCCTCGTCATCGGCGAGGTGCCCGGCGCGCCCGTGATCGGCCGCACCGTCCCCCTCGACGGCGGCGCCCCCGGCATCAGCGTGCGCTGACACGGCCGCGATCCGACAACCAGCCAGGACGGCCGCCGCCCCGCGACTCGAACATCACAGCTGCACGAGAAATGCGCATCTGCACGGGTATCAGCAGTCACAATCCCGATGCAGATGCGCATTTCTCGTGCACAGGCCCGGCCAGCCGACGAACCGACCCGCCAGACACGCGAGCGCTCAGAGGTTGACGGGCTTGCCGTCCGGGCCAGGCAGCGGTCGGCGCCCATCCGCGGTGCGGGGGGCATCATCCGACGAGGCCAGCCGCGGGCCCGTCGTGATGTTCTCCGTCCCGCCACGCGCGTCGAGGCGGCGGCGCTGCGGCCCCATCGTGTACTTCGGGTCCTTCGCCGATTCCATGCCGGCCTCAAACACCGCGAAGCGCGTGCACACCGAGCCTGCGACGAAGCAGGCCCCGGAGACGACGGACGCCACGCGCGAGCGTCGCGCGAACAGCGCCGTCCCGACGAACCCGGCGACGTTGAGCGCCATGCTCGCCTTGTTGAGCTTGCCGGCAGTGCCGTGGTGCAGCGGCTCGCCGACGCCCTCGGCGTCGAGGTGCTTCTCGAGACGATTGAGCGCGCCGAGGTCGACGGCCGGCCCGATGAGGGCTAGCGCCCGGGCGGGGCCAGCCTTCTCGACTGGCGTCCACATCATCGCGTTGCCGCTCGCCGCGGCCGATGCTGAACCGCCGAACACGAACGGCAGGTACAGCCGCGACTCGTGCCACGTCGGCGTCGACGTGTTCGACAGCAGCACCGCCGTGTAGGTCGCCAGCGGCGCCGCCATCGACGCACCGAGCGCGACGAATCCCGGTTCGGTGACGCCGAGCATCTTCTCAACGCCGACGAGTGCCCCGTTGACGCGTAATCCGGCGTCACGACGACCCGCAGCACGCGACTGCCGCCGCAACCACCGCGACCCCGGCACCTCGAGCGAGGACGCCGACGCGACCTCGCCTGCAGCCCCGGCCACGCGATCGAGCGCGCCGACCAGACCCGTCACGGTGCCGCTTCGCTTGAGCGGCAGCATCCGCAGCACCTCGAGGGCCGCGAGCGGCATCGCACCGCCGCTGAAACCGGAGAGGATCCACGTGCCCACCGACATCGGCGAGCTGAGCTTCGCCACGCGCATCATGTTGTAGAAGCGCTCCGGGCGACCCAGGTCGCCGATGAGCGACGCACCCGAGACGGCGACCGCGACGGCCGTCGTCAGGCGCGTCACGCGCTGCAGGGGTTCGTTGCCCGTCAGGTACGCGCCGGTCGCGAGCAATTGCGAGCCGCCCGCGAGGCCACCGAAGAACAGGTACGTCGGAATCGGCCATTCCCACGGCACGGGCTTGATGACGCCACGCCCGTAGTAGCTCTGGAACTCGACGTCCGGCACGAGCGCGCGCTCACCGCGGCCCTCGCGACCGTTCAGCCAGTCGGTCGGACGACGACGTTTGCCGCCACGCCCGCCGCGACGGCGCCGCCCACCCTCGGGTTCAGGATCCCTATACGCATCAAGGGAGTTCACGCTCACGCCACACCACCTCCGACGAACGCCAGCGCTGCTGCGGCCACCATGCCACCGGCTGCCATGACCATCCGCTTGTACGACTCCGGCAAGGTCTTCGACGGCGCCACCGGGTCCGGCGGCAGGCCGTACACCTCGGGATCGTCGAGCAGGAGGAAGACCGAACCGGTGCCGCCGACGCCGTCGTCGAGGTTCGCGCCGTAGAGGCGCGCCTCCGTCATGCCCTGCGCGTGCAGCTGAGCGACGCGCTCCTCCGCGATCGCGACCATCTCCGCGTGCGTGCCGAACTTGATCGATGTCGTGGGGCACGTCTGCGCGCACGCGGGCGTCTGGCCTTCCTTGAGCCGGTCGTAGCACAGCGTGCACTTCTGCGCGTTGCCGTGATTGACGGTCGCCGTCTTCTCACGCCGTTCGATGACGCCGAACGGACACCCGCCGACGCAGTAGCCGCAGCCGTTGCACACGTCGGCCTGCACGACGACCGTGCCGAACTCGGTGCGGAACAGCGCGCCCGTCGGGCAGTTGTCGAGACACCCGGCGTGCGTGCAGTGCTTGCAGACATCGGAGGCCATGAGCCACCGGAAATCCTGGGCCTCGTGCAGCGCCGTCGGCATGACGCCGTTGTCGGTCGCGACGATGTCGAGCACGTTGACCCCCGCCAACTCGTCCGCCACCTGCGCCTGTTCGACGTCGAGCGCAGGGGCGCCCGGGTCGAGCGCTGACGGCGCGTCGGTCGCGTAGTCGGTGTGCCCACCGGCGACGCGGATGGCGCGCGCGGCGTCATCCGGCAGGTCGGCGAGGTGCGACGCTTCGCCCGAGCCACCCGCAGCTTCTGCACCGTCACCGGGGGTCGACCGCAGCGTCGGCATGCCGAGGTCGACGAGCTTGCGCCCCGACTCACGGGCCCGCGCGATCTGCTCGCCCGACTGCTCGACGAACGCGACGTGACGCCAGGTGTCGGCACCCAGCTCACCCGTGTTGTCGTAGGAGTAGCCGGTGAACTCGTACCCGTCCTCGGGGTTGCGGTTCCACTCCTTGCACGCGACCTCGCAGGCCTTGCAGCCGATGCAGATCGAGGTGTCGGTGAAGAAGCCCATGCGTTCGGCGAGGACGTCGTTGGGCGCACCACCCGTCAGCGTCGTCGCCTCCGGGGTGCCCCAACCCGCCTGCTTCGACGGGTCACCGCCACTCGCGAACTGCGAACGGATGTACTCGGTCACCAGGCTCATCAGTCACACTCCTGGCAGATCTCGTTGCCCGTCTCGACGGTGACGCCGGCGCGGCTCTGGTACTCACTGACGAGCTGCTCGTACTCGTCCCGATCCTGTGGACGGCGGCCCGGACGGATGTCGCACATGCCCATCTTGCCCTCCTGGATCTGGGTGTTGCGATCGAGCACCACGCCGAGCAGGTCGTTCGCCGAATCACCATGCACCTCAGCGGACTTCGCGCTGCCCCAGTGGTACGGCATGCCGATCTGGTGCACCATGCGGCCACCGATCTTGAGCGGCACCATGCGGTCGGTGACGAGCACGCGCGCCTCGATCGCCGCGCGAGCCGACACGACTGTCGCCCAGTCGCCGTTCTCGAGGCCCTTCTCGGCCGCGAGATCGGGTGAGACCTCGATGAACATCGACGGCTGAAGCTCCGACAGGTACGGCAACCAACGGCTCATGCCGCCGGCCGTGTGATGCTCCGTCAGGCGCCCGATCTGGAACACGTACGGGTACACGTCGCCACCCGGCATGCCCTCGCTCGGCGCGTTGAGGTTGTCCTTACGACGGAACGTCACCCGTGTCGGGTTCGACTGCTGGCTGTAGAGCGGGTTGCGCATCGGCGATTCCGCAGCCTCGTAGTGCGTCGGCATCGGGCCGTCGACGAGACCGAGCGGCGCGTAGAGCCAGCCCTTGCCGTCCGCCATCATGATGAACGGATCGTCGCCTGCGAGGCCGTCGGGCCCACCCACACCCTCCTTCGGACGGTAGGACGGGGCGGTCTTGAGCGGGAAGTCGGGGTTGTCCTTGCCGACCCACTGGCCTTTCTCCTCGTCCCACCAGATGAGCTTCTTGCGCTCGCTCCACGGCTTGCCCTCACGGTCCGCGGAGGCGCGGTTGTAGAGCGTGCGGCGGTTCGCGGGCCACGCCCACGCCCATTCGGCGGCCGTCTCGTCCTGCTCGTACCCAGGCTTGCGCCGCGCGGCCTGATTGACCCCGTCCTTGTAGATGCCGGCGTAGATCCAGCATCCCGACGTCGTGGAACCGTCAGCCTTGAGATCCGCGTACGTCGCGAGGGGCTTGCCCTCCGCGTCGGTTCCGTTGATCTCGGCCATGACCGATTCGGCGATGACCTCGCCGTGCTCGTCCTTGGGGTAATCCCACGTGATCGCCTTGAGTGGCTCGTCGATGGGGTCGCTCGAATCGGCCAGCCTGGCACGGATGCGCACCCCGACCTCGTGGAAGAAGTCGAGCTCGCTCTGCGCGTCGCCCGGCGGGTTGACCGCCTTGTGACGCCACTGCACGAGACGTTGGGTCTGGGTGAACGTACCGGCCTTCTCGACGTGCGTCGCCGCGGGGAAGAAGAAGACCTCGGTGTCGATGTCCTCACTCCTCCACTCCCCGGAGGCGATCTCCGGCGCATCCTTCCAGAAGGTCGCGGTCTCGATGAGCTGGAAGTCGCGCACGACGAGCCACTTGAGGTGGCGTAGGCCCTCACGTTGCATACGGGCGTTGGCCGATCCGACGGCCGGGTTCTGCCCGAGCACGAAATAACCCTCGACCTGGTTCTCGATCATGCCCATGACCGTCTGGTACGTCCCGTGCGCGCCGGACAGACGCGGCATGTAGTCGAGCCCGAAGTTGTTCGCACTTGTCGCTTTCTCGCCGTACCAGGCCTTGAACAGCGACACGGCGTACTTGTCGGCATTCGCCCAGTACCCCTTGGCATCCTTCGACACGATCGAGTCGATGTAATCCTCGAGCGTCTCGTGGTCGGAGACCCGCGGCATCGGAAGGTAGCCCGGCAGCAGGTTGAACAGTGTGGGAATGTCGGTCGATCCCTGAATCGTCGCGTGTCCGCGCAGCGCCATGATGCCGGCGCCAGGACGCCCGACGTTACCCATGAGCAACTGCAGGATCGCCGCGGTGCGAATCATCTGGGCCCCGCCGACGTGCTGGGTCCAACCGACGGCGTAGGCGAACATCGTCGTGCGCTCGCGACCAGAGTTGGCGACGACCTCGCGGGCGACGAGTGCGAAGTCCTCCTTGGAGACGCCGCACACCTCTTCGACCATCTCCGGTGTGTAGCGCGCGTAGTGCCGCTTCATGATCTGCAGCACGCACATCGGATCGGTGAGCGTCTCGTCGCGCAGCACGGCCGAATGCGCGAGCGTCGGGCCACCCGAGCCGTGCGTCTCGGCGCCACCGCTCGCCTGGTGGCCAGAGGAACCGCTCTTCTCGTCACTCGAGGTGCCCTGGTCCGGTTTGCCGGGCGGCGTCTTGTACTGCCACGAACTCTGGTCGTACTGACCCGTGCTCGGGTCGTACCCGGAGAACAGCCCGTCGAGCTCCTCGGTGTCGACGAAGTCGTCGCTGACGATCGTTGCCGCGTTGGTGTAGGCGACGACGTAGTCACGGAAGTAGGACTCGGTCGTCAGCACATGGTTGATGAGTGCACCGAGGAAGACGATGTCACTTCCGCCGCGGATGGGGATGTGCTTGTCGGCCACGGCGGACGTGCGCGTGAAGCGGGGGTCGATGTGGATGACCTTCGCGCCGCGCGCCTTGGCCTCCGTCACCCACTGGAAACCCACCGGGTGGCACTCGGCCATGTTCGACCCCTCGATGAGGATGAGGTCGGCGTTCGCCATGTCCTGCAGTGAATTGGTGGCTCCACCACGCCCGAACGAGGCTCCCAGACTGGGAACCGTGGCGCTGTGTCAAATACGCGCCTGGTTCTCGATCTGTATGGCCCCCGCGGCGGTGAACAGCTTCTTGATGAGGTAGTTCTCCTCGTTGTCGAGCGTTGCTCCACCCAACGAGGCGATTCCCATGGTGCGACGCAGGCGGTTGCCTTTGTCGTCCGTCTCCTGCCATCCGTTGCGGCGGCTGGCGATGAACCGGTCGACGACCATGTCGATGGCCTTGTCGCGCTCGATCGGCTCCCAATCGGTGCCACCCGGCTTGCGGTAGAGCACCTGCTTGACGCGCGAGGGGTTGTTGACGAGCTGCTCGCTCGCTGCCCCCTTCGGGCATAGGCGGCCGCGCGAGATCGGCGAATCTTGATCGCCTTCGATCCCGACGACCTTCTCGTCCTTGACGAACACGCGCTGGCCGCAGCCGACGGCGCAATAGGGGCAGACCGACTGCACGACGCGGTCGGCCGTCGTCGTGCGCGGTTCGAGCGTTCGAGTCTTCTCACTCGTCACTGCCGGGCCGCGACCGAGGAAATCCTTCGATCGCACCTGACGCAGGACGGGCCACTCGAGGGGTGAAAGACCCATTGAGCGCCCCTTTCGTCGTATGCGTGATCGTTCTGCGTCGAAGTCTAGACCCGAGGGCCGACAAGCCTCCGTTCAGGCGGGGCTCACCCCCGGCTGATTGGATGAGCGGGTGACCACCCTCCTGCTCATCCGCCACGGCCAGACCCCCAACAACGTCATCGGTGCGCTGGACACCGCGCTGCCCGGCGCCGGGCTCACCGAGCTCGGCCACGCGCAGGCCGACGACCTCGTGCCGCGCCTCGCCGATCGCCGCATCGATCGAGTCGTCGCGTCCGCGCACGATCGCGCGCGCCTCACGGCCGGACCGCTCGCCGCCGAACGCGGGCTGACGCTGACGCAGGACGCCGGCTTCGGTAAGATCTTCGCCGGTGATCTCGAGATGGCGACGACGCACGAAGCCGCCGACATCTACCTCGACACGGCCTACGCGTGGGCCACCGGTGACCTCGAGGCGCGCATCCCGGGTGGCCCCGCCGGCGCGGAGACGCTCGAACGGTTTACCGAGGCACTCGAACGCTCCCTGGACGGGCTCGACGACGATGCGACGCTCGCCGTCGTCAGCCATGGCGCGGTGCTGCGGCTATGGGTGACGTCGCGGTGCGAGAACCTCACGCCGCAGGAGGTGCGTCGTCGTCGGATCCCCAACACGACCGTCCTGACGCTCGAGGGACGCCCGGGCGCATGGCGGTTCGTGGCCTGGGACGAACCGCGCCTGCTCGACCTCGCCGCCGACGACCCGACTGCCAACGCCGACGAAGACTGAACAGCCCGCGGCGCGCATCGCGTCAGCCGTCCGCCGCCTGAGCCACATGATGCTGCCCGAGTCAGTCAGGGCTGACTCGGGCAGCACCACGTGACGCGACTGATCAGGCAGCCTGCGCGCTCGTGCTCGACGAGGTGGGTGCCGTCGTCGACGAACTCGTCGAACCCGAGCCACCCTGCGTCTGGCCGCTCGGCGCGCCATCGTGGCGGGGTCCGTCATGCCCGCCCGGCCCGCCGGGCTTGCCGGCCGTCACCGTCACGGTCTTGAGATCCTTGCTGACGTCGATCCGCACGTGCGCGCCCGCCTTCGTGCCGAACGCGCGGTAGGTGCCGTCGCTCTCCTTGTAGACCTTCTCGACGGTGACGCCCGAGTCCTTCGCCTTGACGGCGTTCTTGACGTCCGTCAGGGCGGTGCCCGTCACCTCGGTGCCGCGATGGTGGCCGTGCTCCCCGGGGCCGCCGTGGCCTCCCGGGCCCATGCCGGTGCGCACGGTGACCGTCTTGAGGTCCTTTCTCACTTCGACCATGACGCGCTTGCCGGCCTTCGTGCCGAACGCGCGGTACGAACCGTCCGGCGCCTGACGCACGCCCTTGACGGTGATCGACGCGTCCTTCGCCTTCACCGCATTCTTGACGTTCGTCGCCGCGGTCCCCGTGACCAGCTTGTCGTGCATGCCGCGCATGCCGTGCCCGTCCTGGCCGGCGGCGCTGCCCTGCTGCGTCGTGATGTTCGGGGTAGAGGTGCCGGTGCTCACCGTCTGCGAGCTCGCGAGCGCCGCCCCCGAGACCGCGAGGGTGCTCACTGCGCCGACGCCGGCGGCGATCTTGCGACCGTTCTTCGCCATGGTTGACTCCTTCATCCGTGGGCCTCGACCGTTCGTGGCCCCACGGATGCACGCTGGCCGCCGCGGCTGTGATGAAGCTGTGTGCGCTACAAGGCGAGCCCATGCGTTCGCCTGCCGTCAGGTTCGAAGAAGCTGAGAGAATGCCGTCATGCCCGGCGCTCCCTCCGACGATCTCGCACCCATGACCTCTCCCGCTCCGTCCGCCCTCCCGTCGAGCGGCGATCACATCGCGTTCTATCGGTTCGTCGCGGTGCCCGACGTCGACGCCGCCGTCGTGCGGGTGCGCGAGCTGTGCGCTGCGCGCGAGGGTTTGACGGGGTCGGTCCTCATCGCGAGCGAGGGCGTCAACGGCATGCTCGCCGGAGCGCCCGAACAGGTCGACGCCTTCCTCGCGGCAGCGAGCGCCGACGCCGTCACGCGGGCCCTGTTCGACGGCATCGTCACCAAGCGCACCGCGTTCACACGTCCGCCGTTTCGCCGCATGATGGTCAAGGCGAAGCGCGAGATCGTGCCGCTGGGCGTCGGCGGGCTCGACATGCCGAACCGCATGCAGGACGTGCGCGCCACCGACGTCGCGCCGCAGCGATGGCGCGAGCTGGTCCGGCGCGACGACGTCGTCGTCCTCGACAACCGCAACAGCTTCGAGTTCGGCGTCGGCCACTTCGAGGGGGCGATCGACCCGGGCGTCGAGAACTTCCGCGACTTCGCCGACTACGTCGAGGCGCATGCGCCTGCGTGGCGTGAGAGCGGGACGAAGGTCGCGATGTACTGCACGGGCGGCATCCGCTGCGAGAAGTCGAGCCCGTGGATGCAGGATCTGGGTCTCGAGGTCTTCCAGCTTCAGGGCGGCATCCTCAACTACTTCGCGCAGATGCCGGACGCCGATGTCGACTGGCGCGGCGAGTGCTTCGTGTTCGACGAACGCGTCAGCCTCGACACGCACCTGCGCGAGAGCGGCATGAACACCACTGACGTCGACGAGCCCCGCCCCTCCGAGTGACGAGCGGGGCGCCAGCCCGACGGCACATGACATGTCGCCCCGGCTGACGAGTGCCCGCTGGGTCGACGGGGCGCCGCGTCGCCGGGGCGTCAGGTCGCCGGGCCCACTGGCTGACGGACCGCCCAGCCCGCTGAAAATCGGGTGACGCCACCCCGCCGCGCCGCCTAACGTGAGGGTGTTCCCACCACTCCAGGAGGCCTGTGTATTCATCGTCCCTGCCCTCGGCCGGCGGCTCGTCCGGCAGCCATCTGCGCGTCGACGGCGTGTCGAAGAGCTATCCCGACCGTCGCGTCCTGACGAACATCTCCTTCAGCGTCGCGGGGGGCGAACGCGCCGCCCTCATCGGCGAGAACGGCACGGGCAAGTCGACGCTGCTGCGTCTCGTCGCCGGCCTCGAGCGCCCGGATGCGGGCAGCATCACCGCGCCCGGCAGCGTCGGTCTGCATCATCAACAGGCGCCGTTCGCCCTGACGCTGACGGCGCAGCACGTGCTCGACGACGCCGCCGAGCCGATCCACGCTCTGGCGCGAGCGGTCGAGGTCGCGGGCGAGCGTCTCGCGCGAAACGCCGAGGACGCGCTCGTGGCGACCGAACTCGACGCCGCCCTCGCCGCGGCGGAGCGAGCCGACGCGTGGAACGTCGAGCACACGATCGACGAACTCGTCGACGGCCTCGGCATCGGCGCGATCGCGCGTGACACGCCGATGAACGAGGTCTCTGGCGGCCAGCTCGCCCGCTTCTCCTTGGCGTGGATGCTCATCCGCCGTCCGCAGACGCTGCTGCTCGACGAACCGACCAACCACCTCGACGATCGTGGCGCGCAGCTGCTCACATCGATGCTCCTGACGTGGCCCGGCCCGGTGCTGCTCGCGAGCCACGACCGTGCCTTCCTCGACGAGAGCATCACCGACCTCATCGACCTCGACCCGCGGCCCCTGCCGCACCGGGTCGCCGCCCGCATCTCCGATGCCTCGGACGCCGGCGCCGCCCACGGCGTCACGCGTTTCACGGGTACGTTCTCCGACTACGTCCTCGCTCGCCACGACGAGCACGAACGCTGGGCGCGCCAGTACGAGGACGAGCAGGCCGAACTCAAACGGCTGCGCGCGAAGATGAAGGACGACCACACCGTCGGGCGCCCCGAACGAGGGTCCCGCACCGAGGCGCGCGGGGCGAAGAAGTTCTACTCGGACAAGAACGCCACCGTCGTCGCGCGCCGCGTCAACGATTCGCGCACGGCCTTGGAGCGACTCGAGAAGACGCAGGTGCGCAAACCCCCGGCCACGTTGCGGTTCAACACCGAGCGTTCCCTCGCGGCGGCGTCACGCCCGTCCGAACTTCCCGGCGGGCCGCTGCTCGCGTCGTCCGCCGTCAGCGTTCCGGGGCGTCTGGAGCCGACGAGCCTGACGGTGTCCGCCGGCGAGCGCCTCCTCGTCGAGGGGCCGAACGGGTGCGGCAAGTCGACGTTGCTGCGCGTCCTCGCCGGCGAGTTGGAGCCCGTCACGGGGTCAGTGCATCGCGAGCGCCGCATCAGCGTCGGATTGCTCGGCCAGGACACGGCACCGCTGGCGTTCGACCGTCAGCCCTCTGCCGGCCCTGACGTCGACGCCCCGCACCTCGAGCCCGACACCACCGTCCTCGACGCCTACCGCGCCCGTGTCGGTGACGACCTGGCAGCGCGACGTCCGCTCGCGACGTTCGGCCTCATCGCCGCACGCGACGAAAACCGTGCGTTGGCCGACCTCAGCGTCGGGCAGCGTCGTCGTCTCGATCTGGCGTGTCTGCTGGCGTTGCCGCCGGACGTGCTGCTGCTCGACGAACCGACCAACCACTTCTCACTGCTGCTCGCCGAGGACGTCGAACGGGCTCTCGACGACTACCCGGGCGCCGTCGTCGCCGCGAGCCACGACCGCATGCTGCGCTCGCGCTGGGCAGGAGAACGCCTCGCACTGAGCTCCCAGAAAACCCTCTAGCCACGCTCCGGAAAGCGGCGTAGGGTCGAGGCAACTGTTGTCCAGAGAAAGGAGTTCATGTCATGGGTATCGATGACAAGTTCGACAACGCCAAGGACGAGAAGCTCGGCCAGGCCAAGGAGGCCTTCGGCAAGGCGAGCGACGATCAGGGTCTCGAGGCCGAGGGCAAGGGCGACCAGATGGGCGCCAACCTCAAGCAGGCCGGCGAGAAGATCAAGGACGCCTTCAAGGGCTGATTGCCCGAAGCGTTGCCTACTTGCTCACGGGGCGCATCCTCACGACGAGGATGCGCCCCGTGTCGTATGTCCGCCCGGGTCCAACCCTGCAGGCTCCACCCCGGTTACGAGCGCAGCGTCGACGGCCGATCGTCACGATGCGGTCTCGGTTGCGTCGCGTCCAGAGCGCTCGCCCAGGCCGCCCCGCAGCGTCAGACCGTCACCCACGCGACTTTCACAGGCCCCCTTAACACTCCCGTAACAATGGGGCGCGATGGGTGTCACCTCGCTGCCCTACAGTGATGGGCGGCACACCTGACCGGCGACGTGCGTCCCCGCGCGAGGCCGAGGTGTCCTCCTGTTCATGAAAGGCAACGTATGTCCTCGACTCCTGACGCGCTGAAGAAGTCGGCCGCGTCCGATTCGCGCGACTCCGGCGACACCGGGTACGCCAAGCACCTGAAGAACCGCCACATCCAGATGATCGGCATCGGCGGCGCCATCGGCTCGGGCCTCTTCCTCGGCTCCGCGGGGCGTCTCAACGAGGCCGGCCCGTCCCTGATCTTCAGCTACGCCATCTGCGGCGCCGTCGCGATGATCGTCGTGCGTGCGCTCGGTGAGATGGTGCTGCACCGCCCGAGTTCGGGTGCCTTCGTCTCCTACAGTCGCGAGTTCATCGGAGAGAAGGGGGCGTACGCAGCGGGTTGGTTCCACTTCCTGAACTGGGCCTTCACTCTCATCGCGGACGCAACGGCGATCGCGACGTTCCTGTACTTCTGGAAGCCGGTGTCCGACGCCTTGCCGAAGTGGGCGCTCGCCCTCATCGCGCTGGCGATCGTTCTCGCCATCAACCTCATCGGCGTCAAGCTGTTCGGCGAGGTCGAGTTCTGGTTCTCCATCATCAAGGTCGCCATGCTCGTGGTCTTCATGGTGGTCGCGATCTACTTCATCGCGACGTCGCACCAGCTGGGCCCTGATACCGCAGGCCTGCGCAACATCACCGATCACGGCGGGATGTTCCCGAACGGGCCGAGCCACATGTGGACCCTGATGTCCGGCGTCATCTTCGCCTACGCCGCCATGGAACTCATCGGTGTCGCCGCCGGCGAGACGGAGAACCCGCGCGAGATCATGCCGAAGGCCGTGCGCTCCGTCCTGTGGCGCATCCTGATCTTCTACGTCGGCACGATCACGCTGTTCTCGCTGCTCCTGCCGCACACCGCCTACCAGGCGGACACCTCGCCCTTCGTGACGGTCTTCGACCGCATCGGCTTCCACATCGGCGGCGTGAAGATGGCCGACATCATGACCGTGGTCCTCGTGACGGCGGTCGCCAGCTCGATGAACTCCGGCCTCTACTCCACCGGGCGCGTGCTGCGCTCGATGGCCGAGGCGGGCACGGCGCCGCGTTACCTGCGCAAGATGAGCAAGCACCAGGTGCCGTGGGCCGCGATCGCGACGACGGCTGCCTTCGGTCTCATCGGTGTGGCCATCAACTACGCGTGGCCCTCGGATGCCTTCGAGATCGTCCTGGAGGTCGCCGTCCTCGGCATCATCGGCGTGTGGGCCATGATCCTCATCTCGCACATGATGATGGTGCGCAAGGCGAAGCGCGGTGAGATGCAGCGACCCGACTTCCAGCTCAAGGGCGCGCCCTTCCTCAACATCGTCGCGCTGGGCTTCCTCGGCTTCATCCTCGTCCTGATGGCGACGCAGGGTGGCGTGCTGCAGAAGGTCGTCCTCATCATGGGCCCGGTCGTGGCCGCTCTCATGATCGGCGGTTGGTTCCTCGTCCGCAATCGGATCAACGCCGAAGCGTTCGACTCCGAGGACAACGCCATGGTGTGAGCCTCCGCTCATCACGTCTGATGCCCCGTCTACGTTCGTAGGCGGGGCATCACGCGTCGATGGCGTCATCTCAGAGCGGACACATGTGTGCACGCGGTCACATCGGTGGCCTAGAGTGTGCCAGTCATGTGGCCTGGGCTACGGCCCTCGAGCAGTAAGGCATCCCTCGATGTCCTCCCCCATCTCTGAGCCTGCGCCCACCTTCGGGTCCGCGGCTCCCGGCGCGAACGGCCCCGCCGACGCCCCGCATTCCCACGACGCCGGTGACGCCGGGTACGCCAAGCACCTGAAGAACCGCCACATCCAGATGATCGGTATCGGCGGCGCCATCGGCTCCGGCCTCTTCCTCGGCTCCGCCGGGCGCCTGCACGAGGCCGGCCCGTCCCTGATCTTCAGCTATGCGATCTGCGGCATCGCCGACTCGACGGCCATCGCCGGGTTCCTCATCTTCTGGAAACCGATCTCCGACGCGCTGCCGCAGTGGGCTCTGGCGCTGCTGGCTCTCACGATCGTGCTCGTCATCAACCTCATCGGCGTGAAGTGGTTCGGCGAGATGGAGTTCTGGTTCTCCATCATCAAGGTCGTCACGATCATCGCGTTCATGTTCGTCTCGATCTTCTTCATCGTGACGAGCAAGGATCTTTCGTCCGGCTCGCAGCACGCCACGGCCGGCCTGCACAACATCACCGACAGCGGTTTCTTCCCGAACGGCGTGTCGCCGATGTTCATGCTGATGTCCGGCGTCATCTTCGCGTATGCGTCGATGGAACTCATCGGCGTCGCCGCCGGCGAGACGGAGAACCCGCGCGAGATCATGCCGAAGGCGGCGCGCGCCGTCGTGTGGCGCATCCTCGTGTTCTACATCGGCACGATCACCCTGATGACGCTGCTGCTGCCAACCGACCAGTACAAGAAGGGTGAGTCGCCGTTCGTCACCGTGCTCGACCGCGTCGGGTTCCACATCGGCGGCGTCCACATGGCCGACATCATGAGCGTCGTGCTGATCTCCGCCGTCGCGAGCTCGATGAACTCCGGCCTGTACTCGACCGGCCGTGTGCTGCGCTCGATGGCGATGGCCGGCACCGCGCCGCGCTACCTCGCGAAGATGAGCAAGACGCAGGTGCCCTACTGGGGCATCTTCACGACGTTCGCGTTCGGCCTCATCGGCGTCGGCATCAACTACGCGTGGCCGTCGGACGCGTTCGAGATGGTCCTCGAGCTCGCGACGCTCGGCATCATCGGCGTGTGGTCGATGATCCTCATCAGCCACCTCATGATGGTGCGCAAGGCCAAGCGCGGCGAGCTGGAGCGACCCGACTTCAAGCTCAAGGGCGCGCCGTTCCTCAACATCTTCGGCCTGCTGTTCATGGCGGCCGTGCTGCTGCTCATCATGTTCGGCGACGACCCGAAGGCCGCCAAGGCCGTCTACATCGGCGGGCCCGTCCTCGCGGCGCTCATGGTCGGCGGCTGGTTCCTCGTGCGCGGCCGCATCAACTCCGAAGCGTTCGACGACGAAGCGTCACGCATGTCCTGACGATCGAATGCCCGACGTGGCGGGGCCCCCCCCCCCCCGGGGGGGGGCCCGGCCCGGGGGGGGCGCCCCCCCCCCCCCCGGGGGCCGGGGGGGGGCCGGCGGGGGGGGGCCCCGGGGGGGGGCCCCCCCCCCCCCCCCCCGCCCCCCCCCCCGGGGGGGGGGGGGGGGGGGGGGGCGGGGGGGCCCCCCCCCCCCCCCCCCCCCCCCCGCTCGGCGCGACGATGCTTCGGGCGTGACAGACGAATCCCGCCCCGCCCCACACTTCGCAAGCTCAGTGTGGGACGGGGCGGGATTCGTCTGTCACGGGTCCATGTCGCGCCGTGGTGCGGTGGCGAGAGCGTGCGGTGTTGGTCAGACGCCGGCGTCGCGCCGTGGTGCGATGGTGGGAGCGTGGGGCGTTGTTCGCCCGGGGGGCTCGCGTCGTCGGGTGGTGGCGGGAACGCGCGAGGTTGTTCCGGAGCCGGCTTCGCGCCGGGGGTGCGGAGCGGGCGTCAGTTCGTGACGCGCACGCACTCGTCCTCGAGGCACACGACGCTGCCGACCTTGATCTGCGCGCTACGACGCGTGTCGACCTCGCCATCCACCGTTACGAGACCCTCCGTGATGACCACGCGCGCCTCCGCACCGTCCTCCACGAGATTCGCGAGCTTGAGCAACTGACCGAGCTTGATCGACTCGTCACGGATCTGAACATCGGCGTGTGCGCTCATGACGCACTCCTTTCTGAGACTGCCCCCATTGTCCCATCGCGGGCGGCGCTGAGGTGGCGCCGCGGCCCCAGCTTCGTTAGCGTGGAGCGTCGATCTACGGCCCCACACACCGTCAGAGCGCGACAGGCAGTACCGTCGGATCGGAACACTGAAGCGCGACCGCACGCCCAGAAACGAGCAGGCAGAACCCCGTCCGACAGCACGCAGCAGCCCCTTGGAGAGGCCCGCATGACGAGCGAGACCGGATACTCCTCACCCGAGGCCGAATGGCCCCGGGTGAGTTCCGCGCGCCGCCATGTAACGCTCACGACCCCAACAGCGATGGAGGAAGTGAACGGGGAAGCCTCGTCCATCGCCGCGCTGGTCTCAGCAGCGCGATCCGGTGACGACGCGGCACGGGAGACACTTCTCGACGACGTGCACCAACGTGCACTTCGCTATGCCTCGGCAAGGTTGGGGGCCTTCAGTGGCTCCCGCGAACTCGCAGCGGATGCGGCTCAGGAGGTGTGCGTGGCTGTGCTCAAGGCTCTGCCCCGCTACGTCGAGCGCGGTGTCCCCTTCGAAGCGTTCGTGTATTCGATCTGCTCGCGCAAGGTGGCCGACGTCCAGCGCGGCGCCTTCCGCTCCGCCGTGCCGACGGACGAGGTGCCCGACACGATTGACCCCGGCCTCACCCCCGAGGACGCGGCGCTCAACCTCGACACCGCGCGGCGGCTGTCCGTGCTCATGGAGAAGTTGACGCCGCAGCAGCGCGAGATCCTGACGCTGCGCGTCGCCGTCGGCCTCAGCGCCGAGGAGACGGGCGCGAGCCTCAGCATGTCGCCGGGCGCCGTCCGTGTCGCCCAGCACCGTGCGCTCGCGCGACTGCGCACCCTGCACGAGACCTCGGGGGAGGAGCTTCGATGACACCGCCCGCCACCCGCTTCGACGTCGAGGCCAACCTGCGTGACATCGCCGAGGACGACGCCCTGCTCGACGCTCTCGGAGCCCGCTCCGTCGTCGAGTCGCCGTGCTCACGCGGCACGACGGTTCCCCCCTCGGAGGCGCGCTGCGTCTCCGCCCTGCGCCCCGCCCGGTTGCGGCCCGTTGTCGAGCCCCCGGCCCGCGAAGGTGACGACGACCTGGAGCGCAGCCCCGGCGAGCAGGCATTGAGCGACCTGTTCACCGCCTGGACACGTGAGATCGACGCGACCTGCGAGGCCGTGACGCGGCCGTCGCGTCCCGAGGTGACGCGCCGGCCCGAGGTACACGACAAGGATGTGTCGGCCCACCCCGTCATCGACACCAACATCACAGCTTCGCACGGGGACGAGTTCGCCGGAGGTGGCCGCTACCTCGCGACCGGGCGACCTACTTCGAAGCGCCGTACGCGGCGTGCTTGGAGTGGACGTGCCAGTCTCACGGCCGTCTCCGCCGGCGCCGTCGTCGCGCTGTCCAGCGTCGCCGCTGCCGTCAACGGCGGAAGCCTGTCGACCGTTCTCGCGCCGCTGCACCTCGACTGGAGCAACGCGCGCGCCGTCGCCGAACCAGATGTCCCCCGAGTGCACGCCACGGCCGTTCCCACCCCGACGACGCTGTCCGGACCGGTGGCCGCCGCGCCGGGTGCACCGGCGCGATCGAGTGCGCATGGTGGACCGAGTCAGGGCCAGAGTGCCGGTCGTGAGGCGGCCCGACCCGAAACCGCGCAATCAGGCGTCGAGCGTTCGGGTGTGGGCTCAGTCGCCGGTTCGATGATTCCCGAGCAGGTTCCCTCGAGCGTGGCGATGACGACGACGCGCGGCGACGCGCCGCAGCGCTCGACGCCGGGAACGCGCGGCCAGCGCTCGCCCCAGTCGACGACGCAGCGCCCGTCGACGGGTTCGGCGTCCAGCTCGCGGCCCAGCACGTCGCGTCCGACGGGCTCGTCCGGATCGACCTTGCCCGGTTCGCCCTCGAGCACGTCCAAGCCGAGCAGCTCGAGCGCATCCAAGCCGAGCAGTTCGCGTCCGTCGCCGTCGCACTCGCAGCCCACGTCGCCGACCAGCCCGACGACGCCTTCGTCCGGCACTGCGACGCCGACGAGTCCGGCTGCGCCGCCCACCACGCCGTCGGCGTCGAGCACGCCGACGCCCTCCGACACGGTTTCGGACCCGGGCGCCGCGCAGACGAGCGCCGGCGCCACCGCGACGGGAAGCCCGTCGGCCGAATCCGACTGACGGTAGCTGCGGCGCGGTTCGTCATGGAGCCCGGTAGCGGCTCGCACTGACCGGAGCTGCGGCGCTCGTCGTGCAGCCACCTGTGCCGTCGTCACGCGCGGTGAGGGCAGGGGCCGGAGTGTCCTAGACTTGGTGAATGGCTTTCGGTTCTGACCATGTCACTGACGTTCCCCCGAAGTTCGCGACGCTGGGCCTCACCTATGACGACGTTCTGCTGCTGCCCGGCGAGACCGACGTCATCCCGTCCGAGGTCGACACGACGGCGCAGCTGACGCGCGAGATCACCCTGAACATTCCGCTCGTTTCGGCGGCGATGGATACCGTCACCGAAGCGCGCATGGCGATTGCCATGGCGCGCGAGGGTGGCATGGGTGTGCTGCACCGCAACCTGTCGATCGAGGATCAGGCCTACCAGGTCGACCTCGTCAAGCGCACGCAGACGGGGCGCATCACGAACCCCGTGACGATCGGGCCCGACAAGACGCTCGAAGAGCTCGACGCGATCTGCGGCCAGTACCGCGTCTCCGGGCTGCCCGTCGTCGTCGAGGACGACAAGCTCGTCGGCATGATCACCAACCGCGACCTGCGCTTCACGCCCGTCGCGGAATGGGCGACGACGAAGGTGCGCGACGTCATGACGCCGCAGCCGCTCGTCACCGCTCCCGTCGACATCTCGAACGACGACGCGACGGCGATCCTGCGTCAGCACAAGCGTGAGCGCCTGCCGCTCGTCGACGACGACGGGCGTCTCGTCGCGCTCATCACCGTCAAGGACTTCGTGAAGTCCGAGCAGTTCCCGAACGCCTCGAAGGACGCCGAGGGCCGCCTGCTCGTCGGCGCCGCCGTCGGCTACTTCGGTGAGGCCTGGCAGCGCGCGACGACGCTCATCGAAGCGGGCGTCGACGTGCTCGTCGTCGACACCGCGCACGGCCACGCCAAGCTGCTGCTCGACATGATCCGCAAGCTGAAGGCCGACCCCGTGACGAAACACGTGCAGATCGTCGGCGGCAACGTCGCGACCCGCGCGGGCGCGCAGGCACTCGTCGATGCCGGCGTCGACGCCGTCAAGGTCGGTGTCGGCCCCGGCTCCATCTGCACGACGCGCATCGTCGCCGGCGTCGGCGTCCCGCAGGTCAGCGCCGTCTATGAAGCCGCGCAGGCATGCCAGCCCGCAGGCGTGCCCGTCATCGCCGACGGCGGCCTGCAGTACTCCGGCGACATCGCGAAGGCCCTCGTCGCCGGCGCCTCCACCGTCATGGTCGGCTCACTGCTCGCCGGCACCGAAGAATCACCCGGCGAAGTCGTCCTCATCAACGGCAAGCAGTTCAAGGCCTACCGCGGCATGGGCTCACTCGGAGCGATGAGCTCACGCGGCAAGAAGTCCTATTCCAAGGACCGCTACTTCCAGGCCGACGTCATCAGCGACGACCAACTCGTCCCCGAAGGCATCGAAGGCCGCGTCTCCTACAAGGGCCCCGTCAGCAACGCCGTCCGCCAACTCGTCGGCGGCCTGCACCAGTCGATGTTCTACGTCGGCGGCTCGACGATCCCCGAACTGCAGAAGCGCGGCCAATTCGTGCGCATCACCTCCGCCGGGCTCAAAGAAAGCCACCCCCACGACGTCCAAGGCATCGTCGAAGCCCCGAATTACTCCATTCGCTGACCTGTGCCGCACCGAGATCCGGGAGCGGCAACGTCATGCGCCACGAAGGCGACCCCGGTCACTCGCAAGCTCGCGACGGGGCCGCCTTCGTGCGTCTGCGTCGTCGGGTGCTGCGGTCGTGGGAGGGTTCGGCCACCGCTTGCGGAGTTCGTGGCCTCGCTGACGTCCGTGTCGGTCGTGGTGCGGTCGTGGGAGGGAGCGGCTGGTACGGGTGGCCACGGACGTTGCCCGAAAACGCCTCATGGATGACGCCATTCCGGGCAACGATCAGTTCAGCTGGCCTCGCCGGTGCGCGTTGGATGGAGTCACCGGTGAAGCACCTCGGATCAGTCACGAAGCATCTTGGTCGCGACGACGCCCACATCAGGACGCGCGGGCAGAACTGCCTCGAGCGCACAGAGGTATGAGTCGCCCCAGGTGACGCGGGTGATGCTGGTCGTGCGGTAGGCCAGAGGCTCCTCGCGCCAAGCGGCATCGGCATCGACCTCGTGCATCCACGTCCAACGCTTGTCGATCAGAACCGGGACGCCCACCCACATGGCGTCCTCGAGCTTCCGCTCGCGTTCGATCGCGATGAGCCGACCCCGCGTCGGCGCCGATTCCAGGAGACCCCTCGTCGAGTCCAGATCGAGATGGAGCGGCGACTCAGGCCAGTCGGTCCGCGTCTTGGCGAACGCGTCCTCGAAGCCTGCGCGTCTGCGCACCGCGATCACGTCCTTCAGACGAATAGCGGTGAACCCGTCGGGGTACCCGCCGTCGCGCGCGTTCGCGATGAGAGCCCACTTCTTGCCGACGGCGCTCACGTAGCCCCAAACGGTTCCAGAAGAGCGAGGGTTGCGATGGACGTCCACGAGGCTCCGATCGATACGGGCCTTGTCGAGCTTCTTCGCGGCATCCATGCGAAGAGCGTAGCCACGCCGAGGAAGGCACTGCAGGTTTTCATCATCGAGGACCGGTGATACTCATGACCCGTGCGCTTCATCACCAAGTACCTCGACGGATACGTCCTCGCCCTGCTCGGAATGGTCGCCCTGGCGTGCCTGCTGCCGGCACGCGGCGGTGCGGTCGCGCCCGTCGAATGGGCGACGAACATCGCCATCGGGCTGCTGTTCTTCCTCTACGGCGCGCGCCTCTCGACCGAGGAGACGAAAGAGGGCTTCCGCCACTGGCGCCTCCACCTGCTCGTCCTCGCGTTCACGTTCGTCGCGTTCCCACTGCTGGGCCTCGTCATCCGGCCCATCGCTGACACGTTCCTGCCCCACACCCTCAGCCTCGGACTGCTGTACCTGACGCTGCTGCCGTCGACCGTGCAGTCGTCCGTCACGTTCACCTCACTCGCGCGCGGCAACGTCGCCGCGTCGATCTGCGCCGCCTCGTTCTCCAACATGCTCGGCGTCGTGCTCACACCTTTGCTGGTTATCGGTGTCATGGGCGGGCAGGCCGCGTTCAGCCTCGACTCGGCGGAGAAACTCATCGTCCAACTGCTGCTGCCGTTCATCCTCGGCCAGTTCTGCCACAAGCGCCTCGGCAGCTTCCTCGCCGAACACAAGCAGGGCCTGACGTACCTCGACCGCGGCGGCATCATGCTCGTCGTCTACTCCGCATTCAGCGCCGGCATGCGCGAACACATGTGGAGTCACGTCACCGTGTGGCAGGTCGTGGCGCTGCTTCTCATCTGCGCTGTGCTACTCGCCGTCGTCATGGTCGGCTCGTACGTGACGGCCCGCCGCCTCGGCTTCTCGCGGGCCGACCAGGTCGCCATCGTGTTCTGCGGATCGAAGAAGTCGATGGCGTCCGGATTGCCGATGGCGACCGTGCTGTTCCCCTCCGGCGTCGGACTGCTCGTGCTGCCCCTCATGATGTTCCACCAGCTGCAACTCATCGTCTGCGCGCAGGTCGCGCGCCAGTGGCCCGACAAACCCGCCCTCGGGCGGGCGCCGGAAGACGGCGTGAGGGAATAGGATCGACGCGTGACTGAGATCGAGATCGGCAAGGGCAAGCGCGGTCGCCGCGCGTATTCACTCGACGACATCGCGATCGTCCCGTCGCGCCGCACGCGCGACCCGCGCGAGGTGTCGACGTCGTGGCAGATCGACGCCTATCACTTCGACCTGCCAGTCATGGCGGCGCCGATGGACTCGCTCATGTCGCCCGCGACGGCCATCGCGTTCGGCAAGCTCGGCGGCCTGCCGGTGCTCGACCTCGAAGGCCTGTGGACGCGCTACGAGGAGCCCGAGAAGCAGCTCGCGCAGATCGCGACGTGCAGCCCTGACGAGGCCACCGCCCGCATGCGCGAGATCTACTCCGAGCCCATCAAGCCCGAACTCATCACCGCACGCCTCAAGGAGATCCGTGACGCGGGCGTCACCGTCGCCGGCGCCCTGACACCGCAGCGCACGCAGGAGCACTGGCGCACCGTCGTCGCGGCGGGCGTCGACCTGTTCGTCATCCGCGGCACGACCGTCTCGGCCGAGCACGTCTCCGGCGCGTCCGAACCGCTCAACCTCAAGCGCTTCATCTACGAGCTCGACGTCCCCGTCATCGTCGGCGGCGCGGGCACCTACACCGCTGCGCTGCACCTCATGCGCACCGGCGCGGCCGGCGTCCTCGTCGGCTTCGGCGGCGGCGCCGCGCACACGACGCGCCGCACGCTCGGCATCCACGCGCCCATGGCGACGGCGATCTCCGACGTCGCGGCGGCGCGCCGCGACTACCTCGACGAGTCGGGCGGACGATACGTCCACGTCATCGCGGACGGCGGCGTCGGCACATCCGGCGACATCGTCAAGGCCGTCGCGTGCGGCGCTGACGCCGTCATGCTCGGCGCAGCCCTCGCGCGTGCCGAGGAGGCGCCGGGCCGCGGGTTCCACTGGGGACCCGAGGCGCACCACAGCCAGCTGCCGCGCGGTGAGCGCGTCGAGGTCGGCACCGTCGGTTCGCTCGAGCAGATCCTCGACGGCCCCGGCCAGAGCGCCGAAGGCACGACCAACATCATGGGCGCCCTCAAGCGCGCGATGGCGACGACCGGTTACTCCGACCTCAAGGAGTTCCAGCGCGTCGAACTCGTCGTCGCGCCCTACCAGCGCAGCTGACCCGCACCCCAGCCGGCACGCCCTCGCTCTTTCGAAGAGCGGGGGCGTGCTGCGTCAGGGGACGCATCGCGTCGGCAGAGCGCACGACGGCGTCCGCCATGTGCACGGTGTACGCGAAAGTAACCACGGTGTCGGAGGTCACATCTACAGTGGGGGGATGACGCCTTCACCGCGCACCCAGCCCCGCCCGCAGCGGCCGCTCGCTCTCGACGAGGCGACCGTCCGACGCATGAGCGCCCGCGTCGTCGCGAGCGGCCCGGCGCAGGAACGCATGACGCCGCTGACGGGGGAGACGATCGGCGCGCTGCCCACGTCGACGCCCGACGACGTCGTCACCGCCTACGAACGGGCGCGCGCAGCGCAGCAGGAATGGGCACAGCGCGACGTCCGCGAACGCGTCGAGTTCCTCACGAGGCTGCACGACCTCGTGCTCGATCGCCAGGACGAGTTGCTCGACCTCATCCAGATCGAGTCGGGCAAGGCGCGCATCCAGGCGTTCGAGGAGGTGCTCGACACCGCGGGCGTGTGCCGTCACTACGCCAAGAAGGCGCCGAGCTATCTCGCCGAGCGCAAGGCCCTCGGCGCGCTTCCGGTGCTGACGCAGGCGCGCACGCACTATCTGCCGAAGGGCGTCGTCGGCATCGTCGCGCCGTGGAACTACCCGCTGTCGATGTCGATCACGGACGCGCTGCCAGCGCTCGCGGCGGGCAACGCCGTCGTCCTGCGCCCGGACGAGAAGTCGAGCTTCACGTGCCTGCGCGCCGTCGAACTGTGCGACGAGGCGGGCCTGCCCGAGGGGCTGCTCCAGGTCGTCCTCGGCGACGGGCCGAACGTCGGCGGGGCGGTGCTCGAGCACGCGGACTCGGTGATGTTCACCGGTTCGACGAAGACGGGCCGCATCGTCGCGCGCGACGCGGGGGAGCGGCTCAAGAGCGCGTCGCTCGAACTCGGTGGCAAGAACGCCATGTACATCGCCGATGACGCCGACCTGACGCGCGCCGCCGAGTGCGCGCAGCGCGCCGTCTTCGCGAGCGCGGGCCAGCTGTGCATCTCGATCGAGCGTCTCGTCGTGCACGAGAAGATCGCCGACGAGTTCCTGCGACGCTTCCTCGAACGCGTCACAGCGATGAAGATCGGCGTGGCGCTCGACTGGGGCTACGACATGGGCAGCCTCATCTCGGCCGACCAGCTCGAACGCGTCACACAGCACGTCGACGACGCCGTCGCGAAGGGCGCGACCGTGCTGGCCGGAGGCAAGGCGCGCCCCGACATCGGCCCGTACTGCTACGAACCGACCGTCCTCGACGGCGTCGCGGACGGCATGCTGTGCCGCGACGAGGAGACATTCGGGCCCGTCGTCAGCGTGTACCGCGTGAGCAACGACGACGAGGCCGTCGCCCTCGCCAATGACACCGACTTCGGCCTCAACGCCTCCGTCTGGACGAAGGATGTCGCGCGCGGGCGCGCCATTGCCGCCCGCATCCGCACCGGAACCGTCAACGTCAACGAGGGCTACGCGGCCGCTTACGCGAGCAACGGCGCGCCGATGGGCGGCATGAAGGCCTCCGGCCTCGGGCGGCGTCACGGCGCGGAAGGCATCACGAAGTACACCGACATCCAGAACGTCAGCGTGCAGCGGTTGCAGGGCTTCGGCGTGCCGAAGGGCGTGTCGCAGCGACAGTTCGCCCGCGCCCTGAGCACGGGTCTGCGCGTCATGAAGAAGGCGGGCCTGTCATGAACACCACCTCGCGCGATCAGGCGATGGACGTCGACGTCGCCGTCATCGGCTCCGGTTTCGGCGGCTCGGTCGCGGCGCTGCGGTTGGCTGAGAAGGGCTATGACGTCGTCGTGCTCGAAGCCGGCCCGCGGCGGCGTGACGACGAGTTCGCCAAGACGAGCTGGGACGTGCGCAACTACGTCTGGGCGCCCAAGCTCAAGTGCTTCGGCGTGCAGCGCATCCACAAGCTGCCGCACGCCGTCATCCTCGCGGGCGCGGGCGTGGGCGGCGGCAGCCTCAACTACGCGAACACGCTCTACGTGCCGCCGAAGACGTTCTTCGACGACCCGCAGTGGGCGCACATCACCGACTGGCAGGAAGAACTCGCGCCGCACTACACCGTGGCGAAGAAGATGCTCGGCGTCGTCGAGGCCAACCCGTGTGAGGGCGTCGTCGAGAACGTCATGCGCGACGCAGCCCGCAGCCTCGGTGTCGAGAACACGTTCCGCAAGACGCCGGTCGGCGTGTACTTCGGACGCGCCGGCGAGCGCGTCGACGACCCCTACTTCGGGGGCGAGGGCCCGGCGCGCACCGGCTGCACCGAGTGCGGCAACTGCATGGTCGGCTGCCGCGTCGGCGCGAAGAACACGCTGCTCAAGAACTACCTGCCCCTCGCCGAACGGGCCGGCGCACGCATCGAGGCGATGCGCACCGTCGTCGATCTCGAACCGATCGGTGAGCATGGCGAAGGCGGCTGGCGCGTGACGAGTGAGCGCACCGGCGCGTGGCTGCGTCGGGATCGCCGGACGATGACGGCCCGCCACGTCGTCCTCGCCGCCGGGACGTGGGGGACGCAGTCGTTGCTGCACACGCTGCGGGCCGAGGGGCGCCTGCGGCACCTGTCGCCGCGGCTGGGCAAGCTGACGCGTACCAACTCCGAAGAACTCGGTGGCGCGGCCCTCGTCGACGTACCGCGCGGCGCGGACCTGACGAAGGGCGTCGCCATCACCTCCAGCTTTCACGTCGACGCCACGACGCACGTCGAGAACTGCCGTTACGGCAAGGGCTCGAACGCGATGGGCTTCTTCTCCACCCTGCTCATCCCCGGCGACGTGCCGAGCCGCACGCGTGCCTTCGCGCGCGAGTTCATCAAGCGCCCGGGCACCCTGCTCAAGACCGTCGTGCCGCGAAGATGGAGTGAGCGCACCGTCATCGCCCTCGTCATGCAGACGCTCGACAACTCGATCGACGTCTCACCGCAGCGCACGCGCCGCGGGTGGAAGCTGACGTCCGCGCAGGGCCACGGCGAACCCAATCCGTCGTGGATTGCTGGCGGGCACAAGGCGATTCACGCGATGGCGAGCGAGCTGCAGAAGGCCGTCAAGGGCACCGCGGTGCCGGGCGGCACGTGGAACGAGCTGTTCGAGGTGCCGATGACGGCGCACTTCCTCGGCGGCGCACCGATCAGCGACGGGCCGGGCACGGGCGTCATCGACGCCTATCACCGCGTCCACGGCTACCCGACTCTGTCGATCGTCGACGGTTCGGCTGTCTCCGCGAACCTTGGCGTCAATCCTTCGCTGACGATCACCGCCCAGGCCGAACGTGCGATGAGTGCGTGGCCGGCCAAGGGGGAGCGGGACGAGCGCCCCGCGCCGGGTGAGGAGTACGTCAGGCTCGACATGGCGCCGGGTCGTGTGCCCGGGCAGGTCGTCGACGTCGGGATGCCGCGCATCGGTGGGCTTGCCGGTGGTGAAAGGGGCGCCGTCGAGGTGACGCCATGACGCTCCACAATGCAGAGCGACCCGTCTGAGGCAACGTTCAGTTCGACCCCGTAGGCTGAGTCGGTGCTGCGAACCGCGATGAAACCCCGCCTCCTGCGGTTGTTCGTCGTCATGCTCGTTCTGACGGCAGCCTTCGTCTGGTTGGGCAACTGGCAGTGGCAGACGGCCCACAACAGGGCCAACCAGCAGGTGCTCGAGGAGAGCAACAGGCGCGCTGTGGAACCACTCGACGACGTCCTGAAACCGCAGACGACGTTCGACAATGGGCGCTCCTTGCAGCCGATTCGTGCGACCGGCCATTATGACGCCGCGAAGACCGAACTGGTCGCCGGCCGCGTACTCGACGGCAAGAACGGCTACTGGCTCATGACACCGCTCGTCGTCGACACGACGGGCGCGCGCATCCCGGTGGTGCGCGGGTTCGTCACGCAGACGACGAAGTTGCCCGCGCCGACGTCAGGCGCGGTGACGATCGAGGGCGCGCTCGCGCCCGGTGAATCGGTCTCTACGCTCGGTGAACTTCCCGAGGGGCAGATCGGCACGATCGACATGGGCCGGCTGCTCAACGAGTGGGGCGGCAAGGTCTACAACGGCTTCGTCTTCTCGACGAAGCAGGCGCCGGCCGCGGCGCCGCAGTCGGGAACCGCTGTCGTGCAGCACATTCCGCCGCCGGTGCCGAAGGCGACGAAGGTCGATCTGCGCAACGCGGCCTATGCGTGGCAGTGGTGGATCTTCGCGATCTTCGCCGTCTTCATGTGGCTGCGAATCCTGCATGAGGAATACCTCGCCGACCGGGCGGGCGCCGAAGCCGCGATCTCCGACGGGCCGCAGGCAACAGATGCGCCCGACGTGCGCGCCGCACGCAGCGAGGGCGACGCCGCTGACGATCTCGACCAGCCCGACGACGGTGCCGCCCGGGCGTCGTCGGCTCCCGAAACCCTCGCCGAACAGGGCGCGATGCGCCCGGCGACACGAAAGGAAACGCCGTGACCAAGCCTGCTCCCACCCCCGGCCGCCCCGTGGTGCGCATCGACGCACTCAAGGCTCGCTCTGCCCTCAAGTTCTTCAAGGTCGCCGCGTTCATCGTCGGTATCGGCCTGCTCGTTCTCGTGCTCGAGATGGTGCTGCACTACGGTTTCGACAACCACGCCCTCGACTGGTGGCCGCAACCGCATGGTCTGCTCTTCCTCGTCTATGTCGCCGCGACGGCGAATCTGGGTTTCGCCATGCGCTGGGGGATCGGCAAGATGGTGCTCGTCATCCTGGCCGGCTGCGTCCCGTTCCTGTCCTTCTGGGTGGAGCGCCGCATCAGCGGTGAGGTCGAGCGCGATCTCGAGGCACTCCCCACCCGCTGAGCGGCCGTCAGCGTCCGATAACCGCGTGATTCCGGGGTTGTCGCCCCGGCCGATAGGATGAGTGACGTGACCGACAATCTGCAGGATCATCCCGTTCTCGTCGTCGACTTCGGCGCGCAGTACGCGCAGCTGATCGCGCGACGCGTGCGTGAGTGCGCCCTCTACTCCGAGGTCGTGCCGCACACGATGAGTGCCGCCGAGATGCTGGCCAAGGAGCCCGCGGCCATCGTGCTGTCGGGCGGGCCGTCGTCGGTGTACGCCGAGGGGGCGCCGTCGCTCGACGTCGCGCTGCTCGAGGCCGGCGTGCCCGTGTTCGGCATCTGCTACGGCTTCCAGGCGATGGCTGACGCTCTGGGCGGCACCGTCGGCCACACGGGTGGTCGTGAGTACGGCAACACGACGGCGACGATCACGCACACCGAGTCCGTCCTGTTCGCGGGGCAGCCCGCCGAGCAGAACGTGTGGATGTCGCACGGTGACGGCGTCACCGAGGCTCCCGCGGGCATGACGGTGTGTGCCCGCACACCCGGCGCGCCCGTCGCGGCGTTCGAGGATCCGGCGCGCAAGCTGTTCGGCGTCCAGTGGCACCCCGAGGTGTTGCACTCCGCCCATGGCCAGGAGGTGCTTCGTAACTTCCTGCTCAAGGGCGCCGGCCTCGAGGCGACGTGGACGGCCGCCAACATGGCCGAGGAGCTCGTCGAGCAGGTGCGGGAGCAGATCGGTGAGGGCCGCGCGATCTGTGGCCTCTCCGGTGGTGTCGACTCCTCGGTCGCCGCGGCGATGGTGCAGAAGGCGATCGGCGACCGACTGACGTGCGTCTTCGTCGACCACGGCCTGCTGCGCGCCGGTGAGGCCGAGCAGGTCAAGGAGGACTTCGTCGCCGCCACCGGCGTCGACCTCGTCGTCGTCGATGCGTCGCAGCAGTTCCTCGACGCGCTCGCGGGTCAGAGCGACCCGGAGACGAAGCGCAAGATCATCGGTCGCGAGTTCATCCGCGTCTTCGAGCAGGCGGCACGCGACATCGTCGGCGCTGAGTCGAGCAGCGAGCACCCCGTCGAGTTCCTCGTCCAGGGCACGCTGTACCCCGATGTCGTCGAATCCGGCGGTGGCACGGGCGCGGCCAACATCAAGAGCCACCACAACGTCGGCGGCCTGCCCGACGACCTGCAGTTCACGCTCGTCGAGCCGCTGCGTTCGCTGTTCAAGGACGAGGTGCGTCAGGTCGGTCTCGAGCTCGGTGTGCCCGAGGCGATCGTGTGGCGCCAGCCGTTCCCGGGCCCCGGCCTCGGCATCCGCATCATCGGCGAGGTGACGGCCGAGCGCCTCGAGATCCTGCGCGCTGCCGACCTCATCGCCCGCGAAGAACTGACGGCCGCCGGTCTCGACCGCGACATCTGGCAGTGCCCCGTCGTGTTGCTCGCCGACGTGCGCTCAGTCGGCGTGCAGGGCGACGGCCGTACGTACGGTCACCCCATCGTCCTGCGCCCCGTATCGAGCGAGGACGCGATGACGGCCGACTGGACGCGCCTGCCCTACGACGTGCTCGCCAAGATCTCGAACCGCATCACGAACGAGGTCGCGGACGTCAACCGCGTCGTGCTCGACGTGACGAGCAAGCCGCCGGGCACCATCGAGTGGGAGTGAGTTCGAAGGTGACGGCATGATGCCTCCTGAGCTCACGCACGACGACGGCGCAGCCCGCACGGCTGCGCCGTCGTCGCATCCCGGTGGTCCTCGACGCGGTCACGACGATCGGGCGGTCACGACGATCGGCCCGGCAGGTCGGCACGCCCCGGCGGTGGTGCGCGATGAGCGCCGATGACCTCGTGGGCGCGACACGCGCTGGCGACGACGCCGAGCCGGCCGGCGACATCCCGGAGTCCGTGCGTCGTCTCGTCTGCTCGGTGACGACCATGGCGCTCGTATCGCTCACCGGGTTCCTTCTGGTGCTGTGGGTGTTCACGCGAACGGCACGCGGCCAGATGTGGGACGAACGCGCGCGCCTGAGCACCGGTTCCAGCGCGCGAGCCTGGGCGCACATCGTCGACCCCCTGACGTACATCACGATCGCTAGCACAGGCGCGTTCCTGCTCGCGTTCGTCGTGATCGCACTCGTGCGACGCCGTTTCGCTCTCGCGGCGGCGGCCGTCTGCGTCGTCTCTGTGGCGAACGTGACGACGCAGCTGTTCAAGGCCTATTGGCCCACGCAACCGCACTGGTGGTCGAACTCGTTGCCAAGTGGGCACTCGACGGTGGCGATGAGCATCGCCACGGCTGCCCTCATCGTCGCGCCCGTGGGCGCCAGGCGATGGCTGCTGCCGTTCGCCGGCTTCGGGGTGACGTTCGTCGGCGCGGGCACGCTCGTCGGACACTGGCACCGGCCCGCCGACGTCATCGCGGCCTTTCTGCTGACCACGTTCCTCGCCGCGATTGCGCTGGGCGTCGTGCAGCGCGTCCAGCACGGCCGTCATCCGCGCGACACGTCTTACGCGGTGCGACCCGTGCTCAGCCTGGCGGGCAGCATCGGCGTCGGCCTCATCTTCGTCGCGCTCGGGGTGCGTCCGCTCGATCACGACGTCTCGCTCGTCCTGGCGTTCGTCTCCCTGGTGAGCATCGCCGTGACGGCGGCGCTCACGCTGGCGTGGATCAGCGCCGCTGCCGACGACGCCGTCGGCTGAGGTCTCGAGCAGACCATGGTGGCCCGTGTGACGCGGTGCGCGGTGCGGTCGTGGGGTCGGCGCTTCGTGCCGGCCGCGTTCATGATGCTGCTCGCAGCCGTTGTGGTCGGCATCGTGGCGATGGCGCGTGATCTCCCGGGCGGGGTCAGCAGGGCCCGGGACGGCATGCACGCGTTGAGTGGTACGGGCCGCACGTTCGAGACAATCGCGGCCTGCGTCGGGTGGGTACCGCGCGGGGCGCTCGTGGTCGCTGTCGTGGCGGTCGTGGCGCTCCCGGTTTCGCTGCTGCGCCGCGGCGGCGCATGGGCCGTGACGCCCCCGCGCGCCGCCGCCGCTCTGCTCGTCATCGCCGGCGCCAATCTGAGCACGCAGGCGGCCAAGTTGCTGCTCGCCCGGGCGCTCACGCCTGAGGTCGCGACGCTGCCCAGTGGGCACGCCACGCTCGCGCTGACGAGCGCTGCCGCCGTCGTCCTCCTCGCGCCCCCGCGATGGCGGCGTGCGGCGCTCGTCGGCGCCGGAGCCTGGGGAACGCTGGGGTGTCTCGGCGTCATTGCGGCGTACTGGCACGCGCTGGGCGACGTCGTCGCCGCGATCGCCGTCGTCGCGGCCTGGCTGGGCGTTGCGCATCTGCTGCTGGCGCCTCGAGGCGGTGGGGGTGGGTCGCACCCGTTCTTGGGCGACCTGGCGATCCCTGACGAAGGTGTCGATGCTGAGGAAGCCGCCGGCGTCCGCCTTGGACAGCGCGGGGAGCTCCGCACCCCAGCGCACCCCGGTGGCGCCACCGTCAGCCGGCCGGCCTCGGGTGGCACGTTGGGTGCCAGGCCCCGCCCGGCGCCCCACGACGTGCTCGCGGCGGCTGCGGGCGCCGCGTGGGTCGTCGTCACGTTCCTCGGGTGGGGCACGGACGTCAACGCTTTCGGTGCGTGGTGGGTGGGCGCGGCTGTGCTCGAACTCGTCGCCGTCCCGCTGGGCGTCACGATGATCGTCGCCTCCGCCGCGCGTGCCGTCCGGGAGGTCGCGCGGACCACGCACTAGGCTGGCCGGGTGTTGAGAACTGCTGCTGCCGTGCTCGCGGGCAAGTCCGCGCGAATCGCGACGAGGCTGCGTGGGGGCGGAAGCGCCCTGCCCGGTCTCGTCGTCGAGAAGATCGATCCGCGTTTCCTCTCCCAGGCGCTCGCGGACCTGCCGCAGGGCATCGTCGTCGTCACCGGCACGAACGGCAAGACGACGACGACGAAGATGCTCGTCGCGCTGCTGCGCGCGCATGGTCTGCGCGTGTTCACGAACCCGACGGGCTCGAACTTCACGCGTGGCGTCATCTCGTCGGTGCTCGGAGAGATCTCCCTCAAGGGTGGTCTCGACGCCGACATCGCGGTGCTCGAGCTGGACGAGGCGCACTCGCTGCACTTCGCGAAGGTCGTCAAGCCCACGCATGCGCTGCTGCTCAACGTCGCACGCGACCAGCTCGACCGATTCGCCGAGATCGACTACACGGCGAAACTGCTCGCACAGCTGGCGGAACAGACCACGCAGGGCGTCGTCCTCAACCGCGACGACTCGTTCGTCGCGCGCATCGCGGGGCGCCTGGCCGATGGCGTCGAGGTCTCGTACTTCGGCGTCGACGAGACGATCGCCGACCGCCTCGGCGAGCTCATGGAGCAGGACGTGCGCAGCGACGACGACTTCGTCGCGCCGCTCGTCGGCCCGGGTGACGGTCTGCTCAAGCCGCTCGACGAACGTCGCTTCCTCGTGACGTTCGCCGACCGTGCCGACGGCAGCGGCAACGTCGGGCCCATGCAGATGCGTCAGCACGGTCTGGCCGCGATGATCAACGCGACCGCGGCGACGTCGATGGCGCGCCGCCTGCTCGGCGACGCGTTCAGCGGTGAGACGGCGGTGACGGCACTCGAAGCCGTGCAGCCGCCGTTCGGGCGCGGAGAGGTGATCGACGCCGACGGCACCGAACTCGAGCTCGTGCTCGTCAAGAACCCAGCCGGATTCACCGTCGCGCTGTCGACGTACGGGGGCCGGCCGGTCGCGAGCATGGTCGCGATCAACGACAACTACGCCGACGGACGCGACGTCTCATGGCTCTACGACGTCAACTTCGCGTCGCTGCGCGAGCGCGGCGTCGAACTGACGAGCGGGGTGCGCGCCTATGACATGGCCTTGCGGCTCGCCTATGACGGCGTCGAGGTGCGCGCGGTCGAACCCGACCTGCACGCCGCTCTTGATCGGTTCCTCGCCGAGCACGCCGACGAACCGAAGCGCATCTTCTGCACGTACACCGCCATGATGACGCTGCGTCGCACGCTCGCCGAGCGCTACGACCTGCCCGACTTCGGAGAGGACGCCGCCGAATGAGCGAGCAGACGAACCCCCAGCCGACGGCTGCCCCTCGGATCGACGACGACCCCGCGGCGATGGGCGGGGTGCCCACGGATGCTGGGCGAGTCGACTCGTCGACATCGGGTGAGGTGCAGGCGCGGGTCAACGAGGACCCGGCGGCGATGGATGTCGTCCCGACGACACTGGGCGATCCGAGTGGCCCGAGCAAGGGCCGCGTCACGCTCGTGCACCTGTACCCGCGGGAGATGTCGATCTACGGCGACCTCGGCAACACGCGCTGCCTCGAGGCACGCCTGCGCTGGCACGGTTACGAACCGAACGTCGTGAGCCACAACCCCGGCGACGAACTGCCCGACGACATCCACCTCGTCGTCGGCGGTGGCGGCCAGGATTCGGGGCAGGCTCGCGTCGAGGCCGACCTCGAACGCATCGGCCCGCGCCTCGTCAGCATGGCTGAGGACGGCGTCCCGATGCTCATGATCTGCGGCATGTACCAGTTGTTCGGCAAGGCGTTCCGCACCGTCGAGGGCGAAACGCTGCCCGGTCTCGGCATCCTCGACGTCACGACGCAGGGCAACGCGAAGCGCATGATCGGGCCCGTCGTGCTGTCGACCGAGTTCGGCGACGTCGTCGGGTACGAGAATCACTCGGGTTCGACGGTGCTCGGCGACGGCCAGCGTGCGTTCGGTGACGTGCGTTCCGGTTTTGGCAACAACGGCGAGGACGGCAAGGAGGGCGCGCGCACGCACAACGTCATCGGGTCGTATCTGCACGGCCCGATCCTGCCGTCGAACCCGCAGCTCGCGGACTTCCTCATCGCCGTCGCCGCCGAGCGCGCCACGGGCCGTCCGTTCGAGCCGGGCGAGATCGACGACCACCTCGCCGACGAAGCCCGCGCCCGCCAGGTCGCACGTCTGACGAAGAAGAACTGACCCCGCCACGTCGGGTGTACCTCAGCCGCGAAGGCCGACGGGATTCGCCAATGTGGACGAACATCGCCGATGGGGACAAGAATCGCGAAGGCGACTGAAAATCACAGATGTGGACGAAAATCGCAGGTGGGGGCGGGGCCCCTGACCCAACCGCGATTTTCGTCCACATTCGCGATTCTTGGTCATATCAGGTCGGCGATGACGACCTGGGCGACGTCGCGGCGTCGAGGACGGGTTGCTTCGGCATGAGCCACCACGCCAGCCAGCCCAGTGCGCCAAGAGGCACCTCGAGCAGGTGTGTGAACAAGGCGAAGACGAGGACGCCCGCAGCTGCGGCGGGTTTGTCAGCGCCCCAGGCGACGAGGACGGCGAGGGTGCCGGCCTCCGTCACGCCGAGGCCGCCCGGCGTCACGCCGACGGTCGTCAGCAGGCGCCCGACGGCGTATGCCGCGAACAACTTGCTCAGAGGCATGTCGACGCCGACCGCCTCCATCGTCCGCCAGAACAGCACGAAGTAGACGGCGAGGTACCCGACGACGCCCACCGTCATCGGCGCCCACCCGTGCGCCGTCACGCCCGCCAGACGGCGTCGTTGATCGACGAGCGTGGCCTCGATCTCGAAACCGGGCCGGCGACGTCGCACACGTCCACCGACGCGGCGATCGAGCCACGCGCCGAACCGCTGCGTCAGACCGGGGGAGAGCAGCACGCCGACGAACGCGGCGATGATGACGAGCCCGACGATTCCGCCGGTCAGCGCGCCGCGACGCACTCCCTTCGGCAGGGCGTCCGTCGAGCTGAGCAGCGCGACGCCGAGCAGCGGCATCGCGAGGCGCGCCACGAGGTTCCACACGCCGGTGACGATGACCGACGTCGAGATCGCTGCGGCCTGAAACCCCCAGGAGCGCAGCATCAGGTAGGTCGCGGCGACGCCGGCCGCGCCACCGCCGGGCAGGAGGTTGCCGGCCGCGGACCCTGCGACGTTGACGATGAGCGCCTTGACGTGCCCCAGCCCGGGTATGGAGCCGGTCAGCGCGAAGGTGTAGAGCCACAGCCCGAACGCGACGAGCGCGAACAGTTCGAGGCTGCTCGCCCACCCGAGCAGTTGCAGATGTCGCCCGATCTCGGGCCAGGTCGTCTCGCCGAACCACGGCACGCCCCAGTACAGGATCGCCGCGGCCAGGCCGATGCCGATGACGGCCTGCGCGCTCTGCCACGCGTTGGGACGCGGCATCGCGGGCGACAGAGGTGAATCCTCGGAACGGGATCCATGGCCGGACGAGGCGTCGGGCGAGGTGCTCCCGGGCTGACGGGACGACGAGGGCGAACTCACTCGGCGCGGTCCTCGTGCTCGGTCAGCCCCGCGAAGATGTCGTGGCTGACGGGGCCGACGTGGGCGGGGTCGCGGAACCATTCGCGTCCGAAGACGATGTCGTACAGCGGCCGCGGGATGCGCAGGAACGCGGCGAGGGTGCGGTCGGCGTCACCGTCAGCACTTGCCTGTGACGCGTGCGCCGCCATTGACGCTCGCTTCGCGCCCGCTTGACGGAGGACGTTGACGCGATGAGTGATGTCCTTGCGGGCCGAGTAGGCGCGTTCGAAGCCGGCCATGTCGAAGTCGTCGGGGAAACGGTAGAAACGCGCCACGAGGTGCAGCGCGCGCACGAGCAGGTCGCGGGGCGCCGTCGCCTCGAGTACGCGCGGCGTGCCCGCCAGCTCAGCCGCGCGCGCGCCGACCTCATGGACGCGCACGTGGTCGCGGTGTCCGTAGCCGCCGGCGGCGTCGTAGGTGACCAGGACGTCGGCGTCCTCCTCGCGCAGGATGACGGCGAGCGCCTCGGCTGCTTCCTCGACGGGCACCGTGACGAAGCGCCGCTTGCCCGGCGGGTCGGGAAACACCTGCGGGCCCATGCCCGAATCGGCGTAGCCGAGCGTCTCGAGCCGGGCGACGCCGAGCCCGCGGGCACTAGCCGATACTTCGTCCCAACGTCGCGCCGCGAGCTCGTCAGCCGTGCCGTATTCCGACCCGGCGAGGCCGAGCGCGCCGTCCGTCGCCACGACGAGGACGACGCGATGCCCCTGCGCCGCGGCCTTCGCCATCGTGCCGGAGGTGAGCAGCGCCTCGTCGTCGGGGTGGGCATGGAATGCGACGAGGGTGCGTCGCGGCTGGCCGTCTGGGGTGGTGATCATCGTCTTCATCCTCTCGCATGAAAGACTCGTGCCGTGAAGATCGCCCTCGTGTCCGACTGCTATCTGCCGCGTCTGGGCGGCATCGAGGTGCAGGTGCACGACCTCGCGCAGCGCCTGGTGGCGCAGGGGCACGAGGTCGTTGCGTACACCGTCACCCCGGCTCACCGTGAGCAGCACAGCGGCCTCGAGATAGTCGACGGCATCCCGGTGCATCGGTTTTCGCTCGGGTTGCCGCACGATGTCGCGCTCAATCCGATGGCCGTCTCGCAGCTTCGCCTGGCGCTGTCGAAAGGCGGTTTCGACGTCGTCCACGCGCACATCGGCGTCATCAGCGTGTTCTCCTTCGACGCCGTCCGCCTCGCCCTCGATCTGGGCCTGCCGACGGCGGTGACGTGGCACTCCGTCATGGCGTGGGCCGGTCCGCTGCTCAAGCCGCTCGGTTTCGTACGGCGCTGGGCCAAGGGCGGCGCTGCGTTGTCGGCGGTCTCGCAGGTCGCGGCGCGCCCGATCCGCGACATGGCCGGCCGCGGCCACGAGGTCGTCGTGCTGCCGAACGGCATCGACGCCGACGCGTGGACGCCCGGCGAGCCGCGCACGGGCGACGAGGTGCGTGTCATCTCGGCGATGCGGCTGGCCACGCGCAAGCGTCCGCTCGAGTTCTTCTCGGTGATGAAGGCGGTGCACCGCGAGGCACCGAACGTCCGGCTCGAGATCGCGGGGGAGGGCGACCTGCGCCCGAAGCTCGTGCGCGCCGTCGACCTCGCCGACGCCCACGAGTGGGTCTCCTTGCCAGGACGCATGACGCGCGCGCAACTGCACGACCGCTACCGCGCCTCAGACCTGTACGTCGCGCCGGCGCGGCTCGAGTCGTTCGGCATCGCGGCGCTCGAGGCGCGCTCGTCAGGGCTGCCCGTCGTCGCGCCGTCGACGAGCGGCGTCTCGGAGTTCGTCACCTCGGGCGTCAACGGGCTGCTCGCGGGAGATGACGACGACCTCGCGCAGGCCATCATCCGCCTCGCGCTCGACACCGACCTGCGCCGGACGATGGCCGAGTACAACCGCACGCATCGCCCGGCGCAGACGTGGGATCAGGTCGTCCGTCTCGCCGAGGCCGAGTACGCACGGGCCGCGGCACTGCGAGCGGCGCGATGAAGGGCGACGGCGTCCCCGACATCCCGATCTTCGTGCGGGGTCTGGAGGACGGTCGCGAGGTGCTGCGTGCCCGGTTGGCGCAGGGCATCGCGCCGCGGCGTCAGGTGCGCGACGCGGGGTTCAAACCGGTCGCCCTACGCACGGCGACACTTGCGCATGACGGCGTCGAGCTGACGTTCGAGGTCGCGCGCATGCATGCGGCTCATCATCGCCTCGCGGGTGTCGCGCGCGCCGCCGGCCCGGTCGATCTGGTGCGCCAACGCCTGGCTGCGTACGCGGTCGTGACGAGCGAGAGGGGCGTGCTGCTGACGCAGCTGTCGCGCGAGACGGGGCGTCCGGGGCTGTGGATCCTGCCCGGGGGCGGGGTCGAGGCCGGCGAGGCGCCCGAGGCGGCCGCCGCGCGCGAGGTCTGGGAGGAGGCCGGGCAGCGCATCAGCGACGCGCGGTTGTGGGACGTCTCGTCCTCGCACCGCGTCGGCGATGGCAGGGAGGGGATGGTCGAGGACTTCCACGCCGTCCGCCTCATCTACTCGGCCCGCTGCGACGAGCCCAGCGAACCCACCGTCCACGACGTCGGGGGCTCGACGCAGCACGCGGCGTGGTTCGCGGCGGCCGACGTGGTCGACCCCACCTCCGACGGCTACCCGAGCGGCGGCATGGCTCCCTGGGCGCTCGAATCGGTGCGGCAGGTGCTCGGCTCCTCAGGTTGACGCCGAGCCATCCACGAGCCGAGCCCGGCGACCGGATGCGTCGACGGGGCGTGGCCAGCGACGACGAAGCGGGTGCGTCGACGCCTCATGCGTCGTCGCACCCGCTCGTCATGCGGGGTGGTCGGTCAGTGCCAGAAGATCGCGACGATGACGTTGATGACGGCGAGCGCGGCGGCTGCCTGGACGAGCGGCGCGGCGCTGTCGCCCTTCTTCTCCTTCGACGAGGAGACTTCGAGCAGACCTGCGACGATGAGGGCGATGACGAGCTTCACCGCGACCCACGTGTGGTCGAGCGACCAGTGCTGCGACTCGGCGACGCCGACCATCGCGAGCCCGCTGAGCAGCTGCAGGCGCGCGCCCCACACCATCGCGGGGATCGCGCGCGGCGCCTTGAGGACAGCGAGGAAGCCACCGACGATGGCGGCCATGCCGAGCAGGTGGACGAGCAGGAGGATTTCGTTGAGCGTGGACATGCCACAAGGGTAGGCGTTCGCCGCTCCAGCCATGCTCGGGTGAGCGTCCGTCAGCTCACCGCGCGCGGATCGGCGGGGTTGACCTCTTCACCGGCGGCGCTCGCGTTCGGCGTACTCGGCGACGTTGGCGCTGATGCGCTTGCGAGCGACGGTCGACAGGACGATGCCAAACACGATCGCCACGCCGAGCCCAATGTAGGAGAAGTTCTTCATCCACTTCTCGGCGATCTTGCCGAGGAAGTGGACGCCGTAGGCGGTGCCGCCGGCCCAGCAGATGGCGCCGAGCACGTTGGCGGCCAGGAAGCGCGCATACTTCATGTGCAGCGAGCCGGCGAGCGGGCCGGCGAAGATGCGCAGCAGCGCGACGAAGCGTCCGAAGAACACCGCCCAGATGCCGTGGGTGTGGAAGGCGTGCTTGGCGTACCCGATCGTCTCGTCGTTGACGTGATGGGGGAAGCGTGTGCCGAGCCACGCGAACAGGCGCTCACCGAAGTGTCGACCGACGTAGTAGCCGATCGAGTCGCCGATGACGGCGCCGAGGATGGCGGCCAGTGCGACGAGGTGGATGCTGACGTGCGGGTGCGGCCCTGAGGCGAACAGCGACGCGGTGACGAGCATGATCTCGCCGGGTAGGGGGATGCCGACGCTCTCGAGCAGGATGATGAGACCGGTCAGCACGTAGACGGCCGGGGCCGGAATCGCATCGAGAATCGCGTGAAAATCCACGCCCCAAGAGTAGGCGACGAAGCCGCCCGCGCCCGCCGCCTCGAGCCTGATCCCCGCAGCCGCCCTCGGCCGCGCGGCCGCCGCGCTCGTCGCCTGCGCGGTTGTCGGTTCTCACTTCTAGACTGGCCTCATCATGAGTGGCCTCTTCGACGACCTTCCGCTGACCGCTGCCGACGCCTCCCGTCCCTCCTCCAGGAGCGGTACCGACGCGTGGCCGTCGCGTACCCCGAGCACGGAGGCTCCCGCCGGGGCCGCCGCAGTCGATCCGGGGGCGGTCGACGCGTCCGGCATCCCGTTGTGGGCCCTGCAGGAACCGCCGCCCGACGAGGCCCCCGCCGACGCCGGCACATGGGGCGACGACGCGCCGATGCTGGGTCGCGGATCGCACTGGGGTCGCCCCGATTCGGGCCGCGGCACGCGACGTTTCGAGGCCGATCCTGCGAGCCTGCTCGAGGGCATGAACCCGCAGCAGGCGCAGGCCGTCGAGCACTTCGGGACGCCGTTGCTCATCGTCGCGGGCGCCGGTTCGGGCAAGACGCGCGTGCTGACGCACCGCATCGCCTACCTGATGGCGGCGCGTGGCGCACAGCCCGGCCAGATCCTCGCGATCACCTTCACGAACAAGGCGGCCGCCGAGATGCGTGAGCGCGTCGAGCAGCTCGTCGGGGGTGCGGCGAACGCGATGTGGGTGAGCACGTTCCACTCCGCGTGCGTGCGCATCCTGCGCCGTGAAGCCAAGCACGTGGGGTTGCGCTCGACGTTCTCGATCTACGACGCGGCCGACAGTCAGCGCCTCATGGCGATGGTGACGCGCGATCTCGACCTCGATCCGAAGCGCTACCCGCCGAAGTCGTTCAGTTTCCAGGTGAGCAACCTGAAGAACGAGCTGATCGACGCCGAGGAGGCCGCGAAGCGCGCCGAGACGGATCAGGAGCGCAAGGTCGCCGAGGCCTACCGTCTCTACCAGCAGCGCCTGCGTCAGGCGAACGCGCTCGACTTCGACGACATCATCATGACGACCGTCACCATCCTGCAGGCGTTCCCGCAGGTGGCCGAGCACTACCGGCGCCGCTTCCGGCACATCCTCGTCGACGAATACCAGGACACGAACCACGCGCAGTACGTTCTCGTGCGCGAGCTCGCCGGCGGTGAGCACGCCTCGGGCGGCATGGCGAGCCAGGACGCCGAGGGCGATTCGCGCGCCACGAGCGCGGTACCCATGGCCGACCTGTGCGTCGTCGGTGACGCCGATCAGTCGATCTACGCCTTCCGTGGGGCGACGATCCGCAACATCGTCGAGTTCGAGGAGGACTACCCGAACGCGACGACGATCCTGCTCGAGCAGAACTACCGTTCGACGCAGAACATCCTCGGCGCGGCGAACTCCGTCATCGAGCGCAACCCGGAGCGTCGCAAGAAGAACCTGTGGTCCGATCAGGGCGACGGCGAGAAGATCGTCGGGTACGTCGCCGATTCCGAGCATGACGAGGCCGCGTTCGTCGCGCGCACGATCGACAAGCTCGGCGACGATCACGGCGTCAAGCCCAAGGACGTCGCGGTGTTCTACCGGACGAACGCGCAATCGCGCGCGCTCGAAGAGGTGTTCGTCCGTGTCGGCCTGCCGTACAAGGTCGTCGGTGGCACGCGGTTCTACGAGCGCAAGGAGATCAAGGACGCGCTCGCATACCTGCGCGTCATCTCGAACCCGGCCGACACCGTCAACCTGCGCCGCATCCTCAACACGCCGAAGCGCGGCATCGGTGACCGCGCCGAGGCATGCCTCGGCGCGCTCGCGGAGCGGGAGCGCATCTCGTTCATCGAGGCGCTCGCGCGGGCCGACGAGGCGCCGGGCATCGCGACGCGGTCGGTGAGCGCCGTCAAGGGCTTCACCGAGATCCTCGAGAGCCTGCGGCAGACGCGCGAGTCCGGTAGCGGCGTCGGCCCCCTCATCGAGGCGATCCTCGAGCGCACGGGGTATCTGAAGGAGCTGCGCACGAGCAAGGATCCTCAGGACGAGACGCGCATCGAGAACCTCGCCGAGCTCGTCGCCGTCGCCAACGAGTTCGACGACAACTACCCGGGCGCGACGCTCGAGGACTTCCTCGAGCAGGTCTCCCTCGTGGCCGACGCGGACGAGATACCGAAGGACGCCGAGGATCAGGGCGTCGTCACCCTCATGACGTTGCACACCGCGAAGGGCCTCGAGTTTCCGGTCGTATTCCTCACCGGCATGGAGGACGGCACCTTCCCACACATGCGCGCTCTCGGCGACACGAAGGAGCTCGAGGAGGAGCGGCGCCTCGCCTACGTCGGCATCACCCGGGCGCGCGAGCGCCTGCACCTGTCACGCGCTGCCGTGCGCAGCGCATGGGGTGCGCCGCAGTACAACCCGCCGTCGCGCTTCCTCGGCGAGATCCCGGAGGAGTTCGTCCACTGGGAGCGCGAGGCCACGGCGTTCGCGTCGTCCCAGCCGCGCGGGTACGCCGCGTTCGGCGGCGGGGGCGGTTCGCGCTACGGCTCGGGTGGCAGCAGGCACGACGATGACGGCCCCGTCATCGGGCGCGGCTCCGCGCCGGTGGCGCGGATGTCGTCGAGCGGTCGCAGCTCCGGGGCCGGTTCGTTCTCGACCACGAAGAGCTCCGCCGTCGGCCGCGGCATGCGCGAGATCCCGAACCTCGACGCCGGCGACAAGGTGACGCACGACAGCTTCGGCCTCGGCACCGTCGTGCGCGTCGAGGGTCAGGGCGACCGAGCGATGGCTCACATCGACTTCGGCGACGGCCCACCCAAGCGCCTGCTCCTGCGCTACGCGCCCGTCACGAAGCTGTGACACGCATGAGTTGAGGATCATCAACTGAGCTGAGGGTGTGGCGGGCGTTACAGTGCGAGTAACCGCCCGAGAGGATTGAGTCATGGTCCAGCACGCGCCTGCCACGAACGCCACCCCTACGAATGCTGCCACGAACGGCTCCGATCGACTCCGCGTCGTCGTCGCGAAGCCGGGCCTCGACGGCCACGACCGTGGTGCGAAGGTCATCGCGCGGGCGTTGCGCGACGCCGGCATGGAGGTCATCTACACGGGCCTGCACCAGACGCCGGAGCAGATCGTCACGGCTGCGGTGCAGGAGGACGCCGACGCGATCGGCCTGTCGATCCTGTCCGGTTCGCACATGACGCAGTTCGAGCGCCTGATGACGTTGCTGCGCGAGCAGGGCATCGACGACGTCGTCGTCTTCGGTGGCGGAATCATCCCCGAGGGCGACATCAAGCCGCTGCTCGACATGGGTGTCGCGCGCATCTTCACGCCCGGTGCGCCGACGCACGAGGTCGTCGCGTGGGTGCGCGAGAACGTCGGGGACGCGGCGTCCGCACACGCCTGAGAGCACCGGCGCGAACCCCTGGTTACCCCCGCGCGGCAAAGCGCGTTAAAGTCACAAGAGGAACACTCCTTTCAACGATGAGGATGGATTCGCGTGGATCTCTTCGAGTACCAGGCGCGCGACATGTTCGAGGCGCACGGCGTTCCGGTGCTGGCCGGCCAGACGGCCACCACCCCGGAAGAAGCCAAGGCAGCCGCCGAGCAGATCGGTGCGAAGTCGGGCGGTGTCACCGTCGTCAAGGCCCAGGTCAAGACCGGTGGTCGCGGCAAGGCCGGCGGCGTCAAGGTAGCCAAGTCGGCTGACGAGGCCGAGCAGTACGCCAAGGACATCCTGGGCATGGACATCAAGGGCCACACCGTGGGCACCGTGATGATCGCCCAGGGCGCCAAGATCGCCGAGGAGTACTACTTCTCGATCCTGCTCGACCGAGCGAACCGCAGCTACCTCGCGATGTGCTCGAAGGAGGGCGGCGTCGAGATCGAGCAGCTCGCCGTCGAGCGTCCCGAGGCACTCGCGCGCATCGAGGTCGACCCGAACGTCGGCATCGACGGCGCGAAGGCCGACGAGATCGTCAAGGCCGCCGGCTTCGACGACGAGACGGCCGCAAAGGTCGCTCCCGTGCTCGTCAAGCTGTGGGAGACCTACCGTGACGAGGACGCGACGCTCGTGGAGGTGAACCCGCTCGTCAAGACCGAGGACGGCGACATCATCGCGCTCGACGGCAAGGTGACGCTCGACGCGAACGCCGGCTTCCGTCACCCCGACCACGAGGCTCTCGAGGACAAGGCCGCGGCCGACCCGCTGGAGGCCAAGGCCAAGGCGCTCGACCTCAACTACGTGAAGCTCGACGGCAACGTCGGCATCATCGGCAACGGTGCCGGCCTCGTCATGAGCACGCTCGACGTCGTCGCCTACGCCGGCGAGGACTTCACCGGCGGCAAGGCCAAGCCCGCCAACTTCCTCGACATCGGTGGCGGCGCCTCGGCCGAGGTCATGGCCAACGGTCTCGACGTCATCCTGAACGACGAGCAGGTCAAGAGCGTCTTCGTCAACGTCTTCGGTGGCATCACGGCGTGCGACGCCGTCGCCAACGGCATCGTCGGCGCCCTGAAGAAGCTCGGCGACGCGGCGACGAAGCCGCTCGTCGTGCGCCTCGACGGCAACAACGTCGAAGAGGGCCGTGCGATCCTCTCCGACTTCAACCACCCGCTCGTGACGGTCGTGGACACCATGGACGGCGCAGCCCGCAAGGCTGCCGAGCTGGCCGCGGCCAACTGAAAGGGATCTGACTTCCATGTCGATTTTTCTCAACGCTGACTCCAAGGTCATCGTTCAGGGCATGACCGGCTCCGAGGGCATGAAGCACACGGCGCGCATGCTCGCCTCGGGCACGAACGTCGTCGGTGGCGTCAACCCGAAGAAGGCCGGCCAGACGGTTGACTTCGATGTCAACGGCGAGACCAAGCAGGTTCCGGTCTTCGGCTCCGTCAAGGACGCCATGACCGAGACGGGCGCCAACGTCTCCGTGATCTTCGTGCCGCCGGCCTTCGCCAAGAGCGCCGCGGTCGAGGCCATCGAGGCCGAGATGCCGCTCGCCGTCGTCATCACCGAGGGCATCCCGGTGAAGGACTCGGCCGAGTTCTACAACCTGAGCAAGGGTTCGAAGACGCGCCTGCTCGGCCCGAACTGCCCGGGCATCATCAGCCCCGGTGAGTCGAATGCCGGCATCATCCCGGCGAACATCGCCGGCAAGGGCCGCATCGGCCTGGTGTCGAAGTCGGGCACGCTGACGTACCAGATGATGTACGAACTGCGTGACTTCGGTTTCTCGACGGCCATCGGCATCGGCGGCGACCCGGTCATCGGCACGACGCACATCGATGCGCTCGAGGCGTTCCAGAACGACCCCGACACCGACGCGATCGTCATGATCGGTGAGATCGGCGGCGACGCCGAGGAGCGCGCTGCGGCGTACATCAAGGAGAACGTGACGAAGCCGGTCGTCGGTTACGTCGCGGGCTTCACCGCTCCCGAGGGCAAGACGATGGGCCACGCCGGCGCCATCGTCTCCGGTTCCGCGGGCACGGCTGCCGCGAAGAAGGAGGCCCTCGAGGCCGCCGGCGTCAAGGTCGGCAAGACGCCGTCCGAGACGGCCGCTCTCATGACGGAGATCATGAACAACCTCAGCAAGTGAGGCGGATTCACCGAACGTCGCTTCGGTGATCTCGACGAACGCCCCCGCATCGGCTCGCGCTGGTGCGGGGGCGTTCGTCGTGTCGCCGAGGTGCCGACGACATGGCCGCGAGAAGTCGGCGCACGGATGGAACCAGTAATGATGCAGCGGCGTCCCAGTGACGGTTAAGTTATGAATGATGACGCGGGCGAGAGTCCGTCGACCTGGGAGGGATCGTCATGGACTTGAAGCAAGGGTTCGGTCTCGTCGGAGCTGTGGGCGTGACGTTGTCGGTGGGTGCGTGCACGAGCGTCGACGGTTCGTCGCCGGCGGCGAGCGCGTCTGCGCCGCCGAGTGCCGCCGTGTCGTCGAACGCGGCCGCGCAGACTCCGAGCGCGCCGACGTCTGCGCCCGCGCCCGAGTCGTCGTCGGCGCCCGCCACGTCCGCTGGTGCCGCGTCGAGCGAGGCGGCCGCGTCGTCCGTGCCGACGTCCGATCCGCTCGGCTCCGGCCAGCAGGGGCTCGTCACCACGAAGGTCGGTGCGGAGGCGAAGACCTCGAAGTTGTCGGTGAAGGTGACCAAGGTCGTCGACCCGGTGCCGGTCGGCGATTCTGCGGTCTTCAAGCCGGGGGCCGGCAAGAAGTGGGCGGCCGTGTCGATCACGGTGACGAACGTCGGCGGCGCACCGATCAACTTCAGCCCGTCGATGTGCATCGACGCCAAGACGACGACGAACGGGTCGGCGTCGGCGTCACTGTTCGCCGATTACGGTTCGCCGATGGATTCGTCCACCCTGCACGAGGGTGACACCGCGAGCGGGGACGTGACGTTCGAGCTGCCGAAGGACCAGAAGCTCAAGTCCGTCGACGTGCGATGCTCCCTCGACTTCGCCGGGGATCAGCGCACCATCCGCGTCGACCTCGCCCACTGACCACTTCACCCTCAGCCCGGGCCCGCCGCGGCTCGGACGCACCGAAAGGAACACCCAGATGAAGACCACCGCACGCACGATGGGCCTGGCCCTGCTGGCCGGCACGATGCCGCTTGGCATGAGCGCCTGCACCCAGGTCGAGGGCGGCGCGTCCCAAGCCACGTCGGCCGCGAACAGCGCGGCGCCGTCCGTGGCCTCGGCTGCGGGCGAGGCCACCTCGGCGGCCCCGAGCGCCACGTCGCCGGCCTCCACGCCCGATCAGAGCTCGAGCGCGGCTGCACCGACGACGAGCGAGTCCCCGTCCTCCGACACCGGTACGGGCGACTCGGGAGACGCGTCGGGCCCCAAGACCGGCAAGGTCGGTGAAGAGGTCAAGACGAAGGAGATGTCGGCCAAGGTCAACAAGATCGCCGACCCGATCACCCCCGAGAACGACTTCGACAAGCCGGGCAACGGCAACCACTTCGTCGCCGTCAACATCACGATGACGAACCTCGGCGACAAGAATCTCAACGCCGGCACGACGTGTCTCAAGGTGAAGCTCGACGACAACACGTCCGCGCGCGAAGACTTCGCCTCGTACGGGCAGCGTCTCGACTACGGCACCCTCTACAAGGGCGACACGACGACGGGTGACGTCGTCTACAAGGTGCCGAACGGCAAGAAGATCAAGACGATCGACGTCAAGTGCGGTTACGGCGACGAGCAGGCCATCCGCATCCAGGCCAAGTGACGTTAGCGTTCCGTCAGGTCTGAGCGCTCTCGACGGCCCACGGCTTCGACCCGTGCGGCCGAGGCTCGCGCCTCTCGCTGATCCCGCCACCTGCTCCAGGTGGCGGGATCAGTCGTTCCTGCGGCGAGCCTCGAGCATCGGCCCAGCGCGGCCTGAGAGGATGGCCGGGCCATGAGTGATCGTCGCCCCCGCAGTTCCTCGTCCGCCTCGTCTCCGGCGAACAAACGCCCTCGACCGCAGCGCCCGCAGCGTGCGGGCGGCAGTTCACCCGCGCGCGCGGGTGCCCGTGACGGCGTGGGTGGCGGCTCCCGCCCGCCGCGACAGAGCGCAGCGTCTCGTGACTCGGCGTCACGAGGTTCGACAGGACCGTCTCAACGAGATGCGGCGCGCACCGGGGCGAATGGTCGCTCGACGAACGAATCGCGACCGGCCGGGCGCCCGCACGTCCCGCTCGCCTTCGGGTACGGCATCGTCGCGGCGCTCGCGTCACTCGTCGTCCTCATGGTCCCGGTCTTCGCCGCATGGACGCTCGATGCACAGTCGACGTCGTCGTGGAACGACACACTCGGCGTCGCCATCGACCTGTGGGCGCTCGCACATCGCGGGCACGTCGTCGTCGACGGCATCACGGTCGTCTTCAGCCCGCTGCTGCTGACGCTCGGTTGCGTGCTCGCCGCTTGCTTCGGCGCGCGCGCGGCGTTCCCCGACGAACGGCTGCGCGCCGCGGACCTGCGCGCCATCATGCTCGCGTACGTCGGGGGATACGTGGTCGCGGCGCAGGTGCTCGGCATCGTCGCGGGGCTCGGCCACAGCCACATCCACTGGTGGTCGCTCATCGTGGGCCCGGCGCTCGTGGCCGCGCTCGGCGTGGCGTGGACGGCCTGGCACGAACGCAAGCACTCGCCCGAACTCGCGGCGCTCGACGAGGTCGTCGTCGAGGCCACCCCGCTGCTGTTGCGCCGTTCGCTGTCTGCGGGCCTGCGCGGCGCCGGCCTGTTCGCTGCGTTGTCGCTGCTGCTGCTCGTCGTGCTCATCGCCTGGCACGCGCCGCGCGTGTGGGCGGTTCAGCAAGCGCTCGCGCCCGGTGTCGTTGGCGGCTGCCTGCTCGTGCTGGCGCAGGTGATGGCCCTGCCCAACCTTCTCGCCCACATGGCGGGGTGGACGACGGGCGCGCCGTTCGAGGCGGGTGACGTCAGCATCGGCCACTCCGGGATGACGCCCGGCACCCTGCCGATGGTCCCCGTCCTCGGGGCGCTGCCCGACCACGTCGGGCCGTGGGCCTGGGCGGCGCTCGCCGTGCCCATCGGCGTCGGCGTCTTCATCGGCTGGGCCTCGGGCCGGGCACTCACCCGGTTCGCGAGTCTGCGTGCGAAGCTGACGGTCGCGGCGAGCGCCGCCGCCGTCACGACGGTGACGATGTGGCTGCTGTGGTGGTTCTCGACGGCTTCGGTGTCGCGCGGGCTGCTCGAGTACGCCGGCCCGTCGTGGCAGGCGTGGCTCGTCGCGCCGCTACTGCTCGTGCTGCCCGCGCTCGCGACGGCGGCGGCGCGTCACTGGCGTTCGAGCCACCAGAAGTGACGCGATGCACGTGGCCCGCGCGGCGGGATCAAATCGTCGTTCTCGATCGTTGGGAGTGCTGTGAGTGAGATGCCCCAGCTGCCGCCCGGTCTGCGCAACAACGTCCTGTCGCTGCGGTATCTGCTGCTCGGGTTCCTGCTGTCGTGGCTGCCGCTGCCCGCGTCGGGCCTGGCCGCCATCCCGTTGGCGTTGTCTCTTTTCTACGGCATCCGCTACCTGCGCGACGTGCGCCGCGCCGGCGTCGCGGGTGCGTTCGGGCCGAACCTCGTCGGCCTCGTGCTGACAGCGCTGCTGCTCGTGATGACGGCCGCGCCGCTCGTGCATTACGAACGCACGAAGAGCTATCAGGAGTGCCTGTGGGGCGCCAACACCAACCAGGCGCGCGAATCCTGCGAGAGCTCCTACAGCCAGAACCCCAACGAGGTCGAGAAGTTCTTCTTCAACTGACCTCGGCGTGGCGTGCTCGGCGTCATCGCCTGGTCTCGTGAGGGCCAGGGCCACCTCGAGGGCAGCATCGACGCGCCGCATGATGTGCGGTGGTAACCCACCCCGGGGTGCACGTGGTGGTCGTCGTAGAGCACCTCGATCTCGTCGCGGGGACGCTGCCGATGAGTTCTTGGCCCGCGCGATTCGCGCCGCTGAGCTCGATCGGGACGATGCTTGGCAGCGGCGGCTTCGTCGAGGTCGTGACGCGCACGACGAGAGCGATGCGCACATGGGTGTTACGGGCGTTGTTCGAGACGACGAGTCAGGGTTTCTCCCCGTGGCCGAGGTCGCGCCAGTAGATCTGGCCCCGGTGCATCGTCACCGCTGTGACCCTGCCGCGTGTTCGTCGTTCGATCGACGCCGTTCGCGCTGCTCGCGGCGCGCCCGATTGCTCCGGGCATGCTCGAGGTCGTCTCCTGTCTCGTGCGATGCGTACTCCGCATAGGCCGAGTCGAGCCGATATGAAGCATGAAATCCTTCGCCCATCACAGCAGGTCGCAGCCGTGCCTCACGAGCGGGCGCGTGCAGCTTTCCACCCCTCAGGACTACCGGGTTCGCAGTCGCTGCTTCGTCAAGCATGGTCGGTAGGGTTGTCCATGTGAGTGCCACGCCGCAGCTGCGCCCCGACACCCGACCGCTCGAGGTCGTCGTCCTCGTCTCCGGCAGCGGTTCGCTGCTGCAGGCGCTCATCGACGCAGAGGCCGACGCGGCCGCTCGCGGTCAGCGCTCGCCGTTCACGATCGTCTCCGTCGGTGCCGACCGCGAGTGCGCCGGTCTCCAGCGCGCGATGCTCGCAGGCATCCCGGCGTTCGTCGTCGACACCGCCCATTTCGCCGACCGCGACGCCTGGGACGAGGCGCTCGCCGACGCCGTCGAGCGCAGCTTCGACGACGACTCGGACGACCCCGATGCGCCGCCGCACCTCGTCGTCTCGGCCGGTTTCATGAAGATCTTGGGTGCGACGACGCTCGCGCGCCACACCGTCATCAACACGCATCCGGCGCTGCTGCCGAGCTTCCCCGGCGCGCACGGTGTGCGGGATGCCCTCGCCCACGGCGTCAAGATCACGGGTACGACGTGTCACGTCGTCGACGCCGGCGTCGACACGGGCCCGATCATCGCGCAGCGCGCCGTCGAGGTGCGCGCCGATGACGACGAAGACTCGCTCCACGAACGCATCAAGGTCGAGGAGCGCGACATGCTTGTGGACGTCGTCCGCAGGTTCGCACGTGGTTGGTCCATCAACGGCAGGACGGTTTTGATCAATGAGTGACGGTTTGCGCCCCATCAAGCGGGCCCTCGTCTCGGTGTACGACAAGACGGGTCTGGAGGAGTTGGTACGCGCCCTGGCCGACGCCGGCATCGAGATCGTCTCGACCGGTGGTTCGAGCAAGCTCATCGCCGGTCTCGGCATCCCGGTGACGCCCGTCGAGGAGCTGACCGGTTTCCCCGAGTGCCTCGAGGGTCGCGTCAAGACGCTGCACCCCAAGGTGCACGCGGGCATCCTCGCCGACTCGCGCAAGGACGACCACCTGGCGCAGCTGCGTGAGCTCGGCGTCGCACCGTTCGACCTCGTCGTCGTCAACCTGTACCCGTTCGCCGAGACCGTCGCGTCCGGCGCGAGCATCGACGAGTGCGTCGAACAGATCGACATCGGCGGCCCGACGATGGTGCGCGCGGCCGCGAAGAACCACCCCACCGTCGCGATCGTCACCGACCCGTCGCGCTACGACGACGTCATCACCGCCGTCAACGGTGGCGGCTTCACGCTGCAGCAGCGCACCGAGCTCGCGCGTGAGGCGTTCGTCCACACCGCGTCGTACGACGTCGCCGTCGCGACGTGGATGGGGGAGAACCTCGCCGGTTCGGACGACGAGGCGACGGGCGATCAGTTCCCCGACTGGATGGGCGCGACGTTCACGAAGGCCGCGAGCCTGCGCTACGGCGAGAACCCGCACCAGGGCGCGGCGTTGTACACCGCTGAGGGTCAGGCCGGCATCGCCCAGGGGGAGCAGCTGCACGGCAAGGCGATGTCGTACAACAACTACGTCGACGCCGACGCCGCCTACCGTGCCGCGTACGACCACGGCGACGCGCCGACCGTCGCCATCATCAAGCACGCCAACCCGTGCGGCATCGCCGTCGGGGCTGATGGCGATGACATCGCGGACGTGCACCGCAAGGCGCACGAGTGCGATTCGACGAGCGCGTTCGGCGGCATCATCGCGACGAACCGCCCGGTGACGAAGGCGATGGCCGAGACGGTGAAGGACATCTTCACCGAGGTCGTCGTCGCGCCCGCGTTCGACGACGACGCGCTCGAGGTGCTGACGCAGAAGAAGAATATGCGCCTCGTGACGGTGCCCGCGCCCGCTGCGGGTGGTTTCGACATGCGTCCGATCAGCGGCGGCCTGCTCGTGCAGGAGCGCGACCTCATCGACGCAGAGGGCGAGGACAAGGACGGTCGCACCACGGGTGACGACCCTGAGCGCTGGCAGCTCGTCGCCGGCGAGGCCGCGGACGAGGCCACGATGCGTGACCTCGAGTTCGCGTGGCGTGCGGTGCGCGCCGTGAAGTCGAACGCGATTCTGCTCGCCAAGGACGGTGCGTCGGTCGGTATCGGCATGGGCCAGGTCAACCGCGTCGACTCGTGCAACCTCGCCGTGACGCGTGCGGGTGCCGAGCGGGCCCGTGGTTCGGTGGCGTCGTCGGACGCGTTCTTCCCGTTCGCCGACGGCCTGCAGATCCTGCTCGACGCGGGCGTCCAGGCCGTTGTCGCGCCGGGTGGCTCCATTCGTGACGCCGAGGTCATCGACGCCGCGAACAAGGCCGGCGTCACCCTGTACTTCACCGGTACGCGTCACTTCGCGCACTGAGTGACACCTCTGATCGACAACCCCCAGATGGCGGGTTTGGCTCAAGATGGCCTGAACGTCGGCCACATCTTCGGCCAAACCTGCCATCGTCGCGGTGCCCTGCGATGACGCGTGACGCCAGAGCCTCCTCCGAGGCGCTTGCCCTCACTGCCGCGTTCTTCGGTGGGGCGTGCCTGTCGTTGCAGGCGCGCTTCAACGGGACGCTCGGTGAGCCGTTGTCCGAGCCGCTCGTCGCGGCGGTGTGGAGCTTCGGTTCGGGGCTCGCGCTGCTCGTGCTGACGCTCGTCGTGCCGAGCCTGCGCCGCGGCGCCGGTCGGCTCGTCGACGCGATTCGGGCGGGGCGTCTGCGCTGGTGGGAGTGCCTCGGCGGCGTTCTCGGCGGTGCGTTCGTGGCGGTGCAGACGAGCACGGTCGCCATCCTCGGGGTAGCGGTCTTCATCGTCGCGAGCGTCGGTGGCCGGGCACTCGGCGGGCTGCTCGCCGATCACGTCGGTGCCGGCCCCAAGGGGCGCACGCCGATCACCCCCGCTCGCGCGCTCGCCGGAGCGTTCGCCGTCGTCGGGGTCGGCATCACGGTGAGCGGCCAGCACGTCCCGGGTGGCATCGCGATCCTGCCGGCCCTCGCCGTCATCATCGCGGGCGTCATGACGCAGTTCCAGCAGGGTCTCAACGGGCGCGTCAGTGCGCGGGCAGGTAGTTCGTACGCGACAACGCTGCAGAACTTCCTCGTCGGCGTGATCGCTCTCGTGGTGTTCGCCGGTGCGCGCGTGCTCCTCGGCTTCACGCAGTGGCAGTGGCCGCACGACGCTCCCTGGTGGGCGTGGCTCGGTGCGCCGCTGGGCATCGCGTTCATCGGGTTGTCGGCGTGGGCGACGGAGCACATCAGCGTGCTCGTGCTCGGGCTCATGGGCATCATGGGGCAGCTCGTCGCGGCGCTCGTCATCGACCTGCTCGACCCGGTGGCGGGCGAAGGTGTCGGTGTGCGCACCGTCGTCGGCATGGTCGTCACCGCTGCGGCGGCAGCCATGGCTGCACGCTCCGGTGGCCGACGGGCTACTTCAGACGCGCGTTCGTGAGCTCGGCGAGGCGCTTGTAGCCCGCGTCGTTGGGGTGCAGGCCGTCAGGGCTGATCCACTCAGGGTGACCGGTGAGCGGGAAGTCGAGATCCAGCCACGTCGCACCTGAGCTGCGCACCACGGGTGCGGCGGCATCGCGCAGCCGTACGAGGTCGGGTGGGGGAGAACTCGCCGGTCCGATCGGTGCGATGACGACGACGCGCGCCTCGGGGACGTGCTTCTTCACCGCCGCGGGCGTCTCGCGCAGGCCCTCGACGATGGTCGCCGTCGGCACGCCGCGGGCGACGTCGTTCCATCCGCCGGAGATGATGACCGTGCCCGGCTTCGACGCTGCGGCTCTGCGACCTGGGAAGCGTAGTGCTGCGTCGGACGCCCCACGTCGTAGCCCATGCCAGACACGGCGACGTTGATCTCGTTCCACCCGCGCTCAGCGCTCAGGACGGTGGTCCATCGCTTGTCCGGTGAGCTCGCCTCCGAGCCGGCGGAGTAGCTGTCGCCGACGAAGGCCACCACGGGGCGTCCGCTCAGGCTGGGTGAGGGCGCGTCGGCGACCGGGGCTGACGAACGGCGGTCGACGACGAGGAACAACGCCACGACGAGCACCCCGACGACGAGTGCCACGAGCGCGGGAACGCGCCACGCCACTCGCCGCTCGGCACGCTCGTTTCATACGACGACCGTACGCGTGAGCCCAGGTCGATCACGAGCGTCCCGTCACACCCCGGTGTGAGCGCCGACCGCGCGCCCGGGGCGTCTGGCAGGATTGGGGCCATGACTGCGACGACGCTCGACGGCAAGGCCACCCTCGCGACGATCAAGGGCGAACTGCGTGAGCGCATCGCTGCGTTGAAGGCGCGCGGCATCACGCCGGGCCTCGGCACGGTGCTCGTCGGCGATGACCCAGGCTCGCAGTGGTACGTCAACGCCAAGCACAAGGACTGCGCGGAGGTCGGCATCACCTCGATCCGCAAGGATCTGCCGGCCACCGCGACGCAGGCCGAGGTCGAGGCCGTCATCGACGAGCTCAACGACGACGAGAACTGCACGGGCTTCCTCATCCAGCAGCCGACGGGTCTCGACGAGGTCGCGCTGCTCTCACGCGTCAAGCCGGAGAAGGACGTCGACGGTCTGCACCCGGTCAACCTCGGCAAGCTCGTGCTCGGCGAGGAGGCGCCGCTGCCGTGCACGCCGATGGGCGTCATCGAACTGCTGCGCCGTTACGACGTGTCGCTGAACGGTGCGGAGGTCGTCGTCGTCGGGCGTGGGCTGACGGTGGGGCGCCCGCTCGGTCTCATCCTCACACGTCGCAGCGAGAACGCGACGGCCATCCTGTGCCACACCGGCACGAAGGATCTCGCGGCTCACACGAAGAACGCGGACGTCATCGTCGCCGCCGCCGGTGTGCCAGGGCTCATCACGAAGGACATGGTCAAGCAGGGTGCCGCAGTGCTCGACGTCGGAGTCAGCCGCGTCGACGGCAAGGTGGCCGGTGACATCGCACCGGACGTCGCGGAGGTCGCCGGATTCATGTCGCCGAACCCCGGCGGCGTCGGCCCGATGACGCGTGCGCTGCTGCTGACGAACGTCGTGGAGGCCGCCGAGCGTGAGGCCGAGGCTCGGGGTCGGTGAGTCACTTCAAGCTCGGCGTCCCGTGGCTCGTCGTCGTGTTGCCGGTCGCGTTGGGCCTCGCCGTCGTCTTCGGCGGGCATGTGCGTGTCGGAGGCATCCTCATGGCCGTGGGTCCGCTGCTGGGGGCGATCATGCGCGCCGTCTTCCCCGAGCGTGTCGTGCCCGATCTCAAGGTGCGTTCGAGGGGCACGGACGTCGCGTTGTACGCGCTCGGTGCGATCGTCACCTTCGTCGCCTTCACGGGCGTCAAGCTCGGTTAGGTCGCAGCCGATGACACGTCCCTCGGACGTCGAGGTGAGCGTCATCATCCCCGTCCGTGAGGCGAGCGAGCGAGGCCGTGCAGCTGAACGTGCTCGGCGCGCCGCCGTTCACGTAGGACGAGCTGGATCGTGCACTCCGCGATGTGTGGGCGACGCTCGCAGGGTGGCTGCCGCGGTATCTCGCGCAACCCGATCAGGTGACGCCGATGCCGCAGGGGGACGTGCCCGGTGTTGCTCGGGTGCTCGTTCGGTGTGCGGCGCAGTTTCGCACGCGTACCCGAGATGCCGAAGCGGACCGACGAGTGCGTAAGCGCGCCGTCTGGTGAACGCGCGACGAACAACGACGCGGTGACGGGGGCCGCGCGCGGCAAATGAGCGTCGCAGCAGGGGCGGCACCCTAGAATCTGCGGCATGGGTTTGAAGATCTCGGTCATCGGCACGGGCTATCTGGGCGCGGTGCATGCGGCGTGCATGGCTGAGTTGGGTCATGACGTGGTGGGTGTTGATACGGATGTGTTGAAGATCGAGGCGTTGGCGGCGGGGCGTAGTCCGATCTTCGAGCCGGGGTTGCCGGAGTTGTTGGTGAGTGCGCGGGCGTCGGGTCGGTTGCGGTGGTCGACGGACATCGCTGATGTGGCGGATGCTGATGTGCATTTCGTATGTGTGGGGACGCCGCAGAAGCCGGGGGAGTATGCGGCGAACACGGATTATGTGTTCGGTGCGTTCGCGTCGTTGGCGCCGCACATGAAGGCGGGGTCAGTGGCTGTGGGTAAGTCGACGGTGCCGGTGGGGACGGTGCCGCGCGTGCTGGAGGTGCTGCAGGCCGGCGTGTGTGAGGGGGTGGATGCGCGTCTGATCTGGAATCCGGAGTTCTTGCGTGAGGGATTCGCGGTGAAGGACACGTTGACGCCGGATCGGTTCGTGTATGGCGTGGAGAGGGAGTTCGCGGAGGCGAATGTCGCGCGTCTGGATGAGGTGTATGCGCGGGCGTTGGCGGCGGGTACGCCGCGGTTGGTGACGAATTTCGCGACGGCTGAGTTGGTCAAGGTGAGCGCGAATGCGTTCCTCGCGACGAAGATCTCGTTCATCAATTCGATGGCTGAGGTGTGTGAGGCGAGCGGCGGTGATGTCGTCGCGCTCGCGGATGCGATCGGGCATGACGAGCGCATCGGGCGTAAGTTCTTGGGTGCGGGTGTCGGGTTCGGTGGGGGGTGCTTGCCGAAGGACATTCGTGCGTTCATGGCGCGTGGTGAGGAGCTCGGCCTGGCGGAGTCGGTGGAGTTCTTGCGGACGGTGGATGCGACGAACGTGCGTCGTCGTTCGCGGGTGGTGGAGCTCGTGCGTGACGTGCTGGGTGAGGACGTCGTGGGGGCGCCGGTGGCGGTGTTGGGGGCGGCGTTCAAGCCGAATTCGGACGATATTCGGGATAGTCCGGCGTTGGACGTGGCTGAGCGTCTGGTGGCGTTGGGTGTGGATGTGCGGGTGCATGATCCGGAGGCACTGGCTGTGGCGCGGGCTCAGCGTCCGGGGCCGGGTTATGTCGACACGGTTGATGAGGCGTTGGTGGGGGCGCGGGTGGTCGTGTTGTTGACGGAGTGGCAGGTGTACCGCGATCTCGACCCGGCCGATGTTGCTGAGCAGGTCGCGGGTCGTGTGCTCATCGATGGGCGGAATGCGTTGGATCGGCAGCGGTGGGCTGAGGCGGGTTTCACCGTCCACGCCCTCGGCCGCCCGACGATACCCCCCGCGAGCTGACCTCTTCCCCGCGTCCAGATGCACGCGGGTGCACTTGGACGCAGGGTTTCGGGCTGGGCGCGGTTGTGGTCGGTGGGTTCGACACGATCATGCGGCCTTGAAACGATGAGCCCATGCGAGTGATCACGGCGAACGTCAACGGCATCAGGGCAGCGCGGCGTCGCGGGGGTCTGGAGTGGTTGGCGCAGCAGGAGCCGGACGTCGTCGCCATGCAGGAGGTGCGCGCGTCGGCGAAGCAGTTCGCGACCGCACTCGACGGTTCGGCTCTCGCCGAGTACGAACTCGCGCACGCCGAGTCGGCCGCTGCGGGCCGTGAGGGCGTCGCCATCCTGACGAAGCATGCGCTCGCGTCGTCGAGCTGCGTCATCGACGGCTTCGACGAGATCGGCCGCTGGGTGGAGGCTGACGTCGTCGTCGGCGGTCGCACTGTCACGATCGCGAGCGTCTACGTGCACACCGGCGAGGCGGGCACCGACAAGCAGACTGCGAAGTACGCCTTCCTCGACGCGCTGGAGGCGCGGATGGCGCAGCTCGTTGGTCGTCCGGCGCTCGTCATGGGCGATTTCAACGTCGCGCACACGGTGAACGACCTCAAGAACTGGAAGGGAAACCGTGGCAAGGCCGGGTTTCTCGAGGACGAGCAGGCGTACCTGACGCGGCTCACCCAGAACGGCTGGGTCGACGTCGTGCGCGCTAATCACGGCGACGTGCCGGGCCCGTACTCGTGGTGGTCGTGGCGCGGAAAGGCGTTCGACAACGACTCCGGGTGGCGCATCGACTACCAGTTCGCGAGCCCGACGCTCGCCGCTGTCGCCCGCGAACCGTGGATCGGGCGCGCCGCAGCCTACGATCAGCGGTGGAGCGACCACGCGGCGGTCGTCGTCGACTACGACCTCGCCGCGCTCGAGACGACGGGGGAGTGACGTGAGCGAACCGCGCGACGCCGCGTCGTCGGGCGAACCGGCACAGGCTCACGAGGCCGTCGAGCCCGTCACGCCCGGGCAGTGGGGCACGCTCCGCACGCGCTCCGATCAGCGACGGCTCGCGCAGGTGCAGGCCGCGAAGCGCGAGCGTGAGGGAGCGCGAGCCCGCCCGGACGTTTCGCTCAGCCTCGATGCTGGGCCGGCGCCGGTTCGCCCTCAGCAGGCGGGCCATGAGGTCGACAGCCTGGCCACCGGGGATGATCGCGAGACCTTCACCATCCTCGGCGTGTGCACGGGAAACGTCTGTCGCTCACCGTATTTCGAGCGTGTGCTGGCTGCCGACCTGGCGGGCCTGCCGGTACGCGTCGAGGGCGCCGGGACGGGCGCGTTGCTCATCGAGAGGATGTCATCGGGGACGCAGGTTCTCCTGCGTGAGCGCGGCCTCGACGGCGCGCGCTACCGTCCGCGTCAGGTGACGCCCGCGCTCGTGCGCGAGGCGGACCTCGTGCTGGCAGCGTCGCGCGAGCATCGGCGCGTCCTCGTCGAAGAGGCGCCGACGGCGGCGTCGCGCATCTTCGCGTTGCTCGACTTCGCCGACGTCTGCGCCGAGGCGCCCCTACCCCGAGCCAAGGGCGTCGACGGGCTGCGCGAGTTCGTCGCCAATTCGACGGCGGGCAGCGTCGAGCGTCACAGCACTCGATCGGACGTCGAGGCGGAGATTCTCGACCCGTTCCGCCAGGGCCCCGAGGTCTTTGCGAGGATGGCGGCGCAGGCCGATCCGGCGCTTGCGACGGTGGCGGCGGCCGTTCGTCGCATCATGGGTTGAACGATTCGGCACGACAGTGAAGGATGAGCGGATGAGCAACCACCACGCAGTGGAGTGCTGGCTGACGGACATGGATGGCGTTCTCGTGCATGAGGAGCGCGCCATTCCGGGGGCTGCGGAGTTCTTGCAGGCGTTGCAGGAGACGGGGCGTCGTTTCCTCGTCCTGACGAACAACTCGATCTACACCCCGCGTGACCTCCGCGCCCGCCTGCAGGGCAGCGGCATCGACATCCCCGAAGAGGCGATCTGGACGTCGGCGCTCGCGACGGCGCAGTTCCTCGCCGATCAGCGCGCCGGTGGCAGCGCGTACGTCGTCGGTGAGGCGGGGCTGACGACGGCGCTCCATAACGTCGGCTACACGATGACGGAGCGAGACCCCGACTACGTCGTGCTGGGGGAGACGCGCACGTATTCGTTCACGGCGATCACGCGTGCGATCCGTCTCATCGAGGGTGGCGCGCGGTTCATCGCGACGAACCCGGACGTCACGGGCCCGAGCACGGAGGGGCCGTTGCCGGCGACGGGGTCGATCGCGGCGCTCATCACGGCGGCGACGGGCGTCAAGCCGTACTACGTCGGCAAGCCGAATCCGCTCATGATGCGCAGCGCGCTCAACCGCATCGATGCGCACTCGGAATCGACGGTGATGATCGGTGACCGCCTCGACACGGACGTGCGCAGCGGCCTCGAAGCGGGGCTGCGCAGCATTCTCGTGCTGACCGGTTCGACGAGGCCCGATCAGGTCGACCGGTACCCATTCGTGCCGACGCGCATCTGCGATTCGATCGCCGACGTCGTGCCGCTTGTCCACGAGCTCGCGCCGCACCCCGACGACGACGTCATGGGGTACGGCTCGCACGACGAGGCCGTATGACCCAATTCGCCGAGACGTACCTCGGACGCTTGCGCGCCCTCGTGGGGTCCCAGCTCATCCTGATGCCTGGCGCCCAGGTGGTTCTGTTTGATGCGGGTAGCCACGTTCTGATGCAGCGACGCGCCGATTCAGGCCAGTGGGAGTTTCCGTCCGGTTCAGCCGAGCGTGGGCAATCTTTCGCCGACATCGCGATCACAGAACTGGCCGAGGAGGCCGGGGTGCTCGTGCGAGAGGACGAGCTCGAGCCCTTTGCCTGCCTGTCCGATCCGAAGGTCACGCATCTTCGTTACTCCAATGGCGACCAGGTGCAGGCGTTCGCCTTGTGCTTTGTTGTGCGCGTAGCACAGCGTCCGCCGGCCTGGGGCGCGGACGGTGAAGCCGCAGAGCACACGTGGTGGCCGCTGGCCGGCCTCCCCACCTCTCTTGACCGGACTGCAGGGGCAACAGCAGCGCACCTGCGCGCATATCTGCGCAGCGGCTCTTTCCAAGTGGGGTAGGAGTGCCCCGAGACGGCCGCCGGGGTAGGTGATGACACAGGCGTTCGGGCTGCCACGCCTTCGTCTTGGGGAGGTCGCCCACGTAGCGATAACCTGAGGCAAGCGAACATTCGTCGCACCAACTGATCGAAGGAGCCAGCACAGGCCATGGAGAAGATCAAGGTCAAGAACCCCATCGTCGAGCTCGACGGTGACGAGATGACGCGCATCATCTGGCAATTCATCAAGGACCGCCTGATCCACCCGTACCTCGACGTCGACCTCAAGTACTACGACCTCGGCATCGAGAACCGTGACGCGACGGACGACCAGGTCACCGTCGACGCGGCGAACGCGATCAAGCAGTACGGCGTCGGCGTCAAGTGCGCGACGATCACGCCGGACGAGGCGCGCGTCGAGGAGTTCGGCCTCAAGGAGATGTGGAAGAGCCCCAACGGCACCATCCGCAACATCCTCGGTGGCGTGATCTTCCGCGAGCCGATCATCATCAGCAACGTGCCGCGCCTCGTGCCGGGCTGGACGAAGCCGATCATCGTCGGCCGTCACGCTCACGCCGACCAGTACAAGGCGCAGAACTTCAAGGTGCCCGGTGCCGGCACCGTCGAGATCTCCTACACCCCGGCCGACGGTGGCGAGAAGCAGGTCTACGAGGTCGCCGAGTTCCCCGAGTCCGGCGGCGTCGCGATGGGCATGTACAACTACAACAAGTCGATCGAGGACTTCGCTCGCGCGTCGTTCAACTACGGCCTCGAGCGCAACATGCCCGTCTACCTGTCCACGAAGAACACCATCCTCAAGGCGTACGACGGCGCGTTCAAGGACATCTTCCAGGACGTCTTCGACCGCGAGTTCAAGGCCGAGTTCGACAAGCGCGGCCTCACGTACGAGCACCGCCTCATCGACGACATGGTCGCCTCTGCGCTCAAGTGGGAGGGCGGCTACGTCTGGGCGTGCAAGAACTACGACGGTGATGTGCAGTCCGACATCGTCGCGCAGGGCTTCGGCTCGCTCGGCCTCATGACGTCCGTGCTCATGACGCCCGACGGCAAGACGGTCGAGGCGGAGGCCGCGCACGGCACCGTCACGCGTCACTACCGTCAGCACCAGCAGGGCAAGGAGACGTCGACGAACCCGATCGCGTCGATCTTCGCCTGGACGCGCGGCATCGCCAAGCGTGGCGAGCTCGACGGCACACCCGAGGTGACGAAGTTCGCCGAGACCCTCGAGCGCGTCTGCGTGCAGACGGTCGAGGAGGGCAAGATGACGAAGGACCTCGCGCTGCTCATCAGCAAGGACCAGCCGTACCTCAACACGCAGGACTTCCTCGCCGCCATCGACGAGAACCTCAGCAAGGCCATGGCTGCCTGATCACAGCGGTCTCGCCGGTGACGCCCTCCGTCGCGTGTTCAAGGACACGTGACGGGGGGCGTCATGTTCTGACGCCCGTCATGCCGGGGCGTTAGAGTGGCACGGAGCAACGGGTCACGACGAAGGGCGCCATGCGCATTCTCATCACCGGCGGGGCCGGATTCATCGGTCAACATGTCGCCGTCATGCTGGCCTCGGAGCATGAACTGGTCGCCGTCGACAGTTTGAATGCCCAGGTGCACCAGCATGCAGAAGCTGCCGTGCAGCGCTTTCCGGGGCAAGTCGTCATCGCAGACGTCAGTCAGGCAAGCACGTGGGACGCATTGCCGGGGTTCGATGTCGTCGTTCATCTGGCTGCTGAAACCGGTACGGCACAATCCATGTACGAGGCCGGGCGCTATAGGGCTGTCAACGTGGAGGGGACGCGGCTCGCGGCTGCTGCGGCCGCTTCTTGGGGTGCCGCCCTCGTCGCACTGTCGTCCCGAGCCGTCTACGGCGAGGGACGGTACGAGTGCCGGCGCCACGGCACTCGGTTCGGGGCGCGTTGCTGTCCCCAGGCAGAGGCCGCGCCGTCCCGGGAGGAGGACCCGCACCGCCCTGTTTCCGTCTACGGAGAAACCAAGTCCGAGGCGGAGGCCATCCTCGCGGAGTACGCTGCCGCGATCCCGGTCACTGTTCTACGGCCGCAGAACGTGGTGGGCTTCGGACAGGCACTCCACAATCCCTATACGGGGGTTCTGGCAGCTTTTCTCGCGCGCCTCCGCGAGGGTCGACCGTTGTCGGTCTATGGCGATGGCTCTGCGACGAGGGATTTCGTGCACGTCGACGATGTTGCGCGTCTGATCACCTGGTGCATCGATCACCCGGGTCGACTCGGGAGCCTGCGGGTTCTCAACTGTGGCACCGGTGAGCGTACGTCGTTGACCGACCTGGCGCGGTTTGCTGCTGCTGCGGCCCCGGTCGCGAGTGCGCCGGTGGAGTATGTGGATGTCGGCCGGGCCGGGGACATCGAGCACGCCGTTGCCTCTCTGGAGGGTCTCCGTTCCGCAGGCGCGCCATTGCCCCTGATGAGCAGTGAGCAGGCCGTGGCCGACTTCATTGGTCGATCGTGGGGCTTGCCCGGCGCCGATTCGGAGGCATGGGACGTCGCCCTGCGCGAATTACGGCAGAGAGGTCTGACGAGCTGAGTTCGCCGCGAGGGCAAGGCAAGTTGGCGCTACGCGCCTGTGTGTTGGAACGTGCAAGGCCAGGATAGGGGATGACGAATGGACACGATGACGGCAAACTGCGTCGAGGTCCCTCAGACAGTCCGTGTCCGGCTGCTGCATGCTTATGTACAGCTCATCGCTGACGAGGTCGGTTGCGACCTTCTCCACGTCAAAGGCCCAGCAGTGGATCTCCGCCTGCAGCGGGCGGCGCGGCACAGCGTTGACGTGGACGTCCTCGTTCGCCCCCAGCACGTGCTTGCCTTTGTCGAGGCGCTCCGGGCGCGAGGTTGGCGCGAGATCACAGGTTTCGACGAAGGCTCCGCTTTCGGTCACGCGATGAACCTCCGCCACGAGCTCGGCCTTCTGGATGTACATCGCTGGTGGCCCGGGTTCGATGTCGAGCCCGCGACGGCCTTCGAAGCCATGTGGGGACAGCGCACAACCCGGACCCTCGCCGGGGTGGCCTGTGATGTGCCGTCGCTGAACGATCAGCGACTGGTGCTGCTTCTTCACTTCGCGCGTAGCGGCGGCCACCGGATCGAGGACCTCGAGGCTGCCTGGGGCGGGGCTGAGGAGGGGAGCCGCGCCGCAGTGGTACGGCGCGCCGACGAGATGGAGGCTCGGCTGGCGCTGGCTGCCGCCGTCGGTGGTCTCGAGGAATTCCGTGGGCTGCCTGCCTACGCGTTGTGGAAGTACTTCTCCAGCGGGCAAGGATCACGTCTGGACGAGTGGGGCGGGCGTTTCCGGGCGGCACGCGGGCCACTGGCGAAGGGGCGGGTCTTCCGTGCATTCTTCATGGTCAACAAGGGCCTCTTGAGCGACGAGCTGGGCCACCCTCCCACGCGCCGTGAATATGTGCACGCTTTCCGGCAGCGATTCGTCACGGCCCTCGGTGATGTGCTTCACCGGCTTGAAACGCGGCTGCGTACGAGGGCCGAGCGATGACTCGCCGTGAAGAAACCCAGGGCCGATGGGCCATCCCTGAGGACATCGCTGTGGAGACGGACCCCGATGATCGATCTGCGGTGTGGGTGCTCAGGGCGTCTCGAGGAGTCATCGTGCGGTTGCCGCAGGTAGGGTTGCTGGTCTGGCGGGCGTCCCCGCGGGTCTCCGACACGGAGGGGCTCGTGGCGCTCTTGGCTGCTGAGCACGGATGGCCGTCCGACGAGATCGCGCAGCCCGTGCAGAACTTCGTGATGTCCTTGGTCGATCACGGCCTGCTGGAGGAGAGGTCGGGCCATGAATCGAACTGAGGGGATGGCTCCCGAGTGGCAGCACCTGCTCGGCGCTGAGACCCGCCGAAGTGCGTCTGTGCCTGAATCCCGTAACGTCAAGGCCGCAACGGAAGGACCGCACGCCTCGACGCGCGTGGAAAAGGTCGGGCAGGCCGTCGCCGGCTTCTGGGGGCCGGTGGTTCTCCTGGACCTCGTCATGGGTTTCTCGCTGATGTTCGTCACCACCGCCCTGCCTGGGGGTCTTGTGGGCGGTCTTGCAACGGGTGTCGTGATGGTGGCCGTCAGTGCCTGCCGGCGAGCGAAGCTGACCGTACCGGGCGGTGGTCTCCTGGTCATCGCCTTCCTGGCACTCATGGCCTTCCTCGTCCTGGTTTCCGTCTTCCACGGCATGCCGTGGCAGCAGCGCCTCCTGAAGTTCTTCATTCTCTTCGCCGTGTGCGTTGTCATCGCAACCGGGCGGATCGACATTCGGTCGTTCATCATCGGAGCATGCATGAGCGCATGTGCCAACGTCCTTCTGTTCTATGCCGGGCTGACGGAGAATAATTACCCGCCATATCTGACCGGTTTCTATGGGGACAAGAACGTTGCAGGGATGTACTACGCGATATGGGGGATCCTCGGGCTTGCGGTTCTGTCCCCGCGTTGGCGCATACCGTGGTTCTTCCTCTCGACGTGGTTCGTCTTTCTCACCGGATCGCGAACCGCGCTCGGAGGTATCGTGCTGGCCGCCCTGTGGGTCCTGCTCCGCAACCGGATCGGTGTGGCCTATCGAATCGCCCTCGCGGCGATCGGGTATGCGGTTCTCGTCTTCTCGATCAACAACTATGCCTCCAGTTCCGCGTTCGGTGACCGAACAGGCACCGATTGGTACAGGGCGCAGATCGATCAGGCGATGGAAATCAAAGCATCCCTGACGCCGTGGACGGGCCTCGGTCTCAATCAGGGGTTCGTGGTGATCGGTGATCGACGGCAATGGTTCCATGATTCGTATCTGCAGGCTTTCGTCGAGGGCGGTCATGTTTTTCTCTGGTCAACCGTTCTGGCCTTCGTCCTCCTCGGCCTGGGATTGCTCGATCGACGACTGCATGTCTCATGGGAGATGCTCACAGCAGAGGCGACGGTCATCGTCGTGCTCGTCTGCGCGTGGAAACTGGGAGAGGTGTTCATGACGGTGGGTGCCTTCATCGTGCTCGGAATCTGCATCGCTTACCGTCTCGGCAAACCCGCCGCCGCGTCGAATCTTGCGTGGCGGGCCGCAGAGATCGCCCCGCCACGCGCATCCAACGCGGCGCCGCTGCATCGCGGCGCTCCAGTCGGCGCCTCGCGATCGGAGGTCCAGGCGTGAAGATGACACGAACATTGATCGAGAAGACCCCAGGTGTTCGCTATCGGCGGGCCCAACTCCTGATCCCTTTGTATCGACGGGCCTTCGCGCACTTCGGGTCGGGCAGCGTGCTGGTTTCGCCTCTCATGATCCAGGGGACCGACAGGATCAGCGTCGCGGATCGGGTCATCATTCGAGACGGCGCTTGGCTGGCGGCGGAAGGCCCCGCGGGGCACCTTGCCATCGGTGCGGACACCTACATCGGCCATCGCGTACACCTGCACTCGATCGACCCGGTGAGCATCGGTCGCGGTTGTGTCTTCGCGGACAACGTCATGGTGACGTCGACCGACCATGCCCGAGGAGGCTCACGGCATGAGGTCCGCGGCACCGGGCCCGTCCTCATCGAGGACGACGTCTTCATCGGCCAGAACGCCGTGGTGCTCGGAGGAGTAGCCATCGGCAGAGGGGCGACTGTTGCAGCCGGCGCCGTCGTCGTCAAGGATGTGGTGCCGGGCGCCGTCGTGGGCGGCGTTCCTGCGCGCGTGATGGGAGGTGAAGCGTGACGCGCTCGCGGTCACTGCTCATCATCTCTCCTTCATTCCACGGCTATTACGCAGCCATCGGGCGGGCGTTCGGTGAGTTGGGGTACGAGGTGCTCACCCATTGCTACGACGTCGCCGCGTCGCCCGCTGAGAAGCTCTGGAACAAGACCGCACACGAACTAGCCGGCAAACTTCGAGGTGACGGAGGGCATCTGTCCGGCGCCACGGTCTCGCGCCGCGCCATGGCCCGGGTTCGCGAAGTGTCTCCAGACTTCGTCCTCGTCATTCGCGGGGATGTTCTGACAGAAGAGTTCTGGGCCCTCGCCGCCGAGAACGACCGGCTCGTCGGAGTGTGGATGTATGACGAGATCCGCCGTACCAATTTTGACGCGGACCTCGTCGGGCGGTATGCCCAGTTGGCGACGTACAGCGCCCAGGACGCTGCAACGCTCCGGGCGGCTGGTCATCGTATCGCGCAGGTGCCTTTGGGTTTCGATGCATCGAGCGTCATCGACAACACAACTGCGGGCGCCGGGCTCGTGAGTTTCGTCGGTGCGCCCTTGCCCAAGAGAGAGTCTGCGCTCGCGGCGCTTGTCTCTGCGGGTGTCCCCGTTCAGGCATGGGGGCGGGGCTGGTCGGATCACGTGTTCGACCGCGCGCGCACCTGGCGTGTGCGCTCACTCGGCATCCCGGCGAAACGCGACGTGGCCGGCCCATCCGCGCACGCCATCATGCGGAACGGCAGGGCCACCTTGAACATCCACGGGGATCAGGACGGCTTCACGATGAGAACGTTCGAGGCCGCCGGGGTGGGTGCGGTGCAGATCATTGATCGTGCCGACGTGGCGGATTTCTACGATCCAGGCGAAGAGATCCTCGTGTACGACGGCCACGAGGAGCTCGTGGACCTGTGCCGACACGCGGTGGCGCGTCCGCAGGACTTCATGATGCTGCGCGAGAGGGCACGTCGACGTACTCTCGCCCAACACACCTTCACGCACCGCGCGGACGCTCTATTGGAGGCGTGGTCGTGAGTGACAGGGGCCGAGCGGTCGTCCTCGCCCCGATGCTTGCCGCGCGCGGCGGCGCCGAGCGCGTAGCGCTCGTCGCAGCTGAAACGCTCAAGGCAGCCGGTTACGACACGGTGATCGTGGCTCCCGGCCAGGTTGATGACCTCGGGGCTTACGCCGATTACTTCGGGATCGACCTCGACGGCGTTGCGTACGAGGAACTTCCCAGCGTCGGGAGGATGGGACGCTTCGAGGCGCTGCGAACGGTGATCGAAGAGTTAGTCTGGGCCCGCATCGTGCGCTCGATGCAGCCGGACGTCTTCCTCACGTGCATGTACGGCGCGACTCTGCCGGGACTCGCCGAGCGCAGTCTGTATTACATCCACTTCCCGCACCAGTTGACGACGCCCGGGCTCACGGGTCTTCGTGCACGTTACGTCTCCTGGACGCAGTACGCGCGCCGCCTGCAGAATCGGGGGAGCGACTTTCGAGCCACCTACACGTCATTCCTTGCCAACTCACGGTTCACCGCCTCTCACGCGCGACAGCGTTGGGGTGTCGACCCCTACGTCCTCTACCCGCCCTGTTGCGGCGTCGGGGCAGGACGGGTTTGGCGGCAGCCTTCGATCCTCGCAGTCGGAAGATTTCAGGACCGGCAGCCGGGTCACCCGTACAAGAACCAGGAAGCCCTCATCGTGGCCTTCCGCGCAATGGCGGACCTGCACGCAGAAGGCTGGCAATTGCATCTGGCTGGGAGTGTTGGTTCAGAGGCAGAGCTGGCCAGGCTGCGTGAGATGTCCGTTGGCCTGCCCGTCGCGTTTCATCCCAATGCCTCTCTTGAAGAACTGCACACGCTTTATCGCGAGTCGTCGGTGTACTGGCACGCACAGGGTTTCGGAGAGTCACACCTCATGGCACCGCAGTCACAGGAGCACTTCGGCATCACGACCGTGGAAGCCATGTCCGCGGGAGCTATCGCCATGGTGTACGACACCGCGGGCCCGGCAGAAGTCGTCGCAGACGTGCCAGGAACCGTGCGATGGACGAGCTTGGAGGAGTTGCGGCTGGCTACACGCAATATTGCCCGCGCCGATCCGACAGACATGGCCAGCTTGCGTCGAGCCGCGCAGCGGCGAGCAGCAGAATTCTCCGAGGCCGCGTTCGCGACACGCCTCCTGACCCTCATCGAAACCGGGAGTCCTCGTTCATGACTACTTCTGTTGAACCGGAGACCTCCTGGGTGCGCGAGTTGCGCTACCTAGTCTCCAGCTTTCCACGCGGCACCCGCGCACAGCTCGGCTTGTACGCTGCACTGCAGTTCGTGGTCTCATTGCTCGATCTCGCCGGCTTGGCAGTCGTCCTGCCCGTCATGCAGGTGCTTTCCGGGGCGAGCCTCGAGGCCGGATACCTCGGGGTCATCCATCGCCTTGCGGGCACGCCTGAGCGTGGCCCTTTCGCCGTGATGCTTTGCGTCGCCATGGTGCTGGCTTTCTTGACAAAGAGCATCTTTGCCCTCGCGGTCGCGCGCTGGTCCTTCGACTTGGTGGCCCGTCTCCAAGTCCTGACAGCGACCAGGCTGCTGCACAGCTACTTGAGCGACAGCTATCTCGTGCAACGACGACGGGATGTCGGCGCGGTCGTCCGTACGGTGGGTGCCGCGGTGCAGGCCGCCCACGCCAACGTTCTGGGAGGCGTGCTCGGGGTGTTCGGGCAGCTCCTGTCAATCAGTCTCATTGCCGGTTTCCTCTTCGCCGTGGCCCCTGGCACCACCCTGGGCGTCATCGTATACTCCCTCGTGGCGGTCGCGCTGGTCCAGCGATTCTTGGCGCCGAGGAATCGAAGGGCGGGTATCGCTGCGCAAGAGGCCGCGGGGCAGATGAGCCATGCGTTGCTCGAAGCGATCTATGGGGCCCGCGAAGTGCGAATGCACAAGGCTGAGCAGCACTTTCTCGTGACGTACAGTGATGCGGCCACACGTAATGCCGCCGCGTCTCGGGACGCCAACTTCTATGCCCAGGCTCCCAAGTATGTCCTCGAATTCGTCACGATTCTCGGGATCGCGGTTCTGCTGTGTTCGAGCGCGCTGAGCGGCGGGGCGGACAACACAATGCCCACCATCACCCTCTTCGTCGCGGCCGCCGTGAAGTTGCTGCCGTCGTTGACAGCGCTCACCGCCACGCTGGGAAACATCCGATTCGGCATCGAGGGCCTCCATGTCACGACGAAAGCTTTGCGGGGACTGAGCGAAGCCCCCCGCAAGGGGGCCGCCCGAGCTGGACGAGCCCAGAAGGACCCGCACCTGGGCCACGCGGCGACTGCGATGGGATCCGGCGACCTCGTCGTCGACGACGTGCGGTTCCGTTACCCGGATGGGGTCGACGACGTGTTGCAGGGCGTGTCATTCGTGGTTCCCGAGGGATCGTCACTTGCTGTTTGCGGCTTGTCCGGCTCGGGCAAGACAACCCTCATCGACATTGTCCTCGGGCTAATCCAACCTACCTATGGCCAGGTGTCGTTCGATGGGCTCGACATCGTCGCTGATCATGCACAATGGCTTGACAAGGTCGCTTACGTTCCGCAGGACGTCTACCTGCTGGCCGCCACCTTGTGGGAGAACGTCGCGTTCGGGGCCGATGAGCAGTCTGTCGACCGAACCGCTGTTGAAGCGGCCCTTCGCCTGGCGCAACTCGGCGAGCTTCTTGATTCCCTGCCCGGGGGTATGGACGCCATCGTCGGGTTCCAAGGAACCCAATTGTCGGGTGGGCAGAAGCAGCGCGTCGGTATCGCGCGGGCACTGTATCGGCGCCCGCAGGTCCTCGTTCTCGACGAGGCCACGTCGGCTCTGGACAACGAGACAGAGGACAAGATCAGCGCAGTCATTCGTGGCCTACACGGAAGCATCACGGTGATTCTCGTGGCCCACCGGCTTTCGACCGTCAAGCATGCCGATTGTGTGATCTACCTGGAGGATGGCCGCGTAGTCGGGTCCGGCACCTTTGCGAAACTACAAACCCAGAGCCCCGCGTTCGCACGCTTGGTGCGTCTCGGTCGACTCGAGGAGGGATGAAGCGAATGGCTGACAACCTCGGAGTCACGGTCGTCGTCGTGTGCTATAATCACGAGCGGTTCGTAGAAGAATTGCTCGATTCGATCCTCGTCCAGACGCGTGCGCCGGAGCGCGTGCTCATCATCGACGATGCATCCGGCGACAGTTCTGTGGCGCGGATTGTATCCTGGCTCTCCCGCCATCCAGAGGCCGGATATGAGCTTGTCGTGCACCCTCAGAACATCGGGTTGTGCCGTGGTCTGAATGAAGCGCTGGAGACGATCACCACACCGTTCTACACGTACGTCTCGGCAGATGATCGGATGATTCCTGAACGGTTGGAGTCGCTCATAGATCGCTGGGTGGGGGATGGGCACCGTGCCGTTGCTGTCTATTCGAACGCCCGGCGGATCGACGAGGAAGGCCAGGTGCTGCAGCCGGACTACCGCACGCTGCACGAGTGGCCCTCGGGCCCAGGGGCACTCGAAGGCAACATCCACACGCGTCTGCTGCATCAGTGCTGGTTACCCGCAGCCTCGGTCCTGGTAGCGACCGAGGCCGTTCGGACCGTAGGGGGATACGACGAGCGATGGTTCTTCGAGGACTATGACCTGTGGCTACGTCTTGCGGCTCATGGGCGCATCATCTGTGTCGATGAACCGCTCGTGGATTTCCGTGAGGTATCGACGTCGCTCGGGACCACTCGTTTCCGAGACGATGACGCGGGGTTTCTCGCCGCTCGCGTCGGGATACTGCTCAAACAGGTGGGGGTCTCGGATGAGGGGGATGCCTATATTCGGACCGCCATGCCGCCCCTGGCCATCCGGCTGTGGCGAACAGGGGAATACCGTGACCTGGTTGTCGAGGCGCTGCGCGCTGCCACGCAAGAGCGTCCTGCGCTTGGCCTAGGCGTTCGTCTCGCTCTCGCCCGCGTAGGAGTAACGCGTGAGCCAGGGGCGGTTCGCGCCTTGGCCTGTTTGGTCCGTGAGACCCGAGACAGGTGCCGGCGACTCGTCCAGACCCCGCTCTCTGCCGTGATCTCACGAGGTCATGCACCCGCTATGCAGCGCCGTGTCGCGGCCGCTCACGGCGTGCGACGGGTGGCTGTGCTGGCGATCGGAGATCCTCGTGACCCAGGATTGTGGTCGGGCACGCCCAGCAACCTCGTGCAGGGGCTTGAAGAGGCCGGCGTCGATGTGATCACCGTGGACTGCTCCCCGGTCGGCTGGCGCTTCGTCAGACGGGCGGTACAGCTGGCCTGGGGGGTTCCTGGACTCGCGAAGCGGGGGAGGCGAACAGCCATGCGGCGTGCCCTGGCCGGATCCACGCAGTCGATGACGCATCTGCGGCTCGTCAGCTGGACGGCGGCGCGGCGTCTACGGACCGTAGGCCCAGTCGACGGCGTCCTGCAGATGGGCACCGGTTACAGCGTCCGACACCCCCGCACGGCCTCCTACGAAGACATGACCATTCCACAGGCGCTCCAGTGGCCGTCCCGTTTCTGGGGGACCGTTCCCCAGCGCACGACAGTCGCGCGCAGCCGTCATCAGGTTGAATCGTACGCGGCGAATCATGCCGCACTGTTCTCGACGGGGTGGGCGGCCGATTCTGCAGTGAACGACTGTCATTGCCCTTCCGAGAAGGCTCGCGCGGTGGGTATCAGCGCCAATTTCGAGGTCGAGCCGTCGCACCACAAACAATGGTCTCCCCCGAGATTCCTCTTTCCGGCCAGGGAGTGGATCGGAAAGGGAGGTCCTCAGGTGGCGAAGGCTTTCTCGGACGTCCGTCGAGAGTTTCCCGAGGCAGAGTTGCACCTGGTAGGTCAGCATCCGCAGGTCGAGTTTCCGGGGGTGATCTGCCACGGCTGGAAGGACCTTCGGGATCCAGGCGACCGCGCCGACATGGAGGACTTGTGGCGCCGCGCCACCTGTTGTATCGCACTGGCTGACTGTGAACCAGCAGGCATCATCTTCGTCGAAGCCATGCAGGCAGGGGTTCCCAGCATCGGCCCTGCCGTGGGAGGGCCCGGATGGCTTCTGGGAGACACGGGCATCACGGTTGACCGTGACGACCATGCGGCGCTGGTGGCCGCGATGAAGACAGCAGCAGACCCCGAATCGGCTCGTGAGCGGAGTGGTGCGGCCAGGCATAGGGCGAGTGAATTCACACGCGCGGCTGTTGCTCGTCGGATCATGGCAGCGATCGATGAATGACCTCCCGGGGTGGGAAATTTGCTTGTCGACGACGCTGTGAGGCTGACGCCCATCAAGGACCGGAAACTGTGACACCGCCCCGCTCAGGCTTCGCGGCGGGGCGAGGGAACTCCGGGGGACGCGCACGGGTGCGTTGATTCGGGACGGGCCTGCGCCGTGGAGGACTCTTCAGAGGGGGCTGGTGGGTCCATGGGAAATAGGGTGTCGAATAGTGCGAGCCAGCGTGCTGCGATGGTCGACGCATCGTACGACCGGGAGCGAGTCAGCGCGCGGTCAGCCCGGCGAGCCCGTTCTTCATCGTTGGTCATGGCGGCTCTGAGCGCCTCGACGTAGGCAGTTTCGTCGCTGGCAGGAACGAGGTACCCAGCCCCGTCCTCCAGCTGCGACCGCACACCCTCAGAGCAATCGAACGCGATCGAAGGGATCCCTGAGCACGCCGCCTCCAAGATCGTCATGCCGAAGCCTTCGAGGCTTGACGTCAGGAGATTCAACGACGCGTCTGACAGCGCGGTGGCTGAATCGTCGACGACACCGGCCAACTGGATCCGCGTATGCATGCCAGAGTGCTCGATCTCGTCGGCAACCTGGGGGCGCTCGACCCCGTCGCCGTAGATGGCCAACGACCACCCATCCGCCTCGGGCACGGTGATCGCCGCGGCGAAGAGACGCACCATGAGAGGGATCTGCTTTTCGTGCGACAAGCGTGCCAATGCCACCGCTCTCTTCGTCGATTGCGTGGAGAGAGTGCGGCCCTCTGGTGCCGGGTTGGGGATTGCGACGCACGGCACGTCGAGCAGCGAGCCGAAGAAGGCCGCGTCCTCATCGGAGAGCGCGACGAAGGCATCACAGTCAGCGAAGTGTTTCGGAAGAGCCTCCCGGAGCCACGGTTCGTCCTCAAGACTCGCGAACGACGAATGGTGCTGCCCGACGAACAGTGGGCCGGTCGGGGACCGCTGAAAACCGGACTCATCGACCATCATCTTGCCGAGGACGTGGGTGAAGATGACAACGCTGTTGGCGGGCAACGTGGCCATGGTGCGTCGCAGAGCAGAGAGCTGGCGCCACCGGTCCCATCGCTTGAACAGGGCAAGAGGGGCAGCGCGCCAAGGGGGACGCCCCTCCGAAACTGGCCGTCGGTGCAGTTCCTCGCGTACGAAAATCGTGTCAGTCTCATCCGCAGCAGGAGAGAAGCTGTCACCGCCGAGCGGGTGGCCCGGGTACACCGATAGGACGCGAACGCTGAGCCCATGATTTCTGAAGGCCGCAGCGAGATTGCGCACGAAGGTCGACCCCCCGCTGACCTCGGGATGGCGGGGGACGACGAGGCAAATGTGTGAGACGGAGTTATACGTCATTCTTCGCCCCGTGCGGGCGGGAGTAGCCTGCTACAGCTGACGCCTCTACGAGTAGTGCGACTAGTTTCGACCCCACCTGGGATGGCAGCCTAGGCAGAACGAAATCAATGGCATGGCCCGTGGATCTGGCGCTTGAGTAGGTCGTGCATAGTGCGACCAGGTTCGTTGCGATGTTCCAAGGAGACGTGTTCTTCGGGCGCGGTGGGCCAGAGTGGGGAACCTCGCCTGAGTGAATTGAGTCAAAGAGGAAGCGAGCTTGTCCCGATAGGAAGGCGCGGCGCGCGCGAGAGCTTGTCGAGACAGCAGCCGCGTAGTGCGCTGTTTCGAGTGAAGGCTCGAGGACAACCGGGTATCCGGCTTCTACGATGCGGAATCCGTAGTCAACGTCTTCCCATCCGTAGGCGCGGAAGCGTGGATCGTACGGCCCGACTTCGCGCCATGTGTGGCGTGTCATGGAGCAGTTTCCCGCCCAATAGCGCCAACGCTGTTCGGCCGGGGTGGCGTAGGCTTCACGACGAAATCGCTCGTCGGCATCATGACCATACACTTCTGCATAGGGGGTGTCGTCTAGAATATTCTTGTACAAGCCCACCACCCCGCATGGCTCGCCTTGGTGCGCCGCAATATGCTTCTCGACAAAGTCTGGCGCCGGTTCGAGGTCATCGTCACAACGAATGAGCACGTCCCCGAGGGATGCGTCGAAGCCGGCGTTGAGGGCAGCAACTCGCCCCCGGTTTTTCGGGAAGACGATGGTCCGCACCGGTAAGTAATGGTACTGCGCCACGACAGAGGCCGAATCGTCGATATCCCCGTCGATAACAACGACAGCCTCCCAATCGGCGTAACTCTGCTTGCTGAGGGCCTCGAGGAGTACGGGCAGGCGCCTTGCGCCTCCGCGCGACGGAATGACGAGAGTTGCTTTCATGAGGTTGGGGTGTCCTTGATGAGGTCGTCGAGCAGAGACTTGAGCCGGTAGGCGCCCGTCCAAGGGGAATAGTGGCCTGCCCATCGCCTGTATGAGTGATTCACGACATCCGCAGCGGGTTCGCTCAGAGCGTCTTCGATGACGGCGGCGAGGGAGGCGGCATCGCCGCGGGCTGCGACAAACGGATAGCCCGGCCCCGCAACCTCCGGCAGCGCCCCGGCATCGCTCACGACGAACGGGCAGCGCGCGGCCATGGCTTCGGCCACGACAAGTCCGAAGGGCTCGTCCCACACCGAGGGGAAGACGGCCAGATCAACAGACTCGAAGAACTCGGCGCGCTCCATCCACCCCTTTCGGACCGCAGTCGCGCCCAGCGCAGCGATAGCCGCGTCAACGCGCGTGGCGTCGGCCTCGCTCACGAACCGTGATTCGCCGGCGAGCAGGAGCGTCGGGTTGCGATGACCCTCGCGAAGCGTCGCGACTGCCCTGCAAAGGATCGGTACGCCTTTGTCGCTCGAGAGGCGCCCGAGGTATCCAATGACCGGGGACTTCAGATCTCGGCGGACCGAACTGTCCCTGGTGCTGGGCGGCTCATCCACCCAGTTCTCCAACACCCGGGTGCGGGGAATTCTGCGGCCCATGAACTCGGAGGGGACCAGGGTCACCATGGAGCCGACTCGTGCGATCGTCATCAGGACACGTTGGACTCCGTGGGGCTCCTGGTGAAGATGAACGATGCGGCGTCTGTGACCGGCCGTGGCCACGGCGGGCCGCAGCCCGTTGCACCACAGGATGCCCGTGCGCTCACGGGCATCCCACCGTCGGAGACCGCGCATGTACCCGGCTGTCGAGTCCCCGGGGAGGGCGACGGTGCTGAACCCCAGAGCAGCGGCTTCACGGGCGACCTCACAAGGCTGCTCCGGCGCGATGATTGTGACCTCATGACCCAGGCTCCGGGCCGCCTGCGCGATCGCCAAGAGCATGACCTCCCCGCCGCCGACCGCACCTTGGTTGGCGCAGAGATTCAGATGGAGCACGGTTCCTCCGGCGGCCGATACCAGGGAGCGCGCACGGCGATCTGCCCGGCCAGATTGCCGGTGATCCAGCCTGTTCGGCCTGCGAGGGCAAAACGCTCTTCCGCGCTGAGCCCAGGCGCCCTGGCCCAGGCCAGGGGCAGCTTCGCCGTCTCCGTGACCGCCCACAGGAACGACATACCGCGCACCGGGCGGCCCAGCAGCTGACTGCGGCGCCACAGACCCACTTGGGCGCGGCTGTAGCGATACCCCTGCGTCATCGCGTCGGAGGTGCCGGCGCGGAGCCGGTAATGAACCGTGGCGTAGGGGTCCACGACGATCGTGCGGCCCGATTCCAACAACCGCCAGGAGAAGTCGACGTCTTCACTGCCGCCCAGCATGGCTTCGTTCATGCCGCCAAGCTCGAGGTACGTGCTCCGGCGGATCCCGATGTTGGAGCCGAAGACGAACACCTCGTAGCCCAGATAGGAGAACGGGCCCTGCTCGTACGGATGCGGCACCTGGTCGAGCCCATCAGCGACCGCCTTGGCACGGCACACGAACTCCGAATTGATGACGTCGAGACGCATCATGCCGGTGGCGAGGACGTCGGTCTGAGACACCACCCGATGCAGCGTCGCCACCCACCGCTCGCCCACGACGTCGTCCGCATCGGACATCGCGATGACGTCACCGCGCGCGGCCTTCACCCCCACGTTGCGAGCGTGGCACTGGCCCTGAACGTCATTGGCCGACACCACGCGGATGTCGAGCGCGCCGCGGTAGCGTTCCACGATCCGCGCCAGCCTCGCAGAGCCTTCGTTGTCGGCGACGACGACCTCGAAGGGCGGCGCGTCCACCTGCGCGACGAGGGCGTCGAGCTGCTCGCCGAGCGTGGCGTGATTCTTGTAGTACGCGGTGACGACGCTCACCGCCGGCTTGGCAGCGCGCACCGGCGTGGCCAGCTCACGGCCGAGATCAGCGGAGGCGAGTCCTAGTTCTGCATACACGTCGAGGACGGCGTCGACCATCTCGCTCACGGTCGGGATGTCATCGGGTAGGTGCGGGCGCTTCGACACGTCGAGACCCTGCTCGATCACAGCATCCGCCATGGCCGACTCGTCGCTCAAGGGTGCGAGGCATCGAGGTGGCAGGATCTCTGGGTTGCCCCCGATGTCGCTGGCCACCACACCGAGACCGGAGTTCACCGCGTCAAGCAGCGTGTACGAGAGATTGTCGGCCCTCGACGGCTGGACGAGAACGTCGTGCGACGCGAGCGCTTCGCGAGCATCGACGAACCCAGCGAAATTGGTTGCGTCGTCGACTCCGAGCTCACGCGCCACAGCGCGTAGTCGATCGGCCTCAGGACCCATGCCCGCGATCGTCAGTGTGGCCCCCGGCTGCTGGGCGCGAACCTGACGGAAGATGCGCAGCGTTGCATCGATGTTCTTCTCGGCATCGAGTCGGGCCAGGGAGAGCAACCGCAACCCGGGGGAGCGAGGAGGCGCCGTCGTCCGATCCACACCGTTCTTGATGACGGTGATCGGCGCGCTCGGACGCCAGTACCTCTCCATGTCGCGCTTCGTGGATTCACTGACGGCGATGAGCCGCGCGGCGCGACGCGTCCGGGCGTGGTGCGCGGACTGCCGTGACCACGCCTTCGCCTTGCTCGAGTGGAAGACTCTCGGGTCTTCGGGGATGTGATGTTCGGTGGAGACGAGGGTGACAGGAAGACCGACAGCCGCCATCGTGGCGAGGAAGTCCGCTTTCGCGAGGTGCGAGTGCACGATGTGCGGGTCCATCCGCCTGATGATTCCGCGCAGATCCGCCACAGCCCTGTGGGCGGGTTGGTCGACATCGAGGGTGAGAATGGGGACGTCGAGGCCACGGAGCTCATCCAGCAGGGGGCCTTCGGGCGCCGCGACGACGAGTCGCCATCCGGGCAGACCGTGGCGCGCGACATCCAGGATGTGTCGCGCCACGCCTGCAAGATTGGAGACGGGGGAGACCCACAGGGCGACAGGGGCAGGGGTGTTCACAGCCAGGCCTCCAACCGATCCAGGGCGGTCCAGAAGCCCTCGCCATTGTTGACATGGCCCTGCCAGATCTCCGGGATGAACGGAACGCCGGGGGCGAGACGGTCCAACTGCGCTGCCGTGGCGGGCCAGTCGATCTCGCCGTCGCCGATCTGCGGGCCCTCGCCGTCGACACCCTCGGCGTCGACGACGTGCAGGTGATCACTGAGCGGCGCGAGCTTCTCGACGTACTCGCTGAACGGCTTCTTCGTGAAGTTCGCCGCGAGCTTCGAGTGCGACAGGTCGAACGTCAGGCGGCGGCCGAACTGCTCGCAGAACCACACCGTGTCGTCGACGTCCATGAACAGGTTGTGGTGCTGCTGGCCGCCCATGAGCCACGGGTACGGCGGAAGGGTCTGCGCGGTCAGGCGCGCGTCGGTGTCGTCGATGAGTTCGAGAGCCTTCGCGATGCGCTCGTACTTGACGGTGCGCTGTGCGGGCGTGTCGAAGGCGTCCATCGTGAAGCCGCCCATCGTGCAGATGACGATCGGGGGTTCGCCGTTGCCGTCGAACCAGCGACCGAGGTCGCGCGTGATCTCGACGACCTTCTGCACCTCATGGATCGAACGCTCCCACGTCGCCTCGTCGTCGCTCGCGAGGTTGATGATGAAGTCACCGGCGTACAGGTCGGGGCAGTGGACGGTGTGGAACATGCCGTCGAACTTCTTGCTGCCGAACGCTGCGTCGATCTGCTCCATCGACATCTCCACGTCCTTGTAGGACAGGTGGAACTCGAGGAAGTCGGGGTTGGTCAGCGTCTCGCCGGCGCCGAGCAGCTTGCGCGCGTCGTGGTAGCGCACCGGCAGCCCCCAGGGGCGCTTGAACTCGTAGGCGCGGCCGTGCGCGACGGCGTCCGTCAGGTCGGTTGCGTAGAAGAAATCACCCGACTCGATCGGACGACGCATCGTGCGTCCGACGAGCGCCTCGAGCCGGTTCGGCTGCAACCCGCGGCCGGGCGACTTGATCGTCACGTCGGCGCGCGTCAGCTTCGCGCCGGCGGCGATGTCACGCGTCGCGACGAGGGACTTCGCCAGGTTGGCGCGGTTCATCAACTCGCCGGTGGAGACGGCGCGCGTCTCGCCGTTGCCGAGCGCCGACTCGACCTCGCGGATCTTCGTCACCATCTCGGCGAACTCCTCGGGCAGCAGCGAGACCTGGTGGTCGTTGCCCTCGAGCGTCTTGTCGATGGTGAAGTGCTTCTCGACGACGTGCGCGCCGCGCGCCACCGCGGCGATCGGCACGTGATAGCCACGCTCGTGGCCCGAGTAGCCGACCGGGCACTCGCCGAGCTCGGCGAGTCGATCCATGTACTTGAGGTTGATGTCCTTGAACGGCGCCGGGTACGTCGACTGCACCTGCAGCAGGACGAACTCACCGCCCGCCTGACGCATGACGTCGACGCTCGCGACGATCTCGTCCTCCGTCGACATGCCCGTCGAGACGAGCATCGGCAGGTGCTCGGCCGCGCAGGCGCGCAGGAGGTCGTGGTTCGTCATGTCGGCGCTCGCGATCTTGAGCGCGGGCACCCCGTAGTCGGCGAGGACCCTGAGCGACGCTTCGTCCCACGGCGTGCAGAACGCGTCGATGTCGACGCTCTTGCAGTAGTCGAGGATCTCGATCATCTGCTCGTTCGTGAAGGAGTACTTGGCGAGCAGGTTCATCGTGTACTGCGCGCCGAGATCCTCGCCGGCGCTGGAGGCGAAGTCGCCCTGACGGTACAGGCCCGTCAGATCGCGCAGCTGGAACTTGACGGCGTCCGCACCGGACTTCTTGGCGAGGTCGACGAGCTGCTTCGCGAGCTCCATGTCCCCCTGGTGGTTGTTGCCGATCTCGGCGATGACGAGGCAGCGGTTGCCCTCACCGATCGCGTGGCGCCCAATGCGGATCTCGCTGCCGAGCGCGTTGCGCGCAACCGCACGCACGTGCCCGCGCTCGTCGACGAGCGGGATGACGCGCACGCCGTCACGGAACGCCTGGGAGATCGTCGACGTCTCGGTGCCGTACGCCAGCTTGACCGGGGACGTGTGCGCCGCCGCCATGACGGACGTGCTCAGGTCGGCGCTCGGGTGCGCCGTCACCCAGCGGCGGAAGTCGCCGTCGGACAGGGCGCCCTGCAGGATGCCGTGCGAGTCGACGCAGAAGACGATGCCCGCCTTGTTGTCACTGATCTTGTTGAGCGCCGCGAGGATCGTGTCATCGCTGAACACGACGTAGGGAGCGATCTCCCTGGCGATGGTGGTCATGAATCTCCTGAACTCGTTCGGCGCATGCGCCGCGGTGTCGCGGCCGTCGTGCTGCGGTCTGCGCACCCCCGTGCGGACCGGGACAGGCCATGGCAACCAACCCGATGCGCCTCATCATAACCGTCTCGACGCCGCCTCGCCGGGGTCCGGACCGCCGATCATTACCGCGCGGTATCGCTCACGCGTCGCGTTCGCCCATCCGGCGCCACAGGCTCTCGGCGAGGGTGAAGTCGTGCTCGGCGTCGATGTCGATGCCCTCGAGCGGATCCATGACGAACAACTCGATCGAGCCGCCGAGACGATTGTGGTGGCGCTCGTAGATCTCGGTGCGGGTGAGGTACAGCGACCCCGTCTCGCGATAGCGCAGCTGCTCGGGAAGCAGATCCTGACGGCGGGGGCGCGCCTCGTACGGGTAGAGGGCCTCGACGTGCGGCACGCGTCGCCACATGAAGATCTCGGCCGGCACGACGCCCACCATCGAGTCGGCGCCCGTGACGGCGAACTCGTCGAGGCAGCGCGCGAGGGTGCCGGGCAGCCGCAGGGGAGAGGTGGCCTGCAGGAACATCACCTGATCCGGCCGGCCGACCTCGGCGGTGATGACCTCGATGGCGTGCTCGATGACGGGCTCCGACGCCGTCGTGTCACCCGCCAACTCGTCGGGACGCTCGATGACCTGCGCGCCGGCACCGCGGGCCACATCGGCGATCTCTTCGTCCTCGGTCGAGACGTACGGCGTAAGCCCCCGGGTCGCGAGCACCTGTTCGATCGACCACACGATGAGAGGTTTTCCCTCGAGCAGCTTCAGGTTCTTGCGGGGGATGCCCTTCGACCCGCCGCGTGCGGGGATGATGGCCGGAGTGGGGTTCGCCATGACCCCCAGCCTAGGCGAGAGCACAGCCCGCGCGTCGTGCCTGGCTATCCTGGACCGTCGGCCGACGCCGCAGGGCGTCCGAGGCGGGGCGTACTGAGCGGGGTGGGGTCTGATGACGGCGCAGGTCAGTGTGGTGATCGCGTGCTACGACGCGAACGACACGCTGGGGCTTCAGCTCGAGGCCCTCGCCCATCAAGAAGGAGCGCCGGCCTTCGAGGTGCTCGTCGTGGACAACAATTCGCCCGAAGCTCCCGATGCGGTGGTGAACGGCTGGTCGGACGTGCTCGACATCCGTGTGGTGCGCGCGAGCGAACACCAGGGTGTGGCCTACGCCCGCAACGTCGGAGTGAGTCGCTCGGCCGCCGACCGCATCATCTTCTGTGATGCGGACGACTGCGCGGGGCCCCGATTCGTCCAGGCCGCCGCGAGTGCGCTGGAGGCGGCGCCCTTCGTCACCGGGGGAGTGCACACCGTGAATGGGAGATCCTTTATCTCGGGCCGCCCAGCCGTATGGAAAGAGCTGTCGCGCCTCAGCGCGACGCCCGGACCGCGGGACGTCGTCCGTGACGCCTACCCGGTCTTCATGGGAGGAGCCTCCGCCGTCGAACGCGCGGCGTTCATGGAGGTCGGCGGCTTCGACCAGGGGTATGTGCCGGGCGCGGAGGACAACGATCTCGGGCTGCGTGTTCTGGCCCAGGGTTTCACGCTCCTGCGGGTGCCGGACATGACCTTGGCGGAGCGGCCCCGCGCCAACGCCACCGGGGCCTTCCGACGCTCCTTCGACGGGGGGCGGATGCACATGCGGCTGTGCGCAGGACACGACCTGTGGTCGGTCTCTCCTCACCTGCACGACCCCGAGTGGTGGAGAGATCTCCTGCGGTTGCCCGGAGCACTCGTCACGACCGCGATCCGCGACCGCTCCGCGTCCGGACGCCGGGGGCTCGCGAGCCGCGCCGGGCTTCGTCTCGGCCAGTTCGTCGGTTTCGTCGAGTACCGAATCGTCGGCCGTCCCGTCGGTCAGGACCGAGGACTCGGGCTGTCGGACGCGCCGACGAGCCAGTAGATCTCCTCGGTCGGAAGCTCGTTCGGGTCCAGCAGGCGACCGTCTGTGTCGAGGACGGGGAGCTGAGAGACATAGCACGCCAGGCGCTCGTGCTTGCGGAACACGTCGACGGGCATCACCACCCGGTCCGCCTCGAAGCCGCGGCCGTGTCGCAGCCGCGCCATCTCGTCATCACCACGGGCATGCCAGAGATAGGGGAAGTCCTCGTAGAACGCGATGCGTACCCCGGGATGGCGGACTGCGACGTCGAGCGCGAGATCACGCAGGACGACATGGTCGGGGTTGGCGGCCAGCCCGCCATCCATCGCCTTCGCCCGCCGGTGGAGATACTCCGCGTGCAGGACGCGTTGCACACCGCTGCGCAGGATCCGCCTCCCGCCGGCGCCCAGGCGGGCGACCGCATGGGAGGCGCCCGCGACGGCGGCGGGTTGCGCGTCGCGGGGCGGGGGATTGACGCCGGTCGAGTCGCCCAGGTCCTCGTGGACGCCCTCATGCGACGCTGTGGCAAGGGGCCTCTTTCCCTTGAGCCCGTTCAGCAGGCGGCGACCACGTTCGAGCGTGCTCGTCCATGGGGCGGGCGGCATGTGGCGGCCGGCGCACACCGGCGCGACGACGAGGCCGTGCGGATGCTGATCCATCCACGCCTGCAGGGCCCCCTCGATGTCGACGAGCTCCAGGCGACGCTGTTCGCGGGAGGCGTAGGCGCCTTCGAGGTACCCGAGCCGCCGGTTGCTCGCAGTGACGCCGGCGAATGCGGCGTCATCCTCGATCCGGCGCGCACGCACAGTCGCGTCCGAGTCCGAGAACCCACAACTCAGGTCCCACGACGTCGTCTGTGGCGGGCGCGGCGCACCCGTGAAGACCGTCCACACCTCGCACGGGTGATCGAGCACCACCGACGAGGCGCTGAGCATGGCATCGTCCATGTGCGGCGACAGGACCAGCACGTCGCGTTCCGCGATCAGGGCGGCCAGGGAGTCAGGTGCGGACGAATCGTTCACGTGGCCATCCTCTCGCATCGCCCACGCACGCCATGGGGGTGAGGTACGCCAGAATGGCCCTGATCCGTTCGGACGACGAGGGGGAGCAGGATGACGAAGACCGTGCCGGGTCTGATGCCCGACCTGGCCGCATGGCAGCAGTGGGCTGATCGCCGGCGGCGGGGTGTCGAGGCGGTCCGTCGCGCCAAGGGCCGGTTCCGGCCGGTGGCGGAGCCTCGTGCCTGGCTGTGGCTGCCGCGCAACGCCGCCACCACCCTCGTCGTCATCGACAAGGGGACGCCGAGCTGCCGGGTGGCGATCGTCGAGCCGCTGCGCCACCTGGATCTCGCTCGAACGGCGGTGCTCGCCCCACGCGACCTCGACATCGATCCGCTCGAGGGTCTCGGCGGCGCGTGGGAAGCGCGGCCCTATGACGGACCGGCCGACCTGCCGGCCACGATCGGCTCCGTGCTCACACTTGGGGCCTACCTCCACTGGAGCGAGGGTGCCGTGCGCTGGGCGCAAGCACGCGACGTCACCGTGCATCTCGTCCAGCACGGTCTGCTCACCCCTTGGTCGCCGCCCGCCCCGGCCGGAGCGCATGTGCTCGCCTGGTGCGACAGTGACGCCGAATACTGGACGCGCGGACGACCCGACGTCACGGCCCAGGTCGTCGGATCTCAGATGTTGTGGGCAGCATCCCACGAAGGCCGGCCACGGATCACGACAGATCGACCCGTCATGCTCGGGCAGCTGCACGGAACGGAGCTGACGCGGCGTGAGACGCTGACGACCTATCTCCATGCGTGCGCCCAGGGCGAGATGCTCTATCGACCGCACCCGAACGAGAAGGACGCCGTCTCGCGAACCCTTCACGCAGTCATGCGGCGGCGAGGCGTCGAGTTCGCGTCGACCAGCACCGCCTTGACCGAGCTCACGCAGCCCGTCGTCTCCATCTTCTCGACAGGCACACTCGAAGCCGCGATGCGGGGCTTGCCCGCCTGGGTCACGGCCACCGATCCACCCCCATGGGTGCGCGACTTCTGGCGCCGCTACGGCCTCGCCGAGTGGGGCGGCGAACCGACCCCGCCTTGGCGCACGCCCGACGAAGAACCCGCCGCCACGCTTGCGCGCGCGATCCGAGGAGCCTGACGATGACCGACGCGCCACCGAACGATGTCGTGCCGCAGGAGTCCGCGGCAGGCCCGGGTCCCGCCCAGCTGTATCAGTTGGCGACCGAGGCGAGCCGCCCCCGCGTCGCCATCGCACATGACTACCTCACGCAACGAGGAGGGGCCGAACGCGTGGTCCTGGCCATTAGCCGCGCGTTCCCCGACGCGCCGATCCACACGACGCTCTACAACCCGTCGACCACGTTCCCGGAGTTCGCCGACAAGAACATCGTCGTCTCCCCCCTCAACCGAATCGGGGTGCTGCGCCGATACCACCGGCTCGCCCTGCCCCTGCTCCCATGGGCCTCGAACCGCATGACGATCGACGCCGACGTGGTCCTGGCATCGTCGAGCGGGTGGGCTCACGGATTTCCCACGACGGGCCACAAGATCGTCTACTGTCACTCGCCCGCCCGATGGCTCTACGCCGCAGACGAGTATCTCGGCGCGGGCGGCCGCCGCAGCGTCAAGGGCGCGGCTCTCGAGGTGCTCAAGCGACCGTTGCTGGCGTGGGACGTGAAGGCTGCCGCCACGGCGGACGCCTACGTCGCCAACGCCAACGTCATCGCCACACGGATCAAGCGAGCGTACGGCTACGACGTCGCCGTCCTCCCGCCGCCGTTCGGCGTGGACGAGACAGGTCGTCGAGCCCCCATCGCCGCCGTTGCGCACTGGGGTCAGACACCGTACTTCCTCGTGGTGTCACGCCTCATGCCGTACAAGAACGTCGACGCCGTCATCGAAGCGATGCGTGGGCGCTCCGAGCGCTTGCTCGTGGTAGGCGCAGGGCCGATGGCTGAGCCTCTGCGGGCGAGCCGCCCCGACAACGTCGAGATCGTCTCCGACATCAGCGACGACGAGCTGCGCTGGGCCTACGCCCATGCTGCAGCCCTCGTCGCGGCGTCCTACGAGGACTTCGGCCTCACACCTCTCGAGGGCAATGCCTTCGGCAAACCCGTCGTCGCGTTGCGCGCCGGGGGGTACCTCGACACCGTCGTAGAGGGAGTCAACGGCGTGTTCATCGAACGGCCCGCTCCCGCCGACATCAACCGAGGAATGGACGCCGTGCGCTCCCAGCCGTGGGACCCGGACGCCATTCGTGCCCATGCCGAAGCGTTCGGCGAGCACAACTTCATCCGGAGGTTGACGGAGCTGGTCGAAGAGCGCTGAGCCGGCTCAGGCGTCGTCGTTCGCGCGGAACCGACGAGCACGGCGGCTCGGAGGCGCACCGTCGGAGCCTGACGTCGCAGGTGTGGCCTGGCGGGGGGCGCGCTCAACGTTCGCAGAGGCGCTCGGCGCCTGCGACGACTCTCCCCGCATCGGGTCGTGCCTCGTCGTGTCGAGAGGGACCCCGGCGTTGCCTCGGTCCACCTGGGGGCCCGCTGCGGGCGTCGATTCGGGTGCGTGAAGAGTGATGTCGGCGAGCTCGTGCGCCGGGGTCAGTGCGGACGCCTCGTCCGACTCGTCCGTGTGTCCGTATCCGTACCCGTAGCCGTATCCATAACCGGCTGTGGCGTAGTTGCCGGCGCCGTAGCCGTAGACCGTGGAACCCATGGATCGCGGCGGGGTCATGTTCAGGATCGAGCCGAAGTAGTGGGCTCCCACCTGATCCAGGATCTTGGTGCACAGAGCGATCTGCTCCTTGTGCGTGGTGCCGTGGTGGTAGACGACGGCCGCACCGCTGGCCGCCACCGACAGCAGACCGGCGTCCGTGACCGGGAGCAGTGGTGGCGCGTCGAGCACCACGAAGTACTCCTCCTCCAGGGCATCAATGACGGCACTCATCCGGCGCGAGCCCAGAAGTTCTGAGGGGTTCGGCGGGATGCGTCCGGACGTGATGATCGACAAGTTCTTGTGGTCGCCGGGCTGGATCGCCTGACGTAGCGAGGCCTGGCCCGTCAACACCTCCGTGAGACCCACGGCGTTGTCCACGTCGAATGTCTCGTGGATCACGGGGCGGCGGAGGTCGGTGTCCACGAGGACGACGTGCTGGCCGGCGGCAGCCAGCACGCGCGCCAGGTTGGACGCGACCGTGGACTTTCCCTCGCTCTGGACGGCCGAGGTGATCACGAGGGATCGGGGTGGCTGCTCAGCCGAGACATACCGCAGATTCGTCCGCAGCATTCGGAAGGCCTCAGACGTGCTGCCGAGCGCCCCCAGGCCTCCCCGACTCTTGGTCTGCAGGTTCTTGGCCTTCGGAATGACTCCCAGGGTGCCCACGCCGGTGACCTTCTCCAGGTCGCTGGTGTGACGAATGCGCGAGTCGAGCTGCTTGCGCAGCACGACCAGGACCGTCCCCGCGACCAGGCCCAGAAAGGCGCCGATGAGAAGGTTGACGGGCCACTTGGGTGACGTCTGCGACGCCGGCAGGCCCGCTCGTGAGAGGGGATAAGCGTCGTACACCGTCGACTTGGCGCCATTGAGGGTCTCGATGTGCTTGATCTCCTGCGAGAGAGCCGCGGGTGCCAGGTTGGCTGCTTGCTGCGCCTTGGCGGCTGAACTCGAGGATGCGGTCAGCGACAGATTCGAGGTGCCCTCAGATCCAGCGCCTGCGAGCACGAAGTCACCAGGCGAGAGGGCCCCCTTGGACAGGGCGACGACGCGGTCGGCGACACCCGATCCTGAGGCCAGCTGGGCGTACGCACCGGAACGCTGGTTGGCCAGTTGCTGGTTGACCATGGCGGCACTCGCATCATTGGAGGCGCCGGCCATGATCTGGGCCGTCGAGGTGGCCTGATACTCGACTGGCCTGGTCAGGGTGTAGCCAGCGGCTACGACGATGCCGAGCAACATGCTGAGCAGCAGCAGTTTGAGGTTCGTCCGAATGATACGAACCAGGTCCAGAATGGTCACGGGTGCTCCTGTCGTCGCCCACGTTGTGCCCCCGTGGCGACGTATCACTGGTGAGAAGGGTCGGGGTCAGTCTAGGACGGCCGTCTGAATGCGGGTGCTTCAAGGCCCGGTTGCGTGTCTCACGTTTGCGCTCGAGGGGGTGGGGGTCACCCGTCGGCCTGATCGCCTGGGGTGTCATCACGCTTGGCCACGATGAGCTGGCCGACCTTGTCGCTCACGAGGCGTCGTGCCTCGACGTCGAGCTGAGCGTCGGTGACGAGCACGTCGACGCGTTCGAGGGGAGCGATGGTCGACAGCCCGACGACGCCCCACTTCGTGTGGTCGGCGACGACGATGACCTTGCGAGCGGCAGCGATGAGAAGACGGTTCGTCTCGGCCTCGAGCAGGTTCGGCGTCGTGAGGCCCGCGTCGAGGTCGATGCCGTGGATCCCGAGGATGAGCGTGTCGACGTGGACGTCGGCCAGCATGCGGTTCGCGACCGGTCCGGCGAGGGCATCGGACGGCGTGCGGACGCCGCCGGTCAGCACGATGTTCTGATCCTCACGCACCGGGTCGTAGAGCAGTTCTGCGACGCGGGGGGAGTTGGTCACGACGGTGAGTCGCTTGACCGGCCGCAACTCTACGGCGACCGCGTACGCGGTCGTGCCGGCGCTCACGGCGATGGTCTGGCCGTGGCCGATGAGGCTCGCGGCAGTACGGGCGATCTCCGACTTCTGCACGGGGTTCATCGCCGACTTCACCCAGAAGCCAGGCTCGTCGATGGGGTGATCCCCGACGGCCGTCGCGCCGCCGTGCACCTTGAGTACGAGACCCTTGCCGGCGAGGAACTCGATGTCACGACGGATCGTCATGTCGGAGACACCGAGCCGTTCGACGAGGTCGCTGACGCGCACCCCACCGTCGTCCTCGATGCCGCGCAGGATCGCTTCCTGACGCTGTCGTGCGAGCATCCACCCTCCCGATGGTCCGGGGCGCAGCGCGCCCCGCTCGTGCTCGACCGCGGCTCGGAGCGTTCGGTCGATTCAACAGAAACCAACATAGACGCAAGTGCGAACCTGTGCGTCGATGCCCGCCCCTCAGGCGGGCGTGAGCCCGCGCCGCAGCCGGCCGGCGTCACCCCTCGAGCCGCCGCGGTGGAGGGTACGTCGACGATCCGAACGCGCGCGGACGCGCCGGCGGTGTCAGAATGGGGCACATGTCCGACAACACCTCACCCCTCGTGGCGGGCCAGACCCGCCCGCACATCCTGTCCGGAATGCAGCCGACGTCCGACTCGCTGCATCTCGGCAACTACCTCGGTGCGCAGATCAACTGGGTGAGGATGCAGGAGGGGTTCACGCCGTACTTCTGCGTCGTCGACCTGCACGCTCTCACCGTCAGCCCCGACCCGGCGCTGCTGCGTGAACGCTCCTACGCGACGGCTGCGCAATACCTCGCGGGCGGCGTCGACCCGGCGCGCTCGGCCGTCTTCGTCCAGAGCCACGTGCGTGAGCACGCCGAACTGGCGTGGGTGCTCAACTGCATCACCGGTTTCGGCGAGGCCGGGCGCATGACGCAGTTCAAGGACAAGGCCGGCAAGCGCGGCAACGACAACACGAGCGTCGGGCTGTTCACCTACCCGATCCTCATGGCCGCGGACATCCTGCTCTACGACGCGCAGTACGTGCCGGTGGGGGAGGACCAGCGTCAGCACCTCGAGCTGACCCGCAACCTCGCGCAGCGCTTCAACTCCCGTTTCGGCGAGACGTTCGTCGTGCCCGAGCCGTACATCCCGGAGGGCACGGCGAGGGTGATGTCGCTGCAGGATCCGACGAAGAAGATGAGCAAGTCGGACGAGAACGCGAACGCCTCGATCAACATGCTCGACGAGACGAAGAAGAACACGAAGAAGATCAAGTCGGCCGTCACCGACCTCGACAACCTCGTCGCCTTCGACGTCGAGAACAAGCCGGGCATCGCGAACCTGCTGCGCATCCACTCGGCCATCTCGGGCGAGTCGATCGAAACCCTCGTCGAACGTTTCGCCGGGGAGAACCGGTACGGCGCGCTCAAGACCGAGGTGGCCGAGGTGGTCGCCTCCGTCCAGGGCCCCTTCCGTGAGCGCTACCTCGAATTCATGGCTGACCGCGGCGAGCTCGACCGCATCCTCGCCGACGGTGCGGCCCGCGCGCGCGAGATCGCCGCGCCGACGCTCGCCCGCGCCTACGACGCCGTCGGCCTGGTGCCGGCGACGCGCTGAGCGGGACGGATCGTGCGCACCGTCGGCGTCAGCATCGCCGTCCCCGAGCCGTACTTCTCGCAGCTGCGCGAGATGCGTCGCGCCGCGGGCGACCCCCAGGCTGACGCGGTGCCGCCGCACGTCACGCTCATGCCGCCGACGGAGGTGGCGGACGGGCTGATCCCCGCGTTCACCACTCACCTGCACGACGTGGCGCGCGACTTCGCGCCCTTCGACATGATCCTGCGCGGCACCGGCACGTTCCGGCCCACCTCTCCGGTCGTCTTCGTCCAGCTCGCGCAGGGCGTCGACTCGTGTGAGCAGCTGGAATCGGCGGTGCGCAGCGGACCCATCGGCCGCGACCTCGAGTTCCGCTACCACCCTCACGTGACGATCGCCCACCACGTCGACGACGGCGCCTTGACGCATGCCTTCGAGGTGAACAAGCACTACGAGGCGGCGTTCACGGTGAGCGAGTTCCACCTCTACTTCCAGGAGGATGACGGCGTGTGGTCTCCCGTCGAGGCGTTCCCGCTCCAGGGCTGAGACGCCTGCCACCACCCACTACCCTCCCAGCGTCCACTTAGGTAGCCCTAAGGCTTGTGTGTTATGTCACGATTTGCTTGCGGGGGGAACACCTGGCCGCGGGAGCCGTGCTCCGACGGCGTAAAGTGCCTTCCGTGGCAACGAATACTCTCCCCGCGAAGCGGACTGGCAAGGCTGGGAGCACCCTCTTCCTGAAGACGCTGATGGCGGGCTCAGGACTCTTCTTTGTGCTCTTCGTTCTTGGGCATATGTACGGCAACCTGAAGCTCCTGTGGGGCGAGGAGTCGTTCAACACCTATGCCCATCACCTGCGCACGATCGGCGAGCCCATGCTCCCGCATCGTGGGCTCCTGTACATCATCGAGGTCCTCCTCGTCCTCGCGCTCATCGCGCACGTCTACTCGGCGCTCAAGCTGTGGCAGCGCGCAGGCGCGGCTCGTTCGCAGCGGTACGCCGTGAAGAAGACCCAGGTGGGTCTCGGTGGTCACGCCACCAAGGCGATGCGTTGGGGCGGGCTGTTCCTCCTGCTGTTCGTCATCTTCCACCTGATCCAGTTCACGCTGCCGAAGGTGAACTTCAACGGTGACCAGACGGACAACCCGTACTGGCTCGTGCACGACAGCTTCCGTCTGTGGTGGGTCGCGCTCATCTACATCCTCGCGATGATCGCCCTCGGCATGCACCTCATGCACGGCATCTGGAGCGCGGCTCAGACGCTCGGGTGCACCGGGTCCCCGTCGGCCCGCAGGAAGGCCAAGCTCGTCGCGTACGTGACGGCAGTCGTCGTCGTCGTCGGCTTCCTGATCCCGCCGCTCGCGGTCCTCTTCCACATCATCTGACAGGAGACAACGACACCATGAGTACTCCCATGGGTGACACGGCGCAGGGCGGCTCCGGCGACCAGCCGACCGCGACCCAGCAGACGGGCCGGCGCAACGACGCGCACGCCTTCTTCGCCGAGGGCGCGCCGATCAAGGACACCAAGGCGCCCGACGTCGACATCGCGCAGATGTGGACGCAGCACAAGTTCGACGACAAGCTCGTCAACCCCTCGAACCGTCGCAAGCTCGAGGTCATCATCGTCGGCACCGGTCTCGCCGGTGCGTCGGCTGCCGCGACGATGGGTGAGGCCGGGTACAACGTCAAGACGTTCTTCTACCAGGACTCTGCGCGGCGCGCGCACTCGATCGCAGCGCAGGGTGGCATCAACGCCGCGAAGAACTACAACGACGACGGTGACTCCACGTACCGCCTGTTCTACGACACGGTCAAGGGTGGGGACTACCGCAGCCGAGAGACCAATGTCTACCGTCTCGCCGAGGTCAGCACGAACATCATCGACCAGTGCGTCGCCCAGGGTGTTCCGTTCGCGCGTGAGTACGGCGGTTACCTCGACAACCGTTCGTTCGGTGGTGTGCAGGTCGCGCGTACGTTCTACGCCGCAGGCCAGACGGGGCAGCAGCTTCTGATCGGCGCCTACCAGGCCATGGAGCGTCAGGTCGCGAAGGGCACCGTCAAGGAGTTCAAGCGCCACGAGATGCTCGAGGTGATCATCAAGGACGGCCGTGCGCGCGGCATCATCACGCGTGACATGGTCACGGGTGCGATCGACACGCACCTGGCCGACGTCGTCGTCCTCGCCACGGGTGGCTACGGCAACGTGTTTTTCCTGTCGACGAACGCGATGGGCTGCAACGTCACCGCGACGTGGCGTGCACACAAGAAGGGCGCCTACTTCGGCAACCCGTGCTACACGCAGATCCACCCGACCTGCATCCCCGTCTCCGGTGATCACCAGTCGAAGCTGACGCTGATGTCGGAGTCGCTGCGCAACGACGGTCGCATCTGGGTGCCGAAGAACGCAGCCGACTGCGACAAGGACCCGCGCGACATCCCGGAGGAGGCGCGCGACTACTACCTCGAGCGCATCTACCCGGCGTTCGGAAACCTCGTGCCGCGTGACATCGCGTCACGTCAGGCGAAGAACATGTGCGACGAGGGCCGTGGCGTCGGTCCGCTCGTCGACGAGGTCGACGAGAACGGCGAGAAGCGCCAGATGCGCCGCGGTGTCTACCTCGACTTCACCGCTGCGATGGAGCGCATGGGTGAGGCGGCCGTCAAGGAGAAGTACGGCAACCTCTTCGACATGTACGCCCGCATCACCGGTGAGGACCCGTACAAGACGCCGATGCGCATCTATCCGGCCGTGCACTACACGATGGGTGGCCTCTGGGTCGACTACGACCTCGAGACCTCGATCACGGGCCTGTACTGCACGGGTGAGGCGAACTTCTCCGACCACGGTGCCAACCGTCTCGGCGCCAGCTCGCTGATGCAGTGCCTCGCGGACGGCTATTTCGTCCTGCCGAACACGATTCGCAACTACCTCGCCGAGGGGCCGTTCGAGAAGGTCGACGAGAACGACCCGGCCGTCGTCGAGGCGCGCCGCTCGGTCGAGGAGCGCATCGAGAAGTTCTTGTCCATCAACGGAACTCGCACCGTCGACAGCTTCCACAAGGAGCTGGGACGCATCATGTGGGAGTACTGCGGCATGGAGCGTTCGGAGGCCGGCCTCACGAAGGCGATCGGTCTCATCCGCGAGCTCAAGAAGGAGTTCTGGAGCAACGTCCGGGTGCTCGGCGCGGCCGACACTCTCAACCAGTCGCTCGAGAAGGCCGGTCGTGTGGCCGACTTCATCGAGCTGGGCGAGCTCATGTGCATCGACGCGCTGCACCGCCGCGAATCCTGTGGTGGTCACTTCCGCGCGGAGAGCCAGACCGAGGACGGTGAGGCGCTGCGTCACGACGACGAGTTCGCGTACGTCGCTGCCTGGGAGTACGGCGAGGACGGGCTCGCGTCCGAGGATGCCGCCAACACGCCGGTCCTGCACAAGGAGGACCTCGTCTACAAGTTCATCGAACTGAAGCAGCGGAGTTACAAGTGAATCTCACACTCAAGATCTGGCGTCAGGACAACGCGGCCGCCGCTGGGCGTTTCGAGACCTACCCGGTCAAGGACATCAGTGAGGACATGTCGTTCCTCGAGATGCTCGACGTGCTCAACGAGCAGCTCCAGGCTGACGGTATCGAGCCGATCGCGTTCGACTCCGACTGCCGCGAGGGCATCTGTGGCATGTGCGGGCTCATGATCTCGGGCATGGCACATGGCCCCGAGGTCACGACGACGTGCCAGTTGCACATGCGCTCGTTCACGGACGGGGACGAGATCACCGTCGAGCCGTGGCGCGCCGACGCGTTCCCGGTCGTGCGTGACCTCGTCGTCGACCGCAGCGCGTTCGACCGCATCATCCAGTCCGGCGGTTACATCTCCGTCAACACGGGTGCTGCACCGGAGGCTCACAGCCAGCTCGTGCCGAAGCCTCAGGCAGACCGCGCGTTCGAGACGGCGAAGTGCATCGGCTGCGGCGCGTGCGTGGCCGCGTGCCCGAACGCCTCCGGCATGCTCTTCCTGGGCGCGAAGATCACGCACCTCGGTGAGCTGCCGCAGGGCCAGCCGGAGCGCGACGCCCGCGTCGTGTCCATGGTCAACACGCATGACCACGAAGGTTTCGGCGGTTGCACCAACATCGGTGAATGCGCCGCGGCCTGCCCGAAGGAGATCCCGCTCGACGTCATCAGCCAGCTGAACGCCGACTTCCGGACAGCCAGGTCGCGTCACTGACGATCGCCATCTAGATGCCCGAGGAGGGCCCCACTTCGTGCTGGGCGCGGAGCGGGGCCCTCCTGCGTGAAACGAGTGCCTCAGCCTGAGGAATCTGCCGCAATCGCCTGAGGCGTCCACGGGATTCGTGCACCAGTCCATGTGCGCCTGGGGGCATCATGGGCATCGGCTGAGTCAACGTGACGATCATGCCCGGCGAGATCGAGCTCGTCCCTCCTCAATCTGGACCAGAACCACAATCGACCCCACGCCAATCCCCGGCGCCCGCCTCCCGGCGTCGATCGGCTTACTGCAGCCCGTCGGCGGACCCGTATTGCGTGAGGCAATCTCCGATTTCTCCAGCCCCTCGGGGAAGGTGCAGACTTTCGTGGGGCTGGCTTCCCGGCGGCTGGCGAGCGTCATGGGACACACGCCGACCGAGCCGAGCTTCACCCGTTGCCGAACGGCCCGTGAGCTGCACGGTTATGCTCTGCGGGTGACGTCTTCTCCAGCGGCGCGACCCTCCATCAGTGTTCTCACCATCACTTACAACGGAGCCCGCTACCTGCCCACGCTGATGGCCTCCCTCGCGCGACAGGATGCCGATTTCCCTTGGGAGTACGTGGTGGTGGACAACGGTTCGACTGATGGCACCTGGGACGTCGTGAGCGAGCTGGCGCGAACCCTCCCTGCGCCGGTGCGCATGATCGACGGTGGTGCGAAGCCAGGCAACATTCCGTACGTGCGCAACCTTGCGGCTGCATCGGCGCGAGCTGACTACCTCGTGTACTGCGATCAGGACGACATCGTCGAACCGGGCTGGTTGGCGGCGGCGGAGGACGGCTTGCGTCAGCACGAAGCTCTCATGGGCCTCATCCACGACATGACGCCTGTTGATGCTCCCCCCCGCGTCATGAATCCGAGCGTGTACACGGACATGCCCATCGTCGAGTCCTGCAACTTCGCTGTGCGCCGCGCGACGCTCGAGGCTGCAGGCGGATTCGACGAAGATCTAGCAGGGTACGGAATGGATGACTCCGAACTCGCGCTGCGTCTCAGAAAAAAAGGTCATGCAATTGTCGGGTGGCCGTCGATGAGAATTCAAGCCAGACAGACTGTCGGCACGATGAACCGTATACGCAAGGTGTTCAGTTCGGCCCGGACTGAGATGGTCGTCTGGCAGAAGCACGCGGACGTCTACGGTGATCGCAGGAACCGACGCTATCTTTGCAAAGAGACGCGCACGAATCTTCGTACCGGGTGGTTAGCTGTTCGCGGTGGTAGTGGTGTCTCCAAGGACCGGGGTGCTCGGGCGGTCGTCACTTCGGCAGGTCATTTGTATGAGCGCGTTCGGCCCCGAGCGGCTCGCTCGTCCGTCGTCGAGCCTCCCTGCCAGCCCAAAACCAGCGAAAGTTTCGACCACATCGTCATCACGCAATTCTCCGCGGTGTTCGCCCCTGACGCCGAACCCGCATCACAGGAGTGGTGCTGGTACCGGTTGGCGATCTTCCGCAAGCTCCTGTGCCCCAGCATGCGCAGCCAAAGCGGGGCCGCGCCCTTCACGTGGCTCGTGTATTTCGATGACCGGTGTTCATCGGGGTTCCGTGCCGCCGTGGATGAACTTGCCGCTGGGCTCTTCGTTCCCATCTGGACACATGACGTCTACTGGGACCGCGTCGTGCGCGATGTGGAGAAGCTGAGTACTCGTGAATACCTCATCACGACGCGGGTGGATAGTGACGACGCACTCTCTCGCGGCTTCATCCGAAGCGTGCAGGAAGAGTTTGCCCGCCAGGACCTGCTGTTCGTCACCTTCCCGCGCGGTTTACAACTCGATGACAAGGGCCGGGTGTACTCCTACGACGAACCGTCGGGCCCATTCATGAGCCTCATCGAACGGCGCGGGTCCGAACCGCCGCGCGTCGTGCTCAGCCACGCACACTTCAATCATGGCCTGGTGCGCCGGCATGGCCCGATACGGGAAGTCATCACCGGTGGCCGCCCGATGTGGCTCCAATACATCCACGGGACGAACGTTGCAAATGCCGTCCGGGGGGTAAGGGTGCCAGCCGCGACGCTGTCTCGTTGGTTCGACGTGGAGATGCATGCGAGACCGGACGCCTCATGGCTCATCTTCGCAACGGATCTCGTACGGTCGCACGCGGCGCGCGTGCGGTTCTGGGGCGGGACGCCGTACTACGCTGTGGAGTACGTCGACGCGTTGTTCGATCGTATCCGCGGGACCCATGTCAAGAAGCCTGCGGGGGCGTCCGTCCACGGTCCGCCGTTGCTGAGCGCGCTCGTCAGAAGCCGTAAAGGCGTGAGCATGCTTGTACGACGAGGGGGTAGCTGAAGATGGTCTCGTCCATCAGGCGTCTTGCTCTGCAGACAGGTCCCGGAACCAAACTGCGCCAGCGTTATCGCAGTCTGCGTGCTGTGCAGGTCTTGGGGAATACCGCCCGGGAGCATCCTGAGTACGCGATAGGGCCCATGCCTACGGCAAGATTCGGGTTTTCCATGACGCGGAGCAGCACACGCTCACGATCGGCGACTAATGTTCGCTGGGAGAAGGTTCTGTCTATTGGGTAGGTGGTGGTCACCGCCCGGACTGGGTGATCACATACCCGTTCAACACCCTTGACGCGAGATTCTCAGGAATCCATGGCCATCCGTTGCGCCGTGGGAACGTCGAGGTCGGCAGTGATGTCTGGGTGGGTTTCGAGGCGTTGATCATGTCGGGTGTGACCATCGGCCACGGTGCGGTCGTTGGTGCTCGATCCGTCGTGACGAGGGACATCGAGCCCTATACCATCGTGGCTGGTTCGCGAGCGCGGGTGGTACGTAAGCGCTTCGACGATCGGACGTTAGCGCGTCTACGCGACATCGCTTGGTGGGAGTGGGATGAGGCGGAGGTGTTCGCCGCAGCACCTTTCCTGCAGAATGCTGACATATCGGCCCGTATCGAAGGTGTCGATTCGGGCTCGTAGGGTCCTTCTTCTGCAAGACGGCTGTCTGGCTCGGCTGTTACGCCGCGCGGGAGACCGAGCGGGCCCGGGACCCGGCGATGACGCTCGCGTAGTAGTCGAGCAGACGCTGCGTCATGCCGTTCCAGGAGCGGCCGGCCATCTTGCGCGCGCCCGAGGCGCCCATGCGCTCGCGCATCGCCTCGTCGCTCACGAGCGTCCCGATGCTCTGCCGCAGCGAGCCGGACGCGTCCGGGTTGAACAGCAGACCGGTGACGCCCGGCTTGACGATGTCGAGCGGGCCCCCGGCTGCGGGCGCGACGACGGGCAACCGCGACGCCATCGCCTCTTGCAGCGTCTGTCCGAAGGTCTCCTTCGTGCCCGTGTGGCAGAAGATGTCGAAGCTCGCGTAGCTGTGGGCGAGTGTCGCGCCCTCCTGACGGCCGAGGAAGTGCGCGCGCGGCAGCAGTGCGGCGATCTCATCCCGAGAAGGGCCCTCACCGACCAGCGCGATGCTGATGCCCGGCAGGTCGGCGATCTCGGCGAGGCGGTGCAATTCCTTCTCCGGCGCGAGACGCCCGACGTACCCGACAATCACCTCGCCGTTCGGCGCGAGGCGTGAGCGCAGCTGCGCGACCTGCGGCGAGCGGCGCAGCTCGGGCGAGTAGGTGGCGGTGTCGACGCCGCGCCCCCACAGCGCGACACGCGGCACGCCGTGCGCGGCGAGCTCGGTGATCGCCGCGCTGCTCGGAGCGAGCGTCAGGTCGGCGAGGGAGTGAAGGTGACGCACCCAGGTCCACGACGCGCGATGTGCAAGGGGGCCGACGGGCCCACCGTGCTGCGCGACGTAACTGGGCATGTCGGTCTGGTAGATGGCAACCGTCGGGATACCGAGGTTGCGCGCGGCAGCCAACCCTCGCGCGCCGAGGCCGAAGGGTGAGGCGGCATGAACGACGTCCGGAGCGAAACCGCGCAGGATCCGTTCCATGCCCCGAGTCGGCAGGCCGACGCGGAACGCGCGAAGCGTGACGGTCGGAACCGTCACCACCGTGAAACCGAGATACCTGCTCGGGGCGGGGGAGGGGCAGATGACGAGAACGTCGTGCCCTCCAGCAGCCGCGAGACAGTCGAGCACCCGGCAGACACTCGTCGTGACGCCGTTGAGCGTCGGCAGGAACGACTCGGTGACGATCGCAATTCGCACAGCAACAGCACACCGCGCGACGGTGACACGCGTGCACCTGCCCGATGGCGCGACGCTGAGCGCCAGATGAACAGCACGTGGTCCCACCCGAATGCGTGGTCCGCCCCGCTGCGCCCCGGGGCGTGAACTACGGTAAGGGCCATGTCAGACGTGCAGACCGGGCCGATCGAAGGTTTCTGGGGAGTCATCCCGGCGGGCGGCTCCGGAACACGGCTGTGGCCACTCTCGCGCGCCAACTCGCCCAAGTTCCTCCACGACCTCACCGGGTCAGGACGATCGCTGCTGCAGGGCACCGTCGACCGCCTGACACCACTGTGCGCCACCAACCTGCTCATCGTGACCGGGGCTGCCCACGCCGCCGCCGTGCGTGAACAGCTCCCCGAGCTCGGCCCGAACGACCTGCTCGTCGAACCCAGTCCGCGTGAGTCGATGCCCGCCATCGGCCTCGCCGCGGCCATCCTCGAACGGCGTGACCCGGACGCCGTGCTCGGCTCGTTCGCCGCCGACCAGGTCGTCGGGGACACGTCCGTGTTCGAGGACACCGTGCGTCAGGCCGTCGAAGTCGCGCGCGAGGGCTACCTGGTCACCGTCGCCATCCGCCCGACGTACCCATCAACCGGCTTCGGCTACATCCGCGCCGGCAACAACCTCGGCATCGACGGTGCGCCGGACGCGACGATCGTCAAGGCCTTCGTCGAGAAGCCCGACGGCCCGACGGCGCAGGCCTACGTCGCGACCGGCGAATACGCTTGGAACGCCGGCATGTTCGTCGTGCGCGCCGCGACGCTCATGGAGATGATCGAGCACTACCAGCCGCGCCTGGCCGAGTACCTGCGCATCATCGCTGACAACCCGTTCCGCCTCTCGGAGCTGTGGCCGCGCCTGACGAAGATCGCCATCGACAACGCCATCGCCGAACCGGCGGCGGTCGACGGGCGGGTCGCGACGGTGCCCGGCTCGTTCACCTGGGACGACGTCGGTGACTTCGCCTCGCTCGCGTCGCTGCTCGTCGAATCGGCCGACGCGCCGGGCGTCAAGGTGCTCGGGGAGAGCGAACTCGTCGTCATGCAGGACGCGACGGGCGTCGTCGCGCCGCGCTCGGGGCGCACCGTCGTCGCCATGGGTATCGAGGACGTCGTCGTCGTCGACACCGTCGACGCGGTGCTCGTCACGACGCGTGAGCGTGCCCAGGACGTCAAGAAGATCGTCGAGCAGCTCAAACTGAGCGGTCGCGAAGACCTCACCTGAGGATCTCGGACAGAAGGCTGTCGCGTGCGTGCGCCTCGGTTGGGTTCGCGCATCCGAACCCCCGCGTGGTGGGCGGGCTCGCATCGGCGACAATGACCGCATGAACTTCGATCTCGACGCCGTCCGGCGCGCCGCGCTCACCCACGGGTACGAGAAGGCGCTGCGCCCCGCGCTGTTCCGCATCGGCGGGGGAGACGCCGAAGCGGCGCACCACGCGACGATCACGGCGATGGCGCAGCTCGGCGCCCTGCCCGGCAACGGCCTCGCCGTCGACGCCCTCGGCGCGGCCCTGGGCGGACCGTCGAGCCCGGTGACGCTGGCGGGAATACGGTTTCCCGGCCGCGTCGGCCTCGCCGCGGGCGTCGACAAGGACGGCGTCGCCGTCACGTCCTGGCAGGCGCTCGGCTTCGGGCACGTCGAGGTCGGCACCGTCACCGCGCACCCCCAGCCAGGCAACCCGACGCCGCGGCTGTTCCGCCTCAAGGCGAGCGAGGGCATCATCAACCGGATGGGGTTCAACAACGCCGGTTCCGAGGCGCTCGCCGACACCCTGAGCGCCGCGCGCGCGACCGGCACGCTCAAGATCCCCGTCGGCGTCAGCCTCGGCAAGACGAAGACGACGGCCGTCGAGGAGGCAGTCGGCGACTACCTCACGTCGCTCGGACGCCTCTCCGGTCTCGCCGACTACTTCGCCGTCAACGTCTCCAGCCCCAACACGCCCGGGCTGCGTTCGCTGCAGGACAAGGCCCCGCTCCTCGAACTGCTGCAGGCCATCACGACGCGCGAGGCGCACCTGGCGCAACAGCGCGGCGCGCGCCCGACGCCGGTGTTCGTCAAGATCGCGCCCGATCTCACCGAGGACGCGCTCGAGGACGTCCTCGACGTCGCCCACGGTGCCGGGGTGGCCGGTCTCATCGCGACGAACACCACGCTGACGCGCGACGGCATCGCGCGCGCGGATCAGCCGCTGGCCGCCGAGGCAGGCGGGCTCTCGGGTGCCCCGTTGACCCGCCGGGCGCGCGCCGTCGTCGCGTTCCTGTCGGCGCGCACCCAGCTGCCGATCATCGGCGTCGGCGGCGTCATGACCGCCGACGACGGCCTCGCACTCGTCGATGCGGGTGCCGACCTCGTCCAGGTGTACTCCGGTTTCATCTACCGCGGCCCGGCGCTCGTGCGCGATCTCAACGCGGCGCTGCGAGCGCGTCACGCCTGAGAGCGTCCTGCGCCGGCGAACGGGGCACGTGACCTGGGTGACCCGCCCGCCCTTTCGGACGTGACGCGGGTTACAGTGCCCTCATGAGTGGCGCAGACGACCGCAAGCAGACGACCGAGTCGGGCCTCGGGCTCAAGCCGGTGTACTCGGCCAACGACCTGGCGGGCTTCGATCCCGCGACGCGGCTGGGGGAGCCCGGTTCGTACCCGTTCACGCGCGGCGTGTACCCGTCGATGTACACGGGGCGCCCGTGGACGATGCGCCAGTACGCCGGGTTCGGCACGGCGCGTGAGAGCAACCAGCGCTACCACGAGCTCGTCGCCAACGGCACGGGCGGGTTGTCCGTCGCGTTCGACCTGCCGACGCAGATGGGCTACGACTCGGACGCACCGCTCGCGCACGGCGAGGTCGGCAAGGTGGGCGTCGCCATCGACTCGCTCGACGACATGCTCGTCCTGTTCGACGGGTTGCCGCTCGACGAGGTCTCGACGTCGATGACGATCAACGCGCCCGCCTCGAGCCTGCTGCTCATGTATCAGCTCGCTGCCGAGCGGCAGGGCATCCCGGGCACGAAGCTCACGGGCACGATCCAGAACGACGTGCTCAAGGAGTACATCGCGCGCGGCACGTACATCTATCCGCCTGCCGAGTCGCTGCGGCTCATCTCGAACATCTTCGAGTACTGCCACACCGAGATCCCGCGCTGGAACACGATCTCGATCTCCGGGTACCACATGGCCGAGGCAGGCGCGACGCCCGCGCAGGAGATCGCGTTCACCCTCGCCAACGCCAAGGAGTACGTGCGGGCGGCGCTCGCCGCGGGCCTCGACGTCGACGACTTCGCGCCGCGACTGTCGTTCTTCTTCGTCGCGCGCACGACGCTGCTCGAGGAGGTGGCGAAGTTCCGTGCCGCTCGCCGTCTGTGGGCGCGCATCATGCGGGACGAGTTCGGCGCGAAGAACCCGAAGTCGCAGATGCTGCGCTTCCACACCCAGACCGCCGGCGTACAGCTGACGGCCCAGCAGCCCGAGGTCAACCTCGTGCGCGTCGCGCTTCAGGGCCTCGGCGCCGTCCTCGGTGGCACGCAGAGCCTGCACACGAACAGCTACGACGAGGCCATCGCGCTGCCGACGGCCAAGGCCGCCCGCCTCGCGCTGCGCACCCAGCAGATCCTCGCGTTCGAGACGGACGTGACGAAGACCGTCGACCCGTTCGCGGGTTCCTACGTCGTCGAGTCGATGACGGATGACCTCGAAGAGGAGGCGATGACGCTCATCCAGGCCGTCGAGGACAAGGGCGGGGCGGTGCGCGCCATCGAAGAGGGCTTCCAGAAGAACGAGATCGAGAAGAGCGCCTACGACGTCGCGCTGCAGATCGACTCGGGGGAGCGGGTCGTCGTCGGCGTCAACAAGTACACCCTCGACGAGGAGGAGCCGTACGAGCCGCTGCGCGTCGACCCGGCGATCGAGGCCGAGCAGTGCGAGCGTCTCGCCACGCTGCGGGCGAACCGCGACCAGGGTGCCGTCGACGCGGCGCTGGAGAAGCTGCAGACCGCGGCCTCCGGCACCGACAACGTCTTGTGGCCGATGCGTGAGGCCCACGCCGTCGGCGCCACCGGCGGCGAGGTGAGCGACGCCCTGCGCGCGGTGTGGGGCAAGTACACGCCGCGCGACGCGTTCTGAGGCATCGCTCGGGCCGGCCGAGGTGAACGAGCGGCGGCGGTGCGCGGCCGCGCGACAATGAGCACGCTCGAGAAATCGTCGATACCTCCGGCCCGGGCTCGGGCCCCGAACGAGAAGGACGTGGTGGCCCTGAGCTCCCGCAAGTCACCCCTGGCCGGAATGGGCCTCGGCCAGAAGATCGCGACGATCGCGCTCGCCGCCCTCGCCGTCATCGCTCTACTCGCTGTCCTCACCGGGCGCGGGGGAGGAGGCGGCGGGAGCAGCTCTCCTTCGTCGAAGTTCTCGCCCGCGACCTACTCGGACGGCCCGTCGTCGTCCGGTGAGAAGTCGGGCGGTGAGAAGTCGGGCGGGGCGGGCCGGGCATCGTCGAGTGCCCCCGCATCGGGTGACGGCGATGCCGCCGACGTGGTGCCCGTCGCGCAGCTGCCCGCGCAGGCGCGGGCGACGCTGAAGCTCATCGACGCAGGGGGGCCGTTCCCGTACTCGCGTGACGGCATCGTCTTCGCCAACCGTGAGGGCCGCCTGCCCAAGCATCCGCGCGGCTGGTACCACGAGTACACCGTCGAGACGCCGGGGGAATCCGACCGCGGCGCTCGCAGGTTGATCCAAGGCAAGGACGGCACCATCTATTACACGGGCGACCACTACGAGAGCTTCCGGAGGGTGCAGAGATGACGGCTGCGACGGTGCGTGGGCTGATCGAGGCGGGCCAGGGCGGCTGGGTGCCGCGGGGGCTGACAGGCCCGACGTCCGACGAGTTGCGCTCGCTGTGCAAGGACGCGGGGTGGTGCTTCGTCGAGGTGCGCCTCGCCGGGGTGGCGGACAAGCCCGACCTCATGCGCACTCTCGCGCGCCAGCTCGAGCTGCCCGCTTACTTCGGCGGCAACTGGGACGCCCTCGAGGAATGCCTCGGCGACGTCGTCGCGCGCGAGGACGGCATGGTCCTGCGGCTCAAAGGCCTCGGCGCGCTACCCGCGGGCCTGAGCGACCCGCTCGTCGACATCGTCGAAGACCTCGTCGAAGATCATGACGGCGCGGGCCGCACGAGCCCGCTCGTCGTCGTCGCCGACCCGCCGTTGCCGCGCTGAACACCACTGCTCAGGCCCTGCGGTGACGCGACCGTCGCGAGTGAGACGTGTGCTGTACCACATCGAGTCGCGGCGGCGTCCAATAACGGTTCGGTCACCTCGGATCGTTGTCGCTTCAACCCGGCGCGCGGCCCCGGTAGGCTGAACCGGTCCGGTGGCGTGACGTGCGCCACCTCTGCCAAGACGAAGCCTGTCGTGAGCACGCATCGCGTGCCTGGACGTCGCTCGCCCGCCCCGGGTGCTGACGCACGATGCGGCCTTCGTTCCGATAGACCCAAGGAGTCCCCGTGAAGCGGGTTGTTTCCATCGCTGCCGCCGTCGCCATGACGGCCGGTCTCGCCGCCTGTGGTTCGAACGACAAGTCCTCCGGTTCGTCCTCCGGGGGCACCGACCAGTTCAAGGCCGCCATCGCCTTCGACGTGGGTGGCCGTGGTGACCACTCCTTCAACGACGCCTCCTACCAGGGCCTCGAGGACGCGAAGAAGAAGATCTCGAACTTGTCGATCACGACGGCCGAGGCCTCCGAGTCGGACAACGACCAGGCGCGTGTCAACCGCCTCACGCAGCTCGCCTCGTCGGGCAACAAGGCGATCGTCGCCGTCGGCTTCGTCTACGCGAACGCCGTCGGCCAGGTCGCCAAGAAGTTCCCGAATGTCAAGTTCGCGATCATCGACGACGCGACGCCCGCGTCGGCCGGCTCTAACGTCGAGCAGATCACCTTCAAGGAGAACGAGTCCTCCTACCTCGCCGGTGCCGCGGCCGCCAAGACGAGCAAGACGGGCCACATCGGCTTCGTCGGCGCGCTCAAGGTGCCGCTCATCCAGAAGTTCGAGGCCGGCTACATCGCGGGCGCGAAGAAGGTCAACCCGAACATCAAGGTCGACTCGAAGTACCTCGCCTCCGACGGCAAGGGCTTCAACGACACCCCCGGCGGCAAGGCCGCTGCCGACGCCATGTTCCAGTCCGGCGCCGACATCGTCTTCGCCGCGGCCGGCAAGTCGGGCGACGGCGTCATCTCCTCGGCGCACTCCAAGGGCAAGTGGGCCATCGGCGTCGACTCCGACCAGGCCCTGACGGCTGACAAGTCCGTCGCCGGCTCCGTCCTGACGTCCGCGACGAAGCGCTGCGCGGGCACGGTCGAGGACTTCGTCAACTCGGTCAAGGACGACTCGTTCAAGGGCGGCAACAAGGTCTACGGCCTCAAGGAGGACGGCGTCTCGCTCTCCACGACGGGCAACCACCTGTCCGCCGACACGCTCAAGACCGTCGATGACCTGAAGAAGCAGGTCGTCGACGGCAAGATCACGGTTCCCACGACTCCGTCCAACTGAGTCGCCACCCGGTGAAGGTCCGGCAAGCGGGTGTTCTGCTTGCCGGGCCTTCACGGTTCGAGCAGGAGTGTGCGTCATCGACACCACCGATCCCACGACGACGTCGGCCGCGGCGCCCGACGTCAGCGCGCCCCCGCAGGGGCCCCTCGCCGTCGACCTGCAAGGCATCACGAAGCGATTCCCCGGCGTCGTCGCGAACTCCGACCTGTACCTGCAGGTCGAGCGCGGCACGATCCACGCCATCGTGGGGGAGAACGGTGCCGGCAAGTCGACGCTCATGAAGATCCTCTACGGCGTGCAGAAGCCCGACGAGGGCACGATCCGCATCAACGGTGACGAGGTCTCGTTCTCGTCGCCGAAGGACGCGATCAAGGCCGGCGTCGGCATGGTGTTCCAGCACTTCATGCTCGCGGACAACCTCACCGTCCTCGAGAACGTCGTCCTCGGCGCCGAGAAGCTGCACGGCATCGGGGCGAAGGCGCGCGCGGAGATCACGCGCATCTCGCAGGCCTACGGGCTCGGCGTCCACCCCGACGTGCTCGTCGCCGACCTCGGCGTCGGCGCCCGCCAGCGCGTCGAGATCCTCAAGGTGCTCTACCGCGGGGCGAAGATCCTCATCCTCGACGAGCCGACGGCCGTGCTCGTGCCGCAGGAGGTCGACGAACTGTTCGCGAACCTCGCCGAGATGAAGGCCGAAGGCCTCACGGTGCTGTTCATCTCGCACAAGCTCGACGAGGTGCGCGGCGTCGCCGACGACATCACCGTCATCCGCCGCGGCACGACGATCGACCGCGTCAAGAGCGCGTCGGTGACGAGCAAGCAGCTCGCCGAACTCATGGTCGGCTCGCAGCTGCCCACCCCCGAGACGCAGGAATCGACCGTCACCGACCGCGTCGTCATGCGCCTCGACGGGCTGACGCTCGCCGACCGCGCCGGCGGCCCGGCGCTGCTGTCGAACATCGACCTCGTCATCCGCGCCGGCGAGGTCGTCGGCATCGCCGGTGTCGAGGGCAACGGCCAGGCCGAACTCGTCGAGACGATCCTCGGCATGCGCCGCGCCGACAGCGGCCACGTCGTCATCGGCGACGACGACGTCACGACCTGGCCGACGAAGCAGATCCGCGACAGCGGGGTCGGCTACATCCCCGAGGACCGTCACCGTCACGCGCTGCTGCTCGGTTCGCCGCTGTGGGAGAACCGCATGCTCGGCCACCAGCGACAGGCCCCCGCGAGCAAGGGCTGGCGCCTCACGCCCGGCGCGGCGAAGGAGGACACGCAGCGCATCGTCAGCGAGTACGACGTGCGCACGCCGAGCATCGACGTGACCGCCGGGTCGCTGTCGGGCGGCAACCAGCAGAAGCTCATCTTCGGGCGCGAGATGTCGCACGCACCGCGCGTCCTCGTCGCCGCGCACCCGACGCGCGGTGTCGACGTCGGCGCGCAGGCCGCGATCTGGGATCACATCAAGGACGCACGCCGCGAAGGTCTTGCCGTGCTGCTCATCTCCGCCGACCTCGACGAACTGATCGGCCTGTCCGACACGATCCGAGTCATCCTGCGAGGGCGGCTGTCGGGCGAGTTCGACCCCCATCACGTGACCGCCGAACAGCTCGGCGCCGCGATGACGGGTGCCGGTTCGGACGCGAGCGACTCGAGCGCACCCATTCCCACGACCTCGAAGACCGAGAACACGACCGGCGCCACCGCCGCCGGCACGAGCGAGGACACCGTCCGATGAACTCCACCCTCCGCCGCGTCGGCGTCGCGCTCGCCGCGCCGCTGCTCGCCATCGCCATCGCCGTGGTGCTGACGTCGATCGTCCTGCTCGCGCTCGGAAACTCCGTCGGGCCGGTGTGGCAGGTGTTCCTGTCCTCGCCGATGCCGGGCGTCACCGAGGCGATCATCAACGACACCGCCGTGCTGTACCTGTCGGGCGTCGCCGTCGCCATCGGCTTCCGGATGAACCTGTTCAACATCGGCGTCGACGGCCAGTACCGTGTCGCCGCGTTCGCCGCCGCGCTCTTCGCGGCGCAGGGCTGGCTCCCGGGCTTCCTCAACGTCATCTTCGCGCTGCTGCTCGCGATGCTCGTCGGCGCGGTCTGGGCCGGGATCATCGCCGTGCTCAAGGTGACGCGCGGCGTGTCCGAGGTCATCAGCTCGATCATGCTCAACTCGATCGCGACGGGTGTTGTCGCGTGGCTGCTCAACAAGGTCGCCGATCGCACGCCCGGATCGAATGCCACGGTGACGAAGAGTATCCCCGACAGCTCGCACGTGCCGGCGCTCGCGAACCTGTCCGGTGGGCCGATCTACGGCCTCGGCATCCTCGCCGTCATCGTCGGCCTGGTCTACTGGTTCGTCATCAACCGCACGCGCTTCGGCTTCGACCTGCGCGCGACCGGCACGTCGGAATCCGCGGCCGTCGCGAGCGGTGTCAACGTCAAGCGCATGACGATCTCCGCGATGCTGATGTCCGGCGCCGTCGCCGGTCTCGTCGGCATGCCGCAGCTGTTCGGCCAGGACTACAACTATGGCTCCAACAGCCAGAGCGGTCTCGGCTTCGCGGGCATCGCCGTCGCACTCATCGGACGCAACAACCCGATCGGCATCGCGTTCGGCGCGCTGCTGTGGGCCTACCTCAACGGCCAGTCCGACGCGTTGCAGATCAACGCCGGCGTCAACGCCTCCCTCGTCAACATCATCCAGGGCGTCATGGTGCTCGCCGTCGTCATCGCGTACGAACTCGTGCGCCGCTGGGACAAGAGCATCGAACAGCGCCACGTCGCCGCGGAACTGGCCGCCGGAAACACCGCAGGAGCGAGCGCATGAGCACCGTCGCAACCCGACCCGCGGCAGGGATCACCCACCGTCTCGGTCGCAAGGCCCTGCTGCCGCTCGGCCTGCTCGGCATCCTCGTCGCGCTGTCCGTACTGCGTGTCGCGACGGGCGTCAACGACATCGACTCGGCCAACGCGATCTCCGCGGCCGTCGTCGCCGCCGTCCCGCTCGCGCTGGCGGGCCTCGGTGGTCTGTGGTCAGAGCGCGCGGGCGTCGTCAACATCGGGCTCGAGGGCATGATGATCATGGGCTCCTGGTCGGCGGCATACGCGGCCTACCACTGGGGCGCGTGGGCGGGCGTCATCGCAGCGATCGCCGGCGGCATGCTGTTCGGCGTGCTGCACGCCATCGCGACGGTGTTCTTCGGCGTCGACCAGATCGTCTCCGGTGTCGCGATCAACCTGCTCGGCGCGGGCCTGACGAAGTTCCTCGCCGAACGCTTCTTCTCGAGCCTGCCCGGCGGCGGTGCGACGCAAAGCCCCAGCCTGCCGGACATCGGCACGTTCACCGTGCCCGGTTCGTCAGCGCTGTCGGATCTCGAGGGCAAGCACTGGTTCCTCGTCTCCGACCTCGCCGGCATCCTCGGCGGCCTGTTGACGAACGTGTCGTGGCTGACGCTCATCACCGTCCTGCTCATCGCGGCGACAGCGTACGTGCTGTGGCGCACGCCGTTCGGTCTGCGTCTGCGCAGCTGCGGTGAGGCGCCGCAGGCCGCCGAGACGCTCGGCGTCAACGTCTACCTCTACAAGACGATCGCGGTGCTTGTCTCCGGCGCCCTCGCCGGCCTCGGCGGCGGCTTCCTCGCGATGGTCGCCTCCGACGGCTTCCAGCAGGGCCAGACCGGCGGGCGCGGGTACATCGGTCTCGCCGCGATGATCTTCGGCAACTGGATGCCGCTCGGCACCGCCCTCGGCGCGCTGCTGTTCGGCTACACGCAGGCGCTGCAGCTGCGCGGCGGCGACCAGGTGCATGCGCTGCTGCTGCTCGTCGGCGCGGGCGTCATCGTCGGCGCGATCTGGATGGCGGTGCGTCGTCGCGTGCTGCCGGCGGTGATCCTGGCGGTGACGGCGGTGCTCGTGCTGAGCTGGTACTTCGGTTCGAACACGATCGACCCGAACCTCACGAGCACGGCGCCATACGTCGTGACCCTGCTCGTCATGGCGTTCGCCAGCCAGCACCTTCGCATGCCGGCGGCCGACGGTGACGTCTACCGCAAGGGTGAAGCCGGGTGAGCGAGCACTCACGCGTGACGGCCTCGGCTGCGCAGACACCCGACTGGGCGCACCTGCGCTCCGAGGCCATCGCCGCGTCGCGGCGCGCCTACGTGCCCTACAGCCGGTTCCCGGTCGGCGTCGCCGCGCTCACGACCTCGGGTCGCGTGCTCACCGGCTGCAACGTCGAGAACGCCGCCTATGGCGTCGCGCTGTGCGCCGAGTGCGGGCTTGTGTCGTCACTGTTGAACACGTCTGACCGAGACGGTCTCGGCGGGGGTGTGAACGCTGGTGTGGCTGACAACGCGATGGCCGGCGCAGACTGTTCCGACGCCGGCCTGTCTGACGGCGGGGCGGGCCCGGTCGTCGATGCGACTGCGGCGCGCGAGCGGCTCGTCGCGCTGTCGTGCGTCGACGGCAACGGCACCCCGATCACGCCGTGTGGACGCTGCCGTCAGTTGCTGGCCGAGCACGCCGTGGCGCCGTCCGTCGATTCACCTGGCCTGCTCATCGACATGGACGGGCGCGACCCGCTGCCGTTCGTCGAGCTCCTTCCGCACGCGTTCGGCGTCACCAACCTCGACGCCGTCGCCACCTCCGCCGCCCAGCTGAAAGGCGAATCATGACCTCCGCTGCCTCCACCCACGAGGCGTTCGACGCCGTTGACCTCATCCGCACGAAGCGCGACCGCGGCACGTTGAGCCGCGACGAGATCGACTGGATCATCGACGCCTACACACGCGGCGCCGTCGCGGACGAGCAGATGTCGGCGATGGCGATGGCGATCCTGCTCAACGGCATGACGCGGGACGAGATCGCACGCTGGACCGCAGCGATGATCGCGAGCGGTGAGCGGATGGACTTCTCGTCCCTGCGCGTGCCCACGGCCGACAAGCACTCGACCGGGGGAGTGGGCGACAAGATCACGCTGCCGCTCGCGCCGCTCGTCGCGGTGTTCGACGTCGCCGTGCCGCAGCTGTCGGGCCGCGGGCTCGGTCACACCGGCGGCACGCTCGACAAGATGGAGGCCATCGCCGGGTGGCGTGCAGGGCTGACGAACGCCGAGATGATGCGTCAGCTCGACGAGGTCGGCGCCGTCATCTGCGCCGCCGGTGACGGGCTGGCACCCGCCGACAAGAAGCTGTACGCGCTGCGTGACGTGACGGGCACCGTCGAGGCCATCCCGCTCATCGCCAGCTCGATCATGAGCAAGAAGATCGCCGAGGGCACGGGCGCGCTCGTGCTCGACGTCAAGGTCGGCTCGGGTGCGTTCATGAAGACGCAGGACGACGCCCGCGAACTGGCGCGCACGATGGTCGACCTCGGCAACGACGCCGGCGTCAACACGGTCGCGCTGCTGACCGACATGTCGACGCCGCTCGGGCTGACGGCCGGCAACGCTCTCGAGGTGCGCGAATCGGTCGAGGTGCTCGCCGGGGGCGGCCCGAAGGACGTCGTCGACCTCACGGTGGCACTCGCCGTCGAGATGCTCGCCGGCGCCGGTCGGCCCCAGGACGAATCGGCCGTACGCGCAGCGCTGAGCGACGGGCGTGCGATGGACGCGTGGCGCCGCATGGTCGCCGCGCAGGGCGGCGACCCCGACGCCGAACTGCCCGTGGCGAAGGAGTCGCACGTCATCACCGCGCCGAGCGACGGCGTGCTGACGCGCCTCGACGCACTCGCCGTCGGCGTCTCGGCGTGGCGACTCGGCGCGGGCCGTGCGCGCAAGGAGGACCCGGTGCAGGCCGGCGCGGGCATCGAACTGCACGCCAAGCCCGGCGAGACCGTCAGCGCCGGCACGCCGCTCATGACGCTGCACACCGACACGCCGGAGCGTTTCGAGCGCGCCGCGGCCGCCCTCGACGGCAGCTACGACGTCAGCGCCGACGCCGGGTCATCCACGCCGCGTGACATCGTCATCGACCGCATCGCCTGACCCTGCCCCACCTGCGATTTTCGTCCACATTCGCGATTCCCGTCCCCTTCGGCGATTCCTGCCCACCCTTGCGAATCTCGTCCCCATCTCCGATTTTCAGTCACTCTTGCGAGAGTGACCGAAAACCGAAGATGGGGACGAGATGTGCGAATGGGGACGGAAATCGCGAAGGTGGACGCCGTTCGCAGAGGTGGACGAAAATCGCGAATGTGGACAAGAATCGCAGATGGGGACGGGGCAGGTGAGCCCTACACTTGGGCCATGACTGACACCTCTGCGACGACACACAGCTTGGACGAAACGGCGGCGCGGGCACTCACACAGGACGTCGTCGCGGCGCTGCCGAAGGTCGTGCTGCACGATCACCTCGACGGTGGGGTTCGTCCGGCGACCGTCCTCGAACTCGCGCGCAAGACCGGCTACGACGCGCTGCCGGCCGACGACGCCGAGACACTCGCGCGCTGGTTCCGTGACAGCGCCGACTCGGGTTCGCTCGTGCGTTACCTCGAGACGTTCGAGCACACCGTCGGCGTCATGCAGACCCGCGACGCCATCGTCCGCGTCGCCGCCGAGTGCGCCGAGGATCACGCGGCGGACGGCGTCGTCTACGCCGAGGTCCGCTTCGCGCCGGAGCTGCACATCGAGAAGGGTCTGGCCCTCACCGAGGTCGTCGACGCTGTGCTCGAAGGCTTCCGACGCGGTGCCGAACGCGCCGCCGAGCAGGGCAGGCCCATCGTCATGCGCGCCCTGCTGACGGCGATGCGCCACGCCGCGAAGAGCGTCGAGATCGCCGAACTCGCTGTCGCCTACCGCGACCAGGGCGTCGCCGGTTTCGACATCGCCGGCGCCGAGGCCGGTTTCCCTCCCACACGCCACCTCGACGCGTTCGAGTACCTGCGCCGCGAGAACGCGCACTTCACGATCCACGCCGGTGAAGCATTCGGGCTGCCGAGCATCTGGGAGGCCATCCAGTACTGCGGCGCCGAACGGCTCGGGCACGGCGTGCGCATCACCGACGACATCACGATCGACGGCGTCGCCTACCCCGAACTCGACGAGCCGGCTCGCGCCGCGCTGCCTGAGCGTGTTCGGGCGGGGGAGGCCGACGTCCGCCTCGGGCGCCTCGCCGCCTTCGTCCGCGATCGGCGCATCGCGCTCGAGGTGTGCCCGATCTCGAACCTGCAGACGGGTGCGGCGTTGTCGCTGCGCAGCCACCCCATCTCGTTCCTGCTGGCACTCGGTTTCCGCGTCGCGCTCAGCACCGACAACCGCCTCATGAGCGACACGTCGATGACGAAGGAGATGACCGGGCTCGTCAGCGAGGCAGGCTGGGGTCTCGACGACCTCGAGAAGGTCACCGTCAACGCGATGAAGTCGGCGTTCATCCCGTTCGACGAGCGCCTCGCGATCATCATGGACGTCATCAAACCCGGGTTCGCCGCGGCCCGCGCCTGACGTGCCTGACCTGGTCGGTGACCCACGCTGCTGCGTTCGGTGGCCGAGCACGTGCACCCTGAGCGCCGCCCAGGTGCGCCCGTCAGATCGCTGACGACTGCAGCGCCGCAGCGCGGCGCACGGCCTCGGAGAACGTGACGGGTTGGGCGCCGCGCGCCAGGTGCGCTCTGACGAGTTCGGGTTCGTCCCGCCACAGCCGCGCCCCACGCCGCACGAGGACGAGCGGGGGCTTGCGGCGCTCGGCCACGTCGCGGATGAACCGCCGGGCCGCAGTCACCGTCCGGTTGCGACGCAGGCACCACGCCTCGCCGAGCACACCGCGCTCGGCGAGCGGGGCGATGACGTCGGGCGCGAAGATGCCCTCGGCGACGACGAACCGGGCTCCGTCGAGCGTGACGGAGTGCGTGCCCGTCGCACGACTCTGCGAGATCGAGTACTGCGGCACGTCGGTGGCACCGGTGCGGCACAACCGCTCCAGCGACTGCGCAGCGGCCTCGACGTTCCACGTGCCGGCGTTGTCCCAGTCGATCTCGCCCGAGGCGAACCGCGGCAGATCGGGCGCGTCGTGATCGCGGTAGAAGTCGTCGAGATTGACGAACGGCCACCCGTGGCTCGCGCACAACTGGCGAGCCAGCCGCGACTTGCCGCTGCCCGACGGCCCCGACACGACGATGACGCGGGCGAGCGCTCCCCGCGCGCCCACGACAGGCCCGTCTGCGTCAGCCGGAGCCGGCGGGTGAGTCGTCGAAACCTTCTCGGGGGCAACGTCGCTCGTCGGAAGGGCCCCTTCGGCGGCGCTCTCGTGAGACGTCACAGTGCGGTGAGCTCCTCCATCGCACGCCGCGTCGCGGCGAGACGGCGGGCCGCCTCCGCACGCGCCGCGGCCAGGGCGTCGTCCACGCCGGGCGCCAGGTCGTCCACGGGCACGATCGCCTCGAGGTAGACCTTGACCTTCGGCTCGGTTCCGCTCGGGCGCACGATGACGCGGGTGCCGTCGGCGAGCAGGTAGCGCAGGCCGTCGGTCGGCGGCAGGCCGCCGTCACCGAGGGCGAGGTCGTGGAACTGCGCGACGACGACGTCTCCGATCTGCGTCGCAGGTCGTTCGCGCAGGGCCGCCATGATGGCGGGGATCTGCGCCAGCTCGGCGACGCGGATGCTGAACGAGTCGCTCGCGTACACGCCGTGGCGGCGGGCGAGGTCGTCGAGCAGGTCGACGAGGGTGCGGCCCTCGGCCTTCAACCCGGCCGCCAGTTCCGCGACGGCGAGGCCCGCGGAGATGCCGTCCTTGTCGCGCGCGACGGACGGCGCGGTGCAGTACCCGAGCGCCTCCTCGTAGCCGTAGGCAATGTCGGGCACCCGGGCGATCCACTTGAACCCGGTCAGCGTCTCGACGTGCGCGACGCCCGCATCGGCCGCCATCGCGCCGAGCTGGCGCGAGCTGACGATGCTGTTGGCGAGCACGGGCGCGCCCCCGTCGACGCCGTGCAGCGCGCCGGTCGCAGCGAGGTCGAGTGCACGCTGCCCGAGCAGCACCCCCACCTCGTCTCCGCGCAGCATGCGCCACCCCTGGGGGTCCTCAGCCGACGCGCACCTCGGGTCGGGCGCGGCGACGGCGCAGCGGTCGGCGTCCGGGTCGGAGGCGATGACGATGTCGGGCCGCACCTCGCGCGCGAGGTCGAGCGCCGCGTCGATCGCGCCGGGCTCTTCTGGATTCGGGAAGCTGACGGTGGGGAAGCGCGGGTCGGGCTGTTCCTGCGACGCGACGGGCGTCGGGCGCGCGAAACCGGCCTGCTCGAACGCCGCGAGCAGCGTCGTCGACCCGACGCCATGCAGCGCCGTGTGGACGACGGCGACGTCGCGCGGTCCGCCCGGGGTGATCGAGGCGACACAGGCGTCGCGGTAATCGGCCTCGAGGTCGTCGCCGAGGGTCTCCCAGCCGTCCTCGGCGCGCTCGATCGACGCCGCGGACGGGAACGTGTCGATCGCCGCGGCTATTTCGGCGTCGGCGGGCGGGACGATCTGGCTGCCGTCGCCGAGGTAGACCTTGTAGCCGTTGTCCTGCGGCGGGTTGTGGCTCGCCGTCACCATGACGCCCGCATCAGCCCCGACGTACCGGATCGCGAACGCGAGCACCGGCGTCGCCAGCGGACGCGGCAGGACGAGCGCCCGCCCACCCGCAGCGGTGACGACGGCCGCGGTGTCGGCGGCGAACACGTCACTGTTCGTGCGCGCATCGTACCCGATGACGACCGTGACGTCCCGCTTGCCGAGCAAGGTCTGCAGGTAGCGCGTGAGCCCCGCCGCAGCACGAAGGACGACGACGCGGTTCATGCGGTTGGGCCCGGCTCCGAGCTCGCCGCGCAGACCCGCGGTACCGAAGGCGAGCAGTCCGCGGAATCGATCGGCCAGATCATCGAGCGCCGCAGCGTCGCCGGATTCGGCGGCCGCCACGACGGATTCGAGTTCTGCGCGTGTCACCTCGTCGGGGTCGTCGGCGATCCAGGCACGTGCCTGGTCGAGCAGGTGGGCCGTGTCGGTCGTCATCGTGGTTCCTCGCTCGCGTCGGTGATCGATTCGGTGGTCGGCGCCGTCACAGCGCCCGGACGATGCCCGACAGCAACTGCCCACACCGCTCGGCCGCTGCCCGCCCGGCTTCGATGACCTCGGCGTGGTCGAGCGGAGTGGGGCTGATACCCGCCGCAGGGTTCGTGACGAGGGAGATGCCGAGCACCTCGAGGACCGCGTGACGCGCCGCGATGGCCTCGAGGGCCGTCGACATGCCGACGAGGTCGGCGCCGAGCGTCTTCGCCATGCGCACCTCGGCGGGCGTCTCGTAGTGCGGCCCGGTGAACTGCGCGTAGACGCCCTCGTCGAGCGAGGAGTCGATCGAACGCGCCACGTCGCGCAGGCGCGGTGAGTACAGGTCGGTGAGGTCGACGAACGTCGCGCCCTCGAGCGGCGATGTGGCCGTCAGGTTGATGTGGTCGCTCATGAGCACGGGCGTGCCCGGGCCCCACTCGGGGCGCAGGCCGCCGCACCCGTTCGTCAGCACGACGGTGTCGCACCCGGCCGCCGCGGCGGTACGCACGCCGTGGACGACGGCGCGCACCCCCTTGCCCTCGTAGAAGTGCGTGCGCGTGCCGTAGACGAGGGCGCGCTTGCCACTGCCCTCGATCTCGATCGAGCGCATCTGCCCGCTGTGACCCGCGACGGCCGCCGCGCCGAACCCGGGCACGTCGGTGTTGTCGATCGTCGCCTTGACCTCGCCGATGAGGTCGGCGGTCTGGCCCCAGCCGGAGCCGAGGACGAGCGCCACGTCGTGCTTCTCGACGCCCGTGCGTTCGGCGATGACGCGCGCGGCGTCACGCGCGATCTCGAAGGGATCGACGGTCGGATCGGACAGGGGCGAAGTGGTCTGCTGAGTCACCCCTTCAGGGTACGTGGCGAGGCCGACAACCGGTGCGGACCGCGCGAACGTCCCTGTTGCCGATGCGCCCGCCGACGCACCTGCAGGCGCACCTACCGCCGTGCCCTGCTCGCGCCACATGCATCGACGTGCCCGCGATTCGAAGTCTCTTGACGTCAAGTGATTGGATAGGGGGGTGAGCTCACGGAAGAAGTCTGTCGTCGTCATCGGTGGTGGCCCGGGCGGTTATGAATCCGCGCTCGTCGCCGCCCAGCTCGGTGCGCAGGTCACGGTCATTGACCGTGACGGCCTCGGTGGTGCCGCGGTGCTCACCGACTGCGTCCCCTCCAAGACCCTGATCGCCACCTCCGACTTCCTCTCGCGCTTCGAGGCGGCCGGCCGCCTCGGCGTCGGCTTCGAGGGCAACGAAGAGAACCAGCACGCGCACGCCAACCTTGGCCAGGTCAACGAGCGCATCCTGCGCCTGGCGAAGGCGCAGTCCGTCGACATCCAGGCTCAGCTCGAGAGTGTCGGCGTGCGCATCCGGCGCGGCACCGGACGCGTCAAGGGCCACGGGTGGGTCGAGGCCGAGCTCACGAACGGTGAGACCGAGGACATCCGCGCCGACGTCATCCTCCTCGCGATGGGCACGACCCCGCGCGTCATGGACACCGCGAAGCCCGACGGCGAGCGCATCCTGACGTGGAAGGACATCTACAACCTCACCGAGGTCCCCGAGAAGCTCATCGTCGTCGGTTCTGGTGTCACCGGTGCCGAACTCGCGCACGCCTACCTCGGCCTCGGCGCCGACGTCACGCTCGTCAGCTCGCGTGACCGCGTGCTGCCCGGCCAGGACGCCGACGCGGCCACCGTCATCGAGAACGTCTTCCGCCGCCGCGGCATGACGGTCCTCAATCGCAGCCGCGCCATGGCCGCAACGCGTGAAGGCGACACCGTCGTCGTGACGCTCGAGGACGGACGCAAGGTCGAAGGGACGCACGCGATCCTCGCCGTGGGTTCGATCCCGCAGACGAAGGGCATCGGCCTCGAGGCCGCGGGCGTCGACCTCACCGACTCGGGCCACATCGTCACCGACCGCGTCTCGCGCACGAGCGCGCAGGGCATCTACGCCGCCGGCGACTGCACGGGCGTCTACCCGCTCGCGTCCGTCGCAGCGATGCAGGGGCGCGTCGCCATGCACCACGCCCTCGGCGACGCGGTGCAGCCGCTCAACCTGCGCGGCGTCACGGCCAACATCTTCACCGACCCCGAGATCGCGACGGTCGGCTACAGCCAGGCCGACGTCGAGGAGGGCAAGATCGAGGCGCGCGTCGTCACGCTGCCGCTTTCGACGAACCCGCGCGCCAAGATGCGCAACATCACCGACGGCTTCGTCAAGCTGTTCGCCCGCCCGGGGTCGAACACGATCATCGGCGGCGTCGTCGTCGCGCCGCAGGCCTCGGAGCTGATCTACCCGATCGGCATGGCCGTCGCGAACCGCCTGACGGTCGACCAGGTCGCCAACACGTTCTCGGTGTACCCGTCGATGACGGGTTCGATCGCCGAGGCCGCACGTCGTCTGCACAGCAGCGACGTCTTCTGATCCCTCGCCGCACGCGATGACGAGGACGAGCGCGCCCAGCGATGGCGCCTGCGAGAACCCTCGCCGGACGGCGCTGCTCGACGCAGCGACGAGCGTCCTCGCGACGAGTGGGCTGCGTGGGCTGACGCACCGGGCGGTCGATCGTCAGGCGGGTTTTCCCGAGGGCACGTGCTCGGTCAGCTTCCGCACGCGCGCCGCGCTGCTCGCCGGCCTGACGACGCACGTCGGCTCCCGCGTGGCCGTGCAGGTCCGCGCGCTGGGCGAGCAAATCCCGTCTGGCACCGACGACCCGCTCGCCACCGCACCGTTCGCGACGGCCCTGCTCGAACGCTGGGTGACGCAGGACGACGGCGCGTTGATGGTCGCGATCCTCGAACTGTCCCTCGAGTCGCTGCGCACGCCCGAGCTCGCGCCGGCCGTGGGGGAGTGGCGCAGCGAGCTCGTCAGCATCGTCGAGACGATCGTGTGCCGCACCTCGGAGACCGGCGCGCGCTCCGATTCGCGTCTGCGCGCCGAGACGGCCGTCGCGAGCATCGAGGGCATCGTCCTGTCGGCGCTCGCGCAGCCTGCGGAGCGTCGCGGCCCGTACATCGACAAGACGCTGCGCATGGTGCTGCTCGGCACCGCGTCGCCAGAGGACGCGCGCCCCACGCACTGAGCTACGGGGCATCGAGCCAACCAGCGTTTCGCGTCCATCGTGAGACGTAGGAACCCGTGAGACGCAGGCGCCCCGGCACGCTCGGCGTGCCGGGGCGTTCGAACGTCGGAGCCGTCAGGCGTCGACGTCCTTGATCTGCGCGAGGACCGTGCCGGCCGTCACCGTCTCGCCGACGGTCGCGGCGAGGCCGCTGACGACGCCCGCCTTGTGCGCGGTGATCGGCTGCTCCATCTTCATCGCCTCGATGACGACGATCGTGTCGCCGGCTTCGACCGTGGTGCCGTCTTCGACGGCCACCTTGACGACGGTGCCCTGCATCGGCGCGGTGAGCGAGTCACCGCTCGCCGCGGCGCCGCCACCGCCCTTGCGTGCGGCGCGACGCGGGCCGGCCGAGGGGCCCTTGCCCGCTCCGGAACTCACGGCGAGGTCGCCCGGCAGCGACACCGCGAGGCGCTTGCCGCCGACCTCGACGACGACGCTCTGACGGGCGGCCTGCTCGGCCGCGGTCTCGGGCGTGCCGTCGTACGGCGAGATCTGGTTGTCGAACTCCGTCTCGATCCAGCGCGTGTGCACGCTGAACGGCGCGTCGGGGGTGTCGGTGAACTCGGGCGCGAACGCCGGATCCTCGACGACGACGCGGTGGAACGGCAGCACCGTCGGCATGCCCTCGATGACGGTCTCGTCCAGCGCGCGGCGCGAGCGCTCTAGCGCTTCCTTGCGGGTGCGGCCCGTCACGATGATCTTCGCGAGCATCGAGTCGAACGCGCCACCGATGACGTCGCCGGAGACGACCCCCGAATCGACGCGCACACCCGGCCCGCTCGGCGCCTCGAACTTCTCGACGGTGCCCGGCGCCGGCAGGAAGTTCCGGCCTGCGTCCTCGCCGTTGAGGCGGAACTCGATCGAGTGTGCGTGCGGCGTCGGGTCGTCATAGCCGAGCTCCTCGCCGCGGGCGATGCGGAACTGCTCGCGCACGAGGTCGATACCCGTCACCTCCTCGGAGACGGGGTGCTCGACCTGCAGGCGCGTGTTGACCTCGAGGAAGCTGATGACGCCGTCGGTGCCGATGAGGTACTCGCAGGTGCCCGCACCCGAGTAACCCGCCTCGCGCAGGATCGCCTTCGACGCCCGCAGCAGCTCGGCGTGCTGCTCGTCACTGACGAACGGCGCCGGCGCCTCCTCCACGAGCTTCTGGTTGCGGCGCTGCAGCGAGCAGTCACGCGTCGAGACGACGACGACGTTGCCGTGGTTGTCGGCGAGGCACTGCGTCTCGACGTGGCGCGGGCTGTCGAGGAAGCGCTCGACGAAGCACTCGCCGCGCCCGAACGCCGTGACGGCCTCGCGCACAGCCGACTCGTACAGCGACGGGATCTCCTCGATCGTTCGCGCGACCTTGAGGCCGCGTCCGCCACCGCCGTAGGCGGCCTTGATGGCAACGGGCAGGCCGTGCTCCTTCGCGAACGCGACGACCTCGTCCGCGTCGTCGACCGGATCCTTCGTACCGGGCACGAGGGGAGCGCCGGCCTTCGTCGCGATGTGACGCGCCTTGACCTTGTCGCCGAGCGAGTCGATGGCGGCGGGCGACGGCCCGATCCACGTCAGGCCCGCATCGAGGACGGACTGCGCGAACTCGGCGTTCTCCGCGAGGAAACCGTACCCGGGGTGGACGGCGTCAGCGCCGGAACGCTTCGCGACGTCGAGGATCTTGTCGACGACGAGATAGGAATCGCCGGGCGTCGAGCCGCCGAGGGAGTAGGCCTCATCGGCGACGCGCACGTGCAGAGCGTCACGGTCGGGTTCAGCGTAGACGGCCACGGAGGCGATGCCGTCGTCCTTCGCCGCTCGCGCAATACGGACTGCGATCTCGCCACGGTTGGCGATCAGGACCTTGGTGACAGAACTCATGTCCGTGACCTTATCGCCGCGGGGGGTGACCGGCGAGAATACCCGGCGGTAGGTTCCTCAGGCGCCGGGACCGACGTCATCCGAGCGCTCAACGCCGGAATACGAGAGCGCGCGGCGTGGTTACCGCTGACATGGCTGAGAACACGAACGTCCCCACCGTGACCCTCCAGGCCGGCTCGGCGAGCATCGAGATGCCGCAGTTGGGCTTCGGTGTCTGGCAGGTCGAGAACGACGGCGCATCCGCCGCCGTGCAGGAAGCCCTGAAGGTCGGCTACCGCAGCATCGACACCGCCCGCATCTACGACAACGAAGAAGGCGTCGGGCAGGGCATCGCCGCCTCCGACGTGCCGCGCAGCGACATCTTCCTCACGACGAAGGTCTGGAACGACGACCAGGGGGCCGACTCGACGAAGAAGGCCTTCGACGCCTCCATCGAACGCCTCGGCGGCGAATCGATCCTGCCGCTCGACCTCTACCTCATCCACTGGCCCACGCCCGAGAAGGACACCTACGTCGACACCTTCAAGGCGATGCTCGAACTGCGCGACGCCGGCAAGATCCGCGCCGTCGGCGTCTGCAACTTCGAACCCGAGCACCTGCAGCGCCTCAAGGACGAGACCGGCGAGTTCCCCGCCATCAACCAGGTCGAACTGCACCCCAAGTTCCAGCAGAAGGCCGTCCGTGACTTCTGCGCCGACAACGGCATCGTCGTCGAAGCCTGGAGCCCCCTCGGCCAGGGCGGCGACATCCTCACCAACCCCGTGCTCGAAGGAATCGCCGAACGCGTCGGCAAGACCGTCGCGCAGGTCATCATCCGCTGGCACCTGCAGATCGGCAACGTCGTCATCCCCAAGTCCGTGACGCCCGCCCGCATCGCCGAGAACTTCGACGTCCTCGACTTCGAACTCACCGAAGACGACCTCCACGCCATCAGCGACCTCGACGACAAGGACGGCCGCATCGGCTCGCACCCGAACGACCTGAATTGATCGATGATGTGACGAAGCCCCGCGCGAGCAAGCTCGCGTGGGGCTTCGTCACATCATCGATCAAATGTTTTCTGCCGCATCTTCCGGCCAGGCCCTGGGGGCCTGTCTCGGTGCGACACGGGTTCGTTCCTGGTTGTGGTCACGTAAGCTGAGACCACATTCGAGCAGGCTGCGGGGAGGCAGACGAACCCATGGGTGAGATGTTCGCTGGACGCTACGAACTCATCGACCAGATCGGTGCGGGCGGCATGGGGTCCGTGTGGCGCGTCAACGACCACAAGTCGCGCCGCCTCGTCGCAGCGAAACTGTTGCGCCAGTCCGACGCCGGATCGCTGCTGCGCTTCATGCGCGAACAAGGCATGCGCATCGAGCACAACCACGTCGTCACCCCCCTCGGCTGGGCCGGCGAGGACGGCCGCGTCATCTTCACGATGCCCCTCATCGACGGTGGCTCGCTCAGCGAACTCGTCAAGGAGAACGGCGCCCTGCCCTACCCGTTGGTCGCCGAACTCATGCGCCAGATCCTCGACGGACTCGACGCCTGCCACAGCGCCGGCATCGTGCACCGCGACATCAAACCCGCCAACATCCTGCTCGAAGCGACCGGCATGGGCCGCCCCTCCGCGTGGATCACCGACTTCGGCATCGCCGTCAGCGTCGACGCGCCCCGCCTCACGAGCAACGAGATGGTTCTCGGCACACCGGGCTACATGTCGCCTGAGCAGGCCAAGGGCGACGATCCCGACCCCCGTCAGGATCTGTACTCCGCCGGAATGATGGGCCTGCACATGCTGACCGGCATCAAACCCGGAGCGAGCATCCGTGTCCGCAAGGACGACGTGCCCCCGCGCCCCGAGGGTATCCCCGACTCGCTGTGGAACCTGCTCGTCGCCCTCGCCGATCCCGTCGCCGACCGGCGGCCCGCCAACGCGCGCGACGCCCTCAGCTGGCTCATGCTCCCGGAGAACGCCTGGCAGGAATGGGCGGCCCGCCCGATCCCCGACCGCCTGCCCGAGATGACGACGTCAGGGGAGTTCGTCCGCCTCGAGGCAGGTGCGGCCGCCCGCGCCCTCGACGGGTTCACGGACTCCTCCGCGGCGCCCGCCACGGTCATCGACGGCGCAGCGGTGCGCCGTCGCCCCACCGTCAAGGCGTGGATCGCGGCTCCGGCCGCTCTGGCGGCGGCCATCGCGGCAGCGTTCGCGCTCTGGCAGCCGTGGGGCGCGGGCGACGGCGCGTACGACCCGCAGCTCGCCAACACCGGCGGCGTCTGCGCCTACGCCGACGCCGGCACGACCGCCCAGACGACGAGCGGCAAGACCCTCACCTGCACCGAGAAGGACGGCTCGTACTCCTGGCAGGGCTGACGACGGCCGGCAGGACGCGGGCAGCCAAGACGTCGGCCTGCAGCGACAGGCGACGGCTCGAGTGCGTCTGACGGCGTCCGACGAGCGTCAGTGCTTCTCGCGGCGTCGCAGCACGTACCCGAGCCCGACGACCGCGCCGATGCCGAGGACGAGAGCGCCGCCCCACAGCAGCGGGTTGGCCGACGACTTGCCGACGCCGCTGACGTTTCCCGGCTCGGGCTGCTGCACCGCCATCGACGGGCCCGCGTTCGGCGTCCCCGTGACGCGCACGGACAGGACACTGTCGAACTCCGAGGAATCCTGCAGCTTCGGCTTCGGCGTCGACGACGACGGCGTCACGTCGAGCACCACGTAGTACCAGCCCGGGTCGCTGTGCCACTGCAGTGCGTCCGAGCCGCTCGAGTCGACGTTCGCGTTGCCGTAGTCGATCGGCGCGGTGTAGACACCGAGATCCTTCGAGCCCGAATCCGACGACGACTCGAACAGGTAACCCGACGACGTCCCGGCGCCCGACAGCGTCGCGGAGACGAGGGAGGGGTTGAACATCTGCATCGACAGGTTGAGATCCTGCGACGGGTTGTACGTCGTGCCGTTCTTCGGCGCCTGCCAGCCGAACGACATGCGCTGACCCCACGACAGATGCACGCGGAAGAACATGCGCCGGCCGATGGGCGTCTTCACCGTGTACCCGCCGGGACGCAGGATCGTGGCGCTGGCGAAACCGTCACCGGCCGTCGCCGTCGTGGACGCCTCGAGCGCCTGCGTCGTCATGTCGGGCACCTCGCCCGCAGGCACCTTGACGGTGCCGTTGACGCGGGGCGTGCGCTTCACGGCGATCTGCACGGGCATGGGCGTGGCGTTGTCGCCGTCGATGGTGCGCTTGATCTCGAGCCGATACGACGTCGCGGCCAGGCAGGCGTCAGCGCCCGAACCGAGCGATGACGACGTGCGCGCCGTCTTGGCCTCGTCGACGTCGACGTGCGTCGCGAGCAACCCGGGCGTGCCGCTGCTCGTCAGCGAATCCGAGTCGGAACCGCATGTCGTGGCGCCGTCCGCCGTCGTCAGCGTGAGCTGCAGGCCCTGCGAGCCGGAGTCGACGGACCACGCGTTGCCCTTCCAGCTCGCCGAGCCGTTGATGCTGACGCTGAGGCGCTCGCCCTCGCCGCGCTTGACCTCGACGTACCGTGACGCCGCGTCGACGGGTAGCGTCGAGGAGTACAGCCCCGGCGCCAGCGGCGTGCCCTGGCCGGAGGCGAGGGACAACTCGACCGCGTGGCCGCCGGGAACGAATGTGTTCGTCGCGGCGTCCTCGCCGTACGCCGGTGCTGCCGCGAAGGCGGCCGCGCACGTCAGTGCCGTCAGCGATGCCGCGACGCGCGAGTTGCCCATCGTGTTCCTCCCCATGAGTTCGTGCGCTGACAGTGTCTCAGGTGATCAGGCGCACGGGGGCCGTAAGTGGCCTTTCGATGCGTCGCCCTGTGCCGGACGCGGTGCGGCCAGCTCTCGCCGTCAGGGGTTGACGACAGGGCGACGGATCAGAGTTTCCCCACGCGCCCGTGCGGTGGCCCCTGCTGACCGAGCCAGGTCAGGCTGCCATGTTCCACAGCTCGTGCCAGGCGACGCCGATCTCGGCGAGCATCTCGCGCAGCAGCGGCAGACCGAGGCCGACGACGGTGTGCGGGTCGCCCTCGATGCGTTCGACGTAGGCGCCCGCGAGGCCGTCGATCGTGAACGCGCCCGCCACCCACAGCGGTTCGCCGGTGGCGACGTAGGCGTCGATCTCCGCGTCGTCGAGGTCGGCGAAGTGGACGATCGTCGACGAGACGGCACCGAACGTCGCGCCGGTGCCCTCGACGCGGTCGTCGACGATCCAGTGACCGGTGTGCAGGGTGCCGCTGCGCCCCCGCATCGCGTGCCAGCGCGCGCGGGCGTCGGCGGCGTCCGCGGGCTTGCCGAGGATCGCACCGTCGAACTCGAGCACCGAGTCGCACCCCAGGATGATGCCGCCGTCCTCGATGAACGCGTCGGGCGTCTCGGCCGGAACCTCGTCCTGCGCGAGCACCGACGCGACGGCCTCGCACTTCGCGTTCGCGAGCAGCAGCGCCACGTCCTCGGCGGCGAGTTCGTCCGGCCCGTCGTGCTGCGCGCGGGCGGCGACCACGGCAGCGTCCTCGTCGACGTCGGAGACGAGGACGAACGGTTCGATGCCGGCGCTGCGCAGGGTCGCGAGGCGGGCGGGGGACTTCGAGGCGAGCACGAGGACGGTCATGGGCTCAAGAATATCGGCGCGGTGAGGCGGGCCGGACGCCCGTCAGCCCGGCAGGTTGTCGACGAAGCACCAGCGCCATTCCTCGCCCGCCTCGAACGAGCGCATGACGGGGTGACCGGTCGCGCGGAAATGCTTCGTCGCGTGTTGACCGGCGGAGGAGTCGCAGCAGCCGACGTACCCGCACTCGGTGCACATGCGCAGGTGCAGCCACGTCCGACCCTCCTCCAGGCAGCCCTGGCAGCCGTCGTGCGACTGGGGTGAGGCGTCGTCGCGCGCGGCCTTCTCCAGGTGTTCGCAGCCGCCCTGACGAACCTCCGGCGTGAGCAGCGGGCCTGCATCGCGCAGCCCGGCATCGCGCTCCTCGGCGGTGACGATCATCGACTCCTCGATGTCGAGCTGCATCATGATGCTGTCGATGACCTCGTGGTCGACGCGGCCCTCGTTACGCATCTCGAGCGCCTTCTCGCGTTCGGCGTCGATCATCTTCTGACGCAGGATGCGGTACTGCTGCGTCGGTCCCATCGTGTCGTTGTTGCCGAGCAGTTCCCACTGCAGGTTCGCGCGGCGCATGCCCTGCTTCTGCAGCGACTTGATGATTGCCTCGGGGGTGTCCGCCAGTTCCGGGTCGTCCGCGAGGGCCTTACGCATCGCCGCCTCACCGGCATCGACGGAGGCCTGCATGACCTGGGCGCGCGCGAGGGCGTCCTCACGCGGGTCGGGCGCGCGTAGCTTCATGAGGTTGGCGACGCGGCCGAGGGTGAAGCCCTGGATGACGAGCGTGCCGATCGTCACGACGAGCGCGATGAAGACGAGCGACTCGCGGTGCGGCGTCTCGGGCGGCAGCAGGAACGCGGCGGCGAGCGTCACCACTCCGCGCATGCCCGCCCAGCCGGCGACGGCGCCCTCGCGCAGGCTGAGGGGGCGCGAATCCCAGCGCGAGACCTTGCCGAGCCAGGTCGCAGCGATGATGAACATGGGCCGCACGAGCATGACGGTGACGAGGACGGCGACCGCGTACAGGCTGGTGCGTTCGAGGCCGAGGTCCGACGTCTGGACCTGGTCGATGATCATCGACACCTGCAGGCCGATGAGCAGGAACACCATGTTCTCGAGCAGGAACTGGATCGAATTCCAGTTCATCCGCGATGCGACCCGCGCCTGCGCCGTGTTGTAGTACGGCGCCTTGAAGCCGAGCAGCACGCCGGTGACGACGACGGCGATGACACCAGATGCCTTGATCGCCTCCGCCGGGAGGTAGGCGACCCACGGCGTGATGATGCTGATCGCGACGCTCGTCACGGCGTCGCGGATGTGCTTCTGCACGAACTCGATGACGTAGAACGCGATGACACCGATGACGATGCCGCCGAGCGCCGCGATGACGAAGGCGAGGCCGGCCCTGCTCGCCGAGAACGACCCCGTCAGCGCGCTTACGGCGGTGCCGACGGTGACGAGGGCCGTCGCGTCGTTGAAGAGCGACTCGCCCTCGAGGATGGCGACGAGACGTCGCGGCAACCCGATGCGGCGGGCGACGGCGGTCGCGGCCACGGCGTCCGGGGGAGCGACGACACCGCCGAGCGCCATCGCGGCGGCGAACCCGACGGGCATGAGCCACCACGAGACGAGCCCGACGGCGAACGCCGTCACGAGGACGAGCAGGATCGACAGCTGGACGATCTGGAACACGTCGCGCTTGAGATCGATGATCGAGGTGCGGATCGCCGTCGCGTACAGCAGTGGCGGCAGGAACCCGAGCAGGATCACTTCGGAGTCGACGTGGACCTCGGGGACCTGCGGCAGGTACGACGCCACCGCGCCGATGGCGACGAGCAGCAGCGGCGCGGACAGGCCGACGCGGCGCGCGAGGACGGAGACACTGATCGTCGTCGCGACGAGCAGAAAGATGGGGAGAGCGATGTGCACGTCGACATTGTCGCGGATGACGAGCGGACCGCCGAATGCGTCCGCCCGTCATGCGGGGCGTCAGAGGGTGAGCTGACTCAGGGCAGCATCCACGACAGGGCGTGCGCCTGCAGGTAGACGAGCGTGCACAGCACGAGCAGCATGCCGAGCGACCACAGCACGACGGCGCGGAAGATCTTCGACTCCTTGCCCTGCAGGCCGACGGCTGTCGCCGCGATGGCCAGCGACTGCGGCGAGATCATCTTGCCGACGACCCCACCGGAGGTGTTGGCCGCCGTCATGAGGTGCGGGTCGAGCCCGGCCTTCTCCGCGGCCGTCTGCTGCAGCGTCGAGAACAGGGCGTTCGCCGAGGTGTCCGAGCCGGTGACGGCGGTGCCGACCCAGCCGAGCACGGGCGACAGGAACGCGAACCACGCGCCCAGCCCGGCGACGAACGTGCCGATCGCGATGGTCTGGCCGGAGAAGTTCATGACGTAGGCGAGCGCGAGCACCGACGCGATCGTCAGTGCCGAGAAGCGCATCGTGTAGAAGCAACGCCCGATCTCCTTGAACGCCTCACCCAGCGTGAGCGGGAAGCGGCCGCCGCCGTCACGCAGGGAGTAGACGATCGCGACGATGAGCCCGGTGAGGAACAGCAGCGTGCCCGGGCTCGACAGCCACTGCAGCGTGTAGACGGTCGAGGAGATCGACTTGCCCTTGGCGTTGACGAGCTCACCGTTGAGGCCCGGCCAGGGAATCTTGACGTCGGTGGCGCTGAGCTTCGCAGGGATGTCGACGCCCAGCTTCCACAGCTTCGCGATGCCGAACACGACGACGACGAGCAGATAGGGCAGCACGGCCATCCAGATGCGGGAGGCGCTGAGCGCCTCGGCGGGAACGGGCGCTTCGATGTCGAGGCTGCGACGCACGTCGTCGGCGCCCTTGGGCTTCCAGAAGCGCAGCAGGACGATGGCGGCCGCGAGCCCGACGAGCGAGGCGACGACGTCCGTCAACTCGTACGAGAAGTACGTCGAACACCACCACTGCGCGATCGCGAACGCGCCACCGGTGACGAGCGCAGCGGGCCACGCCTGGACGAGCCCGCGCTTGCCGTCGATGATCATCATGAGGAAGAAGGGAACGGCTATCGCGAAGAACGGTGCCTGGTGGCCGACGACGGCACCGATGTGCGCGGGGTCGAGGCCCGTCAGGTTGCCGGCGGTCGTGATCGGGATGGCGACGGCGCCGAACGCCACCGGCGCCGTGTTCGCGATGAGGCACACGACGGCCGTCTTGAGCGGCTTGAGCCCGAGGGCGAGCACCATCGTCGCCGTGATGGCGACCGGCGCGCCGAACCCGGCGAGGGCCTCGAGAAGGCCGCCGAAGCAGAACGCGATGAGCATGGCCTGGATGCGAATGTCGCCGCCGCCGATCGCGTCGAAGATCGAGCGCAGGTCGTTGAAGCGGCCCGAGATGACGGTGACCCGGTAGAACCACAGCGCCATGACGACGATCCACACGATCGGCACGAGACCGTAGACGGCGCCCTGTGTCGCCGACAGCAGGGCGAGGTGTGTCGGCATGCCGAACGCGACGACGGCGATGACGAGCGAGACGACGAGGCTCGCGAGGCCTGCGACGTAGGCGCTGGCCTTGGCGATCAACAGCATCGCGAAGAACGTGAGGAGGGGCAACGAGCCCACGAGAGCGGACAGCGCCAGGCTGTCGCCGACGGCGTCGGGGGTCGCGGTGTAGGTGATCACGCGGACTCCTTGCGGGGGTGGGGAGGCTGGCTCAGCTTTGGTCGGACCATTATTGGTCAGACCAAACTGTACATGATGCAGGTCACATCGACGTGATGCAGCTCTCGTTGCGTCTCGGACGGGGAGGGTTGTGGCGCGGCCGGCGCGAGCATGACGAAGCCCGGCATCAGTGAGGACCGATGCCGGGCTCGACCGGGCGGCGAGTAGGTGAGCGACAGACTGCGTGCGGCGTCAGCCCCCGATGATGCGCGGCGCGCCGCGGTAGGCGCGCACGTGGTTCCACGCCGCGATCTGCGCGTACGCCTTGTGCTTCGGGTTGCGCTCCCCGTCGTACTTGAGCGGGTCGGCCCAGCGTCCGCGCTTGACGAGCGCCGCAGCGCCGTCGCGCTCTGCGCCCTTCGGCAGCAGACGCGCGATGGTCTGCGGCGGCAGGACGGTGTAGACGAGGTCGTCGTACGGCGCCGGCGCGGTGACGGGGGAGTTCTCGACGAGGTCGCTGACGAGCTGCTCGGCGACGTTCGCCCCCGAACCGGTGGCGTAGTAGCAGTTGCGTCCGTAGCGCGGGTTGACCTCGAAGAACTTGACGGAACCGTCACGCGGGTCGCGGATGGCGTCGAGGTTGGCGAAGCCGTGATAGTCGGCCGTCTCGAGGATGCGGCGCGAGGCTTCGACGACGTCGGGCATGTCCTGCACGACCTGGACGTCGGGGATGCCGAGGTAGGCCGGGCGCGGATCCTGCAGGAGCACCCGCGACGTGCGCGCCAGCGTGATCTCGCCGTTCTTCGCGCGGTACATCGTGACCGACAGGATCTCGTCGCCGGGGATGAGATCCTGCGCGAGCATCTCGCCGGTGAAACCCGCGTCGACGAGGCGGGTGATGAGCGCGTCGAGCTCGTCGCGCGAGTCGACCTCGTACAGCTTCTTCTTGCCCGGCATCGACAAGGCGTTGTGCAGTGCCGAATCGGCGGGCTTGACGATGATCGGGTAAGGGAAGGTGACGTCGTCGGCGCTCGGGCGCCCGGTGGCGAAGTCGAGGATGACGGTGCCCGGCGTCGCGACGCCCGCCTCGGCGCAGACGGCGTTGAAGTGGTTCTTGTCGGAGATGCGCTCGAGCATCGCGGGGCTCTCGTGTGGCACGACGACGTTGGTGCCGAGCGTGTCGCGCTTCGCCGACAACGACTGCACGTAGCCGTCGTTGTTCGTCAGCGGAATGATCGTCAGATCGGGGTTCTCAGCGGCGATATGGCGGATCTCGGTGAGGACGAGGTCGTGGTCGTTGATCGCGGCGAACCCGAGTTCTCGCGTGTCGTGGAACAGCGTCGAGTCGGCCGTCGCGCCCGTCGTGAACGGGACGACGAGGACGCTCGTCAGGCCGTAACGCTCGTGGAACGCGCGCGCCAGGGCGTAGCCGGAGAGGGTGAAGTCGAGCACGACCGGCAGCACCGCGGGAGTGCCGCCCTGACCCGGTGTCGCACCGCGTGCGGGGCCGGCGACCTTGGCGGCGAGGGCGGTGGCGGCGGACGAGGCGGTGCGCATCGTCCGCGACGGCAGGCTGCGAACGGTGCTCGGACCCTTGCTGCGGGCGTCACGCACGAGGGCCTTGGCCTTCGTCGACGCACGGTACGCGGCGAGCACCTGCGGGCGCACGACGAGATCCCACGGGCCCGGGACGTCACGCGCGCCGTCCTTGCCGAACTTGAGCTTGAAACCGTCGAGCGAGCTGAGCGCGGGCGCGCGGTCGCTGCCGAGACCCATGAAGTCGAACGTCGACGCGCCGCGGCTCTTCGCCGCGAGCATGCACTCCCAGACCATGCGGTTGGCAGCGAAGCTCTTGCGGGCGGCCGCGCTCGTCGCGGCGTAGAAGTAGCGCGCCTCGCCGTCATAGATGGTGACGAGCGCCCACGCGACGACGGCGCCGCCCGCAGAGGTGTCTCGCACCGTGTAGAGGCGGCAGATGTCGGGGCCGAGCTGGGAGAGCATGTTGAAGTAGAACTGCGCGGGACGCAGGTCGAAGTGGCCGCGTTCGGCGGTCTCGGTGAAGACGGGGAAGACCTGCTCAGCGAAGTCCTGTTCGCTGATGCCCGTCTCGTCGGTGAAGACCAGGGCGTCGTTCTTGAGCCCGTACCGCAGGTCACGGCGGCCGTTCTTCGACATCGACGCCATCAGCTCGTCCTCGCTGAGCGAGAGGTCGAGCACGAGCGTACGGTCGTAGAAGACCTCGGTGAGCGGCTCGGTGAGGTCGGGCGCCGCGTGCGTGGCGTGCAGGCGGACGAGTGCCGCCCTGGGGTGCTCGGCCTTGACGTACGCTGCCAGGGCGTCGCGCAGGGCGCGCTCGTCAGCGGCGCTGGGCGCCGCGTGCGTCAGCCAGATCGGGGCGAACTTGCCCCACAGCTGCACGAGCGCGCGGCCGGCGAACTCCGTCAGGCTCAGTGCGGCGACGTGAGCGCCCGCGGCGTCGTGGACGAGCAGGTAGCGCCAGTGACGGCGGCCCGGCAGCGAATCGTCGTAGCGCGCCCACTCGGGCGACTGCTCGACGGGCACGCGCGCGCCCGCGTCGTGGATCGTCCGGACGAACTCGTCAGCGTCGACGGCGACGATCGAGTAGGGCGAGGTCGTGGCGAGGCTCGACTGGGTGGGCGACATGGTGGCGTAGCGCTCCGAACGTTGGGGACATCGGCTTGCCGCCAGCCTACCGGCGCCCCCGCTCCCACCCCGTCAGGCACGCATGGGGCCCGCCCCATCTGCGATTCCCGTCCTCATCTGCGTTTTTCGTCCACATTCGCTCAGAGGCGCGAAGGTGGACGCGGTTCGCCGATGGGGGCGGGAATCGCATAGGTGGACGCGGTTCGCCGATGGGGAAACGAATCGCGAATGTGGATAGGAATCGCAGGTGGGTCAGGGGGCGAGGATGGCGTCGCGCAGGACGTCGAGGCCGACGCCGCCGATGTCGAGGGCGCGACGGTGGAAGGCCTTGAGGTCGAAGGCTGCGCCCTCGCGACGACGCGTCTCCTCGCGCAGCGACAGCCACAGGCGCTCGCCGATCGAGTACGACGGCGCCTGCCCCGGCCAGCCGAGGTAGCGGTCGAGCTCGAAGCGCAGGAAGCCCTCGGCCATGTCGGCGTGCGCCGACAGGAATGCCCACGCCTTGTCGTACGTCCAGGCGCCCCCACCAACCTCGGCGGGAGCCTCGAAACCGCAGTGCACGCCGATGTCGACGACGACGCGCGCGGCGCGCAGCGACTGCCCGTCGAGCATGCCGAGGCGGGTGGCGTCGTCCGTGTGGAAGCCGAGCTCGTCCATGAGGCGCTCGGCGTACAGGGCCCAGCCCTCCGCGTGCCCGGATGTCCACGACCCCATGCGGCGCCACCGGTTGAGCAGGCCCGAGCGGTACATCGTCTGCCCGATCTGCAGGTGATGGCCGGGGACGCCCTCGTGGTAGACGGTCGTCAGTTCGCGCCACGTGCCGAACCGTTCGACGCCCTTCGGCACCGCCCACCACATGCGTCCGGGGCGGGAGAAATCCTCGCTCGGGCCGGTGTAGTAGATGCCGCCCGACGACGTGGGCGCGATCATGCACTCGATGCGACGCACCGGGTCGGGGATGTCGAAGTGCGTGTCCGCCAGAGCGCTGACGGCGGCGTCGGCGCTCGCCTGCATCCAGGCGCGCAGCGCGTCGGTGCCGTGCAGGGCGTACGCGTCGTCGGCGTCGAGGGCGGCCATCGCGCCCTTGACGCCGGCGCCGGGCGCGATGCGTTCGGCGAGGCGCGACATCTCGTCGGTGATGCGCGCGAGTTCGTCCTGACCCCAGCGGTAGGTCTCCTCGAGGTCGACTCGCGCGCCGAGGAACTCGCGGCTGTGCAGCGCGTACCGCTCACGCCCCACCCCGTCGTGCTCGGGCGCGCGCGGCAGCAGTTCGTCGCGCAGCCGCGCCCCTGCGTCGGCGTAGGCCCGCGCGGCGAGCGCGGCAGCCTCGCGCACCTCGTCCTGCACCGCGCTGGCATCGCCACCACTCTCGACGGCAGCGCGCTCGGCGAGCGAGAGGAAGTACCCGTCGCGTCCGCCGTGCTCGGCGCACTGCTCGCTGCAGCGTTCGATCTGGCGCTGCGCCGCGACGATGCCCTGCGACGCGGCGTGATGGAGCGACGCGAACCACCCGTCGAGCGCCTCGGGGACGGCGCGCAGCCGGTGCGCGATCGTCTCCCAGTCCTCGTCGCTGTCGGTCGGCATGAGGTCGAAGGTGTCGCGCATCATCTGCAGCGGCGACGCGATGACGTTGAGGTCGGCGAGGTCGTAGCCGGCGTCGTGGATCTCCTCGGCGAGCTCGAGGCGCTCCTGCAGCGCGGCGAGCGTCACGGCGTCCACGTCGTCCTGCGCCGACGCGGTGCGCAGCGCCGACAACGTCGAGCGACGCAGATCGGACGCGGCCGCGTAGCCGTCGGGGGCGAAGTCGTCGAGCAGATGATCCTGGCCCGGGATGCCGAGCGCCGTTGCCTCGATCGGCGACAGCGCGACGGACGCGTCGAGGTAGCCGTCCGCGATCTCGTCGAGACGGGTCGTGGCGCGGGGCTCGCTCGAGGTGCTCATGGACCGATCCAACGCGACGCACGTCAAAGCGCGCAAGTACATTGACGCCCATGACGACGCCGCCGATGAGTCCATCTCACCCCGATCCTGACGCCCGGCCCGCTGCGGCGGGTGTGGTGAAGGCGGCGGCAGCGGGGCAGAGGGCGTCGGCCGAGGGCTCGCAGGAGCACGCGAAATCCACCGCGACGACGGCCGCGTCACCGACATCCGGCTCGGCGGAGCCCGCGAGCTCCACCGCGGCGTCCACGGACTTGGCTTCCACCTCAGCGGCGCAGGCCGACGCCACGTCACCCACCGCAGGTGGAGAGCTCGTCGTCGTCGGTGTCCAGATCGGCCGACCAGAGGTGTGGGATGCGAAGAAGCACCTCACGGGGATGCGCAAGCGACCCGTTGCGAGCATCGGCGTCGTCGACCCCGGCCCGCGCGAGGCGGGTGGGCGCAGCGGCGTCAGCGGTGACCACGTCGGTGATCTCGAGCATCACGGGGGCCGCGAGCAGGCGGTGTACGTGGTCGCGCGTGAGGAGCTCGACCACTGGGGCGCCGAGCTGGGGCGTTCGATTCCCGACGGGGCCTTCGGCGAGAACGTCACGACGCGGGGCGTCCGCGTCGACGACGCCGTCATCGGCACCCGCTGGCGCATGGGCACGGCGCTGCTCGAGGTGACCGGCCCTCGCATTCCCTGCCGAACCTTCGCCTGGGCGATCGACGAGCCGCGCTGGGTCAAGCGCTTCACCGACCACGGACGGCCCGGCGCGTACACCCGCGTCGTCGAGCCCGGGACGATCACGGCGGGCGACATGGTCGACGTCGTCTACGTGCCCGAGCACGGCGTCACCGTCGTCGACGTGTTCCGCGCCTACACCGGCGGTGCCCGCGCGATCATGGAACGCGTCGTCGCGGCCGGCGTGCTGGCGCCGCGCTACCAGGCCAAGCTCGAAGCCAAGCTGCGCTGAGCATCATTGCCCGCAATCGCGTCACCTCTGACGCGATTCCGGGCGACGATCATCTACCGAAGGCGAGCCTCAGCGCGGCAGGCGCGATTCGGCCCAACTGCGCGGACGGGCGTGGCGGACGTGCGCGGGGCGTCCCCACATGGAACGCGCCGGGGCGGGTGATTCAGTGCCCGACGCCGCAGCCGCTCGCGCCAGGACGACAGCAGTGACGGCGGCGATCTCCTCGTCGGTCGGCGCGCCGCTGACGAACCGGATCGTCGGGCGCGGGCTCTCGGTTGCCTCGCTCACAGCGGGATGTTTCCGTGCTTCTTGGGCGGCAGGTCCTCGCGCTTGTGACGCAGCGCCCGCAGCGCCTTGACGACCTGGACGCGCGTCTCGTGCGGCGGGATGACCGCGTCGACGTAGCCGCGGTCGGCTGAGATGTACGGGTTGGCGAGCGTGTCCTCGTACTCGGCGATGAGCTGCGCGCGACGCTTCTCGACGTCCTCGGCGCTGCCGTTCTCGGCGACCGCCCTCAGCTCCTTGCGGTACACGATGTTGGCCGCGCCCTGCGCACCCATGACGGCGATCTGCGCCGTCGGCCACGCGAGGTTGACGTCGGCGCCGAGGTGCTTGGACCCCATGACGTCGTACGCACCGCCGTACGCCTTGCGCGTGATGACGGTGACGAGCGGCACCGTCGCCTCCGCGTAGGCGTAGAGCAGCTTCGCGCCACGGCGGATGATGCCGCCCCACTCCTGGTCGGTACCGGGCAGGAAGCCGGGCACGTCGACGAGCGTGAGGATCGGGATGTTGAACGAGTCACAGAAGCGGATGAAACGCGCCGCCTTCTCGCTCGCGTTGATGTCGAGCGTGCCGGCGAGCTGAGCCGGCTGGTTTGCGACGATGCCGACGCTGTGCCCCTCGACGCGCGCGAGCCCGCAGATGATGTTGGGTGCGAACAGCGGCTGCACCTCGAGGAAGTCGGGGCCGGAGCCCGCATCGTCAGGATCCGCGGGGTCGACGACGGCGGCGATGACGTCGTTCATGTCGTAGGCGAGGTTCGCCGAATCGGGCACGAGCGTGTCGAGCGCGCGGTCGGCGTCGGTGATCTCGAGGTCGGCGGTGACCTCGAACGAGGGCCCCGCGTCCATGTTGTTGCTCGGCAGGTAGCCGAGCATCGCCTTGACGTACTCGATCGCGTCGTCCTCGTCGCTCGCCATGTAGTGCGAGACGCCGGAGCGCGAGTTGTGCGTGTGCGCGCCGCCGAGCTCTTCGAAGCCGACGTCCTCACCCGTCACCGTCTTGATGACGTCAGGGCCGGTGATGAACATGTGCGACGTCTGATCGACCATGACGGTGAAGTCGGTGATCGCGGGGGAGTAGACGGCGCCACCGGCGCAGGGGCCCATGACGAGCGAGATCTGCGGGATGACACCGCTCGCGTGCACGTTGCGACGGAAGATCTCGGCGTAGAGACCGAGCGCGACGACGCCCTCCTGGATGCGCGCGCCGCCCGAGTCGTTGATGCCGATGACGGGTGCGCCGAGCTTCATCGCGAGATCCATGACCTTGCAGATCTTCTCGCCGAAGACCTCACCGAGGGAGCCGCCGAAGACCGTGAAGTCCTGACTGAACACGCAGACCGTGCGCCCGTCGACCGTGCCGTAGCCGGTGACGACGCCGTCACCGTAGGGGCGGTTCTTGTCCTGCCCGAACTGCGTCGAGCGGTGACGCGCGAGGGCGTCGAGTTCGACGAACGAGCCCTCGTCGAGCAGCCGTTCGACGCGCTCACGAGCCGTCAGCTTGCCCTTGGCGTGCTGCTTCTCCACCGCGCGGGCCGAACCGGCGTGCACCGCCTCCTCCGTGCGGTTCGCCAGATCCTTCAACCTTCCGGCCGTGGTGTGCAGATCGAGGGAGGTGTCCGGGGGCACGTCGTCGAGCGTCATGGGCGACAGCCTAACCTTGTCACGTGACCTCGAACACGAACTCGTCAGTAGCCTTTTCGCCAGGGATGGCGCGGGATCTGCGTGCCGACGGGTGGGCTCGCGTCGACCTGTTCGACGAGGTCGATTCGACGAATGTGGTCGCCCTCGACGCCGCCGAGCGCTGGCACCTCGTGGCCGCCCATCGCCAGCGCGCCGGGCGCGGACGCCTCGATCGGGCCTGGGTGACGCCCGCGGGCGCCGCCGTCACCGTCTCGATGACGCTGCCGCTGCCACGGGACGCGGCGACGTGGGGTTGGGTGCCGTTGTTCGTCGGTGACGCCGTGCGCGCCGCCCTCGCGCAGCTGGCCGACGAGCGCGGGGCGGACGTCGAGTTCGTCACGAAGTGGCCCAACGACGTCCTGGTGTGGGATGACGACGGCGTCGAGAGCGGCGCCGACGCCGACGCCGGCCCGGGCACCGGCGGGGCGAGCGGCGACTGGCGCAAGGTCGCCGGCGTCCTGTGTCAGGTGGCGTCGGGCAACCTCGTCGTCGCGGGCGTCGGGGTGAACGTGGCTCAGCAGCGCGGCGAGTTGCCCGTCGACACGGCGACGTCGACGTCACTCGTCGGGTTGGACGCCGCGCGTGACGAGGTGCTCGCGGCCGTCGCTGCGCACGTCGCCCGAGCCGCGCGTGACTGGTGCGAACCCGCGGCGCTCGCGGCCGCCCGCGAGAGCGTGCGTCGACACTGTCGCACGATCGGCAGCCTCGTCGACGTGCACACCCCCGACGGCAAGGTGGCGCGGCGGCGAGGCGTCGGCATCGACGACGGCGGGCGGCTCGTGACGACCGATTCCGGCGAGCGTCCAGGCTCAGCGCCTACGATGGCGTACTCGGTGGCGGACGTCGTGCATGCCCGCCTGGGCGGCCGCGCGGAGGCCGGCGAGCGACGCGGGCGGAACGCCGACGAGTGATCGGTACGAGGCAGAAGGCGAGACGTGATGGCTGACCCGGTGTCCCACCTCGATTCCGACGATTCGATGTTCATCGACGCGGTCGAGCGACGCCTCATGGGCGCGCCGCGCCGCTACAAGCGCCGTGACCTGTCGACGCACGCCGGGGTCGACGCCGACGACACCCGTCGCGTGTGGCGCGCTCTCGGTTTCGCCAACTCGCGTGAGGCGGACGTCGCGTTCTCCGACACCGACCTCGACGCCCTGCGCGCGGTGTCCGCGATGACGGCCGCGCACGATCTCGACGTCGACACCCTCCTCGGGCTGGCGCGTGCGCTGGGGCGCACGACCGACCGACTCGCGATGTGGCAGGTGCAACTCGTCGTCGACATGCTCGCGCAGCGTGACGGCGGCCCGCGCGGCGGCAAGCCCCTCGCCCGCGCCGCAGCGGACGAGATGGCGAGCCTCGTCGACGACCTCGAGCCATTGCTCCTCTACGTGTGGCGCCGCAACGTCGGCGTCGCCCTCGCGCGCCTGCTGGCAGACGCGCAGCCCGAGACGCACCTCGGTGTCGTGCGCACCGTCGGTTTCGCCGACCTCGTCTCCTTCACACGCCTCGCGCGTCAGCTCAGCGAGAGTGATCTCGCGGCGCTCGTCACGCGGTTCGAGGCGGTCGCCTCGGACATCGTCAGCGAGCACGGGGGCGCCGTCGTCAAGACGGTCGGTGACGAGATCCTCTTCTCGCACCAGGACCCGGAGGGCGCCTCGCGCATCGCGCGTGCGCTCAAGGAGATGTCGGAGGTCGACGACCTGCTGCCGCAGATGCGCGTGGGTCTGTCGACGGGTCGTGTGCTCGCGCGTCTCGGCGACATCTACGGCACGACGGTCAACCGCGCCGCACGCCTGACGAACGCCGCCGCGGCGAGTCAGATCCTCGTCGACGAGGCAACGGCCGACGCGCTGCGTCACGACCCGGAGTCGACGCTGCGCGCGCACGAACCGTTGGAACTCGCGGGTATCGGCCTCAGCGCGGCCTGGATCCTGCTCTGACGGACCTTTCTGAAGCACTCTGCTCAGGACGAATCCTGCTGGACGGATCGGGCGTCGGACGCCTGCGGGTGAACGCCAGGTGACGATTCGGCGACAAAGCCCTGCTGTATACATTTCTGTCAAGTCGGCTGGATGGGCAACTGACAATTCGTCGGTCCGCAAGGCACCGCAGGGTATGCCGGGCTGCCTATAGTCGTGCTCATGAACGACGTCCTGGTCGCCCGCGGGGGTTTCGGCGACGACACGGCTCTCATGCGCATGAGCCACGCAGCACACCTCTCGGTCCGCACCGTGGAGGGCACGCTCGAAACCGTGACGCCCGAATCCGTCGGAACGGCGACCGCGTGCATCGTCTTCGCGGCGAACTGCCGCCGCGTCGACGGCGACGCCGACCTGGGCGGCGGCGCCACGGCCGCGCCCGACGGGGTGCGCGAGAGCGCCGCCGCCGTGCGCACCTCTTCCCGCCGGCATCCGGGTGTGGCGTTCGTCGCTGTGCTCGACGACGCGGCGCTCGTCGGGGACGTCGAACGCGCGGCCGCGACCGTCGCGCTGCTCGACGCGGGGGCCGACGACGTCATCTCGTGCGCGATCACGCCGGCGGAGCTCGAAGCGCGGGTCAGCGCCGCGGTGCGCCGGGTCAACCGGGCGCAGGGCGGACCGCGGCTGGTGGCGAACGCCGCCGAGGGGAGCCCACCCCACGTGGACGCGGCGCGGCGCGAGCTCGTCGGCGCCGGCGGGCGGGCGGTGATGACCGCGAAGGAAGCCATCGTCATGGGGGTGCTCGTCGGGCGGGATGACGTCGTCAGTCGCGCAGAGTTCGAGGCGGCGCTGTGGACGGGCCAGTGGCGTGGCACACCCAAGGCGGTCGACATTCATAAGCGCATCATTCCAGGTTCGCGCGTCGCCGCTCAAATCCTCGATTTCCCGCTTGATTCCGCAGCCTAGCCTACGTGTGATCGGGACACAAGAACCCATGTGCGTACACTGAGGTTGCACGGTTCCGGCGCGTCACCTGGCACGCAGAACCGGCAGACCTTGCACACGAGAGACGGGGGCGCGACGTGCCGAACAAGGGGGGCACTCGACGCGGGTTCGGTGCTGTGCGAAAGCTCCCATCCGGGCGCTTCCAGGCGTCCTACATCGGCCCCGACCTACAGCGCCACAACGCGCCCACGACATTCGAGACGAAGGGCGACGCCGAGGGGTGGCTCGCGGGGGAGCGGCGCCTACGGGATCGCGACGACTGGACGCCGCCGAGCGTGCGCGCGAACCGACCGCGCAAGGGCGACCCCACCCTCGCCGAGTGGTGGCCCGAGTTCGTCGAACGCCGGCGCGTCGACGGCGAGCCGCTGCGGCCAACTACTCGCGCTTGGTATGACCAGCTCTACCGCCACTACCTCAAGCCGACGCTCGGCGATATCCCGCTCAAGGGCATCACCGCGGCGCGCGTCAAAGCGTGGTGGGACGACTTCCCGACCGACCGAGGCTCGAGCGTGCGCCCCAACGCTTACATGGCGCTGCGCGCCGCCATGTCGCAAGCCCTCGAGGAAGCCCTCATCATCGCGAACCCCTGCACGATCAAGGTGCAGCGCAAGAAGAAGCGCGAGCTTGAGGTCGCCACTCGTGAGCAGGTGGCGACGATCCACTCGCATATGCCAGAGGCGTTCGCGCCCATCGTCACTATCGCCGCATGGTGTGGCCTACGGTTCGGCGAGATTATCGAGCTACGCCGGGGCGACATCGACCTCACCCGCCGCACGATCCGCGTCGAGCGCGCCGTCTCTCGCGTGCACGGAGAGTTCATCGTCGGCCCACCCAAGTCGGACGCCGGCATCCGAACCGTGAGCATGCCGAGCGCCGTCGCCGACGAGCTCGAGCAGCACCTCGAACGGCACGTGCGGCCCGAGCCTGACGCGCTCGTGTTCGAGTATTGCGGCCACCACCTGCAGCAACCCCAGTTCTCGATCTGGTGGCGCTACGCCCGCGGCATGGCCGGCCGACCCGACCTGCGACTGCACGACCTGCGGCACACGTCGGCGGTCTGGTACGCCCAGCAGGGCGCGACGCTCGCCGACCTCATGGCGCGCCTGGGGCACTCGTCGCCGACGATGGCTCTCCACTACCAACACGCGGCCGCCGAGCGGGATCGTGACCTCACCGACCGTATGGCCGCACCATCCGTTCAGGAACCGTCACCCGAGCCCGTTACGCCTGCGGACACGTCTGAGCCTGACCGTGGGGGCGAACTACTGGCCGCCCTCACCGCACTGCAGAAACTCAGTCCCGAGCAGCGCGCCGCGCTGCAAACTCTGCTCAAGGAGACCCCGTGACCCGAACCCCCGGCAGCCTCGCCGCCTACTTGCTCGCCGACGTTGGAGGGGAGAGTGAGGGGCCGTCGTTTGAATGCCCCACCTGCCCCGGTTCAGTCGTCCTACGGTTGTTTGGTACCGCGCGCGGCACGTACCTCGTAGGAATGGGCACCAGCCTCACGCCTGCGGCGCCCCAGCCTTGCAGCCCGATGGCCTACGCACTCGACAGCCTGGAGCAGGGGCAGGTCTGGACGACGTGTGGCGGCTGTGGCCGGACGATTTGGGCATGGACGACCCCCGACCATCAGATCGGCGTCACGAGTTCCACGGCGACGGGATTGGACGGCCGTCTCGAGGTGCCTAAGGTCATGGCATTCGAGGATGGTGGTTTCACGTTCACGATGGCCGCCCGCCCTGAGACTGTCGCGAGCCTGCTCGTCGTCTGTCCCAATCACCCGGAGGAGCACCTCGCCATGTGGGAGCGTGACGCCGAGGGGGACACGTCCTGGACGCATGCGGACGGTGTGCGAGTGGAGAACATCGCCCCGCCGGTGGAGGGCCAAGCGTCCGGCCTGTTCACCCCGCCCGACGCCGCACCCGCTGCGGGCGACCCTGCGCACACGCGATACGTCTTCAGGTGCAACAAGCCGAGCTGCAACTACAACGGGCAGGTTGTGAGCGGCAAGCTTGCCCCCAAGGTGGAGGCGGCCCTCGACGGGATGGTGGCGGCCGGGCTTCCCCTCTTGCGTGTCACCAGTCCTGAGGCGCCGGGAGCCCTCAAGCCCGCCCGCTGAATATCCCCCGCGGTGCCGCAGGTTGACGCCGTGGCACCGCGTGGTGTTCAATGTCCACGTATGCACCTCTGATCGGAGGGCGCGATCTGCGCTCCCATCGGAGGTTTTTTCATGCTGGATACTCGCCCAGCCAAGCGCATGCAGCTTGCCAGCCTGGCGGACGCGGCCGAGCAGCTCGGCTGTTCCCCCAAGACGATACGCCGCTACATCGCGGCCGGCACCCTCACCGGCTACCGCGTCGGCCCGCGTAACCTGCGCGTTGACGCCGCCGAGGTCGAAGCCCTCGCCCGCCCCATCCCCGCCGCGAGCGGTGATGCCGCATGAGGCACACACCCGCACCCCAGCCCCACGGCGCGCCGCAAGATAAAGGGCGAGCACAAGAGCTCAGTGTCGAGACGCTGATCCGCCATGCGCACGCGTCCCTCGAGTCGTGCCGCGTGCCCGTGAGCACGACGAAGGTCACGCGCCTTTGCCGGCTGTACATGCGCACGGTCGCCCCGCACGGCGTCGCGTTCGTGCCGTGGCTCGTCGCGCAGATCGGTTCCATCGGCGCCCCCGCCCGCGAGACGCTGACCGCCGATCTGTACAGGCGCATTTCGTACCGCGACGAGACGGGCGAGACGGCCGCGAGCAACGTCGACAAGGCGCGTCAGGCGGTGAACGCGTGATGACCTCGCAGACACACGAAAAACGCCGCCCCGCTGTGAACGAGACGGCGATTCCGACACCCGCCAAGGTGAATGAGTACGGCGCCAGTCTACCTGCTCCCAGCGGCCCGCTGTTGGCCGTCGTCGTGACGCGCGAGCTCACGAACGGCGGCATCCGTCGCACGGTCGTGCGCAGCCTCGCGACGGCCGAGCGGCAGGTCGAGCGCGCCCTCGCGGCAGGCTGCGCGGCATCGCTCGACCTCGTGCGCCTCGAGCCCGTCGACGTCGTGACGCCGGCCGACCTCGCCACCCTCGAGGACGACGGCGCACGCGTCGAGCGTGAGATCGCTCGAGCGTCGCTGACGATGCTCGCCGACCCGCAGACCAGCGCCGCGAACCGTGAGCACGCGCTCGACACGTTGCGTGCCCACATCGGCGGGGGTGGCTGCGAATGACGATGTTCACCCTCAAGCAGATGCTCGACCTCGCCGAGGCTGAGGGCCGCGCCCGCTACGCGGAGGGATACCGCGCTGGCCTCGAGGCAGGCGAACAGCACCAGGCCGCCGAGTGGGCCGAGCTCACCGCCGACGCCCTCGAGGAACAGACGCACGCCGCGGCGCGTGCCGTCGTCGCCGGCCTTATCGGCGCGCCCGTCTCGCGCACGTTCGCGTCCATCGGTGTCGACCCGGTGACTGCCGACGCCGAGACGCTGCGTCAGGTCGCGTCGTTCTGGCGCGATCAGGAAACGCAGCGTGTCCGCGCGCACGTCGCGGGGGAGGTGATCGCATGAAGCGCCACGTCTACATCTACGACCTTCGCAGTTCGACGCGTTACGTGCTCGTGCGTGGCCGCGTCGGTGACACGCTGCGCGCGGCAGGGATCCCCGCACAGTGGGCACCCCTGCGTCGAGGCTGGCAGGTCAGGAAGGAACGCGCCGCCGACGTGAGCGCGATCCTCGAGGCCGCTGGGATGCTCGTGCATCACGTCGGGGGCGATCCTCGATGACGGCCGAGAGCATGCCCGCCGACGCGTACGACGAGAACGGTGTCCTCGTCTCCCAGGATGGGGAGAAGCACTCCGGACAGGTCCGCATCGCCTACCGCCTCGCTCGCGCGGCGCGCGGCCGCCTCATGCACGTGCACGGCGTCGGGTGGCTGCACTACGACGGCGCCCGGTGGTGTGAGGACGTGCGCGGCATCGCCCGGCGCGAGGTGCTCGAGGTGCTGCGCGACGCGCTGGCCGAGTCGCTCGGCGGTGATGCTGCGCTGCGTCGTGACGTCGCCAAGTGTGAGAGCGCGGCCGGCATCGCCGGGGTGCTCGACATCGCTGCGAGTCTTGTCGAGTTCGCTGCGACCGTCGAAGACCTCGACGCAGACCCCTACCTGGTCAACACGCCTGCCGGCACGCTCGATCTGCAGACGGGCACGGTGCGCGCGCACGACGCCGACGACCGCCTGACGAAGGTCACGCGGGGCAACTACGTCCCCGGCCATGAGCCGGGCGCGTGGGCGACGTTCCTCGAGCAGGTGCTCCCCGACGCGGACGAGCGCGCGTATCTGGCACGCCTCGTCGGTCAAGCCCTCTATGGGCGCGTGACCGAAAATGTTTTTCCGGTGTTGACCGGGACGGGTGCCAACGGCAAGTCGACCGCGACAACGGCGCTGGCGTTCGCGCTTGGGGATTACGTGACGGCGATCGACCCGGCGTTGCTCATGGTGCAGGATCGCGCCCGCAGCGGCTCGACCGAGCTCATGCAGTTGCTCGGCACGCGCCTCGTCATCGGGCAAGAGACCGACGAGGGCCGCAAGCTCGACGAGGCGACGATGAAGCGGCTCACGGGTGGCGACGTGTTGACCGCGCGCCGGCTGTACCGCGATCCGGTGTCGTGGGTTCCGACGCACACGCTCGTCTACGTCTCGAATCATCTGCCGGCGGTCAAGGGCAATGATCCGGCGACGTGGCGGCGCATGCGCGTCGTGCCGTTCAACATCGTCGTACCGCCCGATAAGCGCGACGGCCGACTCGGTGAACGCCTCGAGCTCGCCGCCGACGAGGTGGTCTCGTGGGCCGTCGATGGCTACCGCGACTACCTCGAAGGTGGGATGCGCGAACCGGCGTCGGTTCTTCGAGCAACGGACGCGTACAAGGCCGAATCGGATCACGTGCGCCAGTTCATCGACGACGCGTGCGAGGCAGGCCCGAACGCCGTCGCGACGTCGCGGCAGCTTTACGGCGCGTGGCAGGCGTGGGCGATGCGCAACGGCGCCGAGGCAAAGACCGAGAAGGCGTTCGGCGCCGAGCTCGACCGACTCGGCTACCCGGCCAGGCGCACGAAGAACGGCGCACTTCGCGACGGTCTGGCGCCGCTCGATCTGGCCGGTTTCTGACCAGCGGGTGACGGGTTGTGACGGGTTCCCCACACTTTTCCCACGCGTATAGGGATAGCAAAAGTTCGGGAAGTGCGTCACCACCCGTCACCCTCACCCAACATTCCCCGTCATTCCGGGGTTTTTGCAGATCGCAGACAAGCCCCGCAGACCTCACAGAAGGCAACATGACCACACAGAATCAAACACTCGAGGCGCTCACCCTCGAGCTCACCCACCGCGCCCAGCGCGGCGAACGCGAACCTCCCTGCGCGGGTGATCCGAGGTTCACGAGCGAGAGCGCAGACGAGCGGCGCGAGGTCGTCGGACTGTGCTCGCCGTGCCCCATCCATGCCGCGTGCGCAGCCGCGTCGCGGCGCATGACGTGGGGCGTATGGGCTGGCGTCGATAAGAGCACCCCATCCGTGACGAAGGGCGTGACGGCTCGACGAACAGATGGTGCCGCCGCGTGATGCGCGCCGCCTCGCTGTTGCTGCTCGAGCTCACGACGACGAGCGTGCGCGCCGTCGTCACCTACCCGAACGGCCACGACGTGCACGTGACGTTCACCGAATCTTGCGGGCCGAGCACTTGGTCGTGTTCGACGTGCGGACCGTCCTACGGCCCCACCTGCCCGCACACGAGCGCCACCGAATACGCGGTGCGCGCTCACGATCTGCTCAACCCCGATGGAAGGAACACCCCATGACCCCCGACGAGCTCAAGAACATCGCCGCCGCCGCCGGCCTGCCCGAGGCCCTGGCCGACCGCCTGCGCGGCGCCACCCCAGGAGAGGTCGCAGCCGACGCCGAGGCGCTGGCTGAGGCGCTGCCCGCCGCGTGCCGCCTCGACCCCGAGGTCGCCGCGAAGGCCGCCGAAGACGCCGAGTACGCACGCTTCTTCCCCAACCACTGACCGACCGAAAGAGAGAACGCACTATGACTGTTTCTGCTGCGGAGTACCGCGCACGCAAGACGAGCAAGATCGACCTGGCGCCCCGAACCATTCCGGGCGGGACCCTCACCGAGATCGACACCCTCGTGGTGCAGCTGCGCGACGCAGGGCTGCCCGTGGGCGCTGGCATCGAGAAGTCGCTCGCGATCCGCAACGCCACGATGGGCGTGGCATCCTCGCCCGAGGATTACTACCCGGCCGACGTGCTGAGTCTCACGCCGGCCAAGGCCGTCGAGGCGATGCGAGCCTATGCCGTGGACCTGGCGACCGAGGCCGTCGACGTGGAAACGGTCCGCCCCATTGAGACGGCGCGCCGCCACCTCGAAGGGCGGCTGCAAGAGGCCGCGCAGCGTGAGCTGACGGCGAACTCCGGTGAGACCATCGCGGCCATGCAGGAGAAGGTCGAGGCCGCTTGGCAGGTCGTGACCAAGGCCGCGAGTCTGGGCATCACGCCCGAGACGACGGCCGAGCAGATCGCGACCGAGGGCACCGACGAAGAGCTCGCCGCCTATCGCGCCCTTCTCGAGGCGGTGCCGACGCTCACCCGGATGGCGCGCCTTCGAGTGCAGCTCGCCACCGTTGGCGGTGTTGGTGTCACGTCCGTGCCCGCGCTCAACATCATGGGCAAGGTCACGCGCCCCGAGCAGGTGCAGGGCTGGCAGAACATCTACCGCGGCGAGAGCGAGGTCGTGAGCATCGAGGAAGATTGGCAGGCATACAGCGTCGGCACGGCGCCCGTCGCCCGCCTCGGTGCTGGCTGGCTCGACCTGGCCCTCGCCGGCTACTCGGTGAAGATCAACACCGCCGAGGAGGCCAAGGCCCTCGCCGACCTGATCTGAACCACCCGCACCATGGCCCGCGCCTCAACCTTCGAGGCGCGGGCCATGGTGCGCGCGTCGACCCCCCACCCCCCCCACGGGGGAGTTCCCCGATTCGGCGCAATCGTCACCGTCGGTGAGGCTAACGGGGGTCTGTACGGGTCCCCAGCTTTTTGACACGTGACCATATCCACGTTTTCGCCCGGAATGGCGCGGTTTCTGCCCGTGGTGGGCGATTCTGACCACCTCAACACTTAGGAGTGTCATGTCTCGCGGCCCTGGCCGGTGGCAGCGCGCCATTCTCGACAACCTCGCCGGCGCCGACTCGCTCGTGCTCGTGCATCGTGCCCGCTCGCATTCGGAGCGTGTGGCGATCCTGCGCGCGGCTCACGCCCTCGAGCAGCGGGGCATGATCCAGTTGGCGAGCGAAGTCGTGTGGGGCCGCCCGCACCTCGTCGCGTGGGCCGTCGGTGCGACGCCGCCCGAGTCGGTGCTCGTCGTCGGCAGGGACGGGAAAACGTACCGACGTCCGAGTAGCCTGCCAGCATGACGAAGTATGCGGGGCTGCCCGTGGACGTTGCCGAAATCTTCGAGTACCTCGCCGACAAGGTGAGCGGTTACGGCTACTTGAAGTGGAACGAGGTCGCCATGCTCAAGGCGGACATGATGAACGTTCGCCATCGTTGGCTCTCGGTGGACCGCGCTGCGTTCAAGCAAGCATGTCGCGATGCCGGAATGACCCCGAAGGAGGTTGCCGAGTGCGTCGACTACCTGGACCGCACCAAGGCTGGGCGCCGTCTCGTACCCGAAGCGACCTACCGCGACTTCCGATTCAAGCCCGAGCCCGAGGCGCCCCACCCGAAGAGCGTCGTTTCGCGTGACTGGCTGAACTAGTCCATTCCCTCGGATGCCACGATGAACGCTGAGAGCTTGTAACCGTGCACGGCTGCGATCTGCTGCAACTGTTCTAGAGTCGGTTCTCGCCGCCCGTCCTCGAACGCACGCAACTCGTCGGCGGGGATCTCGGCGAGCACCTCGAGCGTCTCGAAGGGCATGCGCGCCTCGACACGTTCGGCACGGAGTTGAGCAGCGACGGCGGCTGAGAGGTTCATGCACGCCACGGTAGGGCTCATCCAGGTCAAGACTCGGTCCGAAGCGGTGCGTTGGCTGGCTTTACGGTCCCCGGCGGCGCAGTGATTGCATCCATCACATCTAGGGCGAAGAAGCGACGGTTGTAGCTCCCGATTGGCCCCATCAGAATGCCCGCCTTCACGAGACGCAGCAGTGCCGTGTTGACTGCCTGGCTGGTTCGCCCCGTGGTCCTGCTGAGACTGGGTACCGTCACCACCGGAGTCCCTATCAGCATGTCAGCAATGTCGCGGGCTACTCCCGTGATTTTCTCGTCGCGGAGTTTTTCCACGTACCGCGCATTTATGCCCAGTAGGCGGTCCACACGCGCCGCCGTGTCTGTCGCGGACGCCTCGATGCCGGCGCAGAAAAAGCGTACCCACGCATCCCAATCTCCGGTCTCCGAGACTGCGGCCAGCGCATCCTGGTAAGCAATGCGGCGCGCTTCGAACCACGGCGACACGCTCAAGAGCGGCTCCGTGAGGAGGCCATCGCCGAGAAATTGCAGAACGATGAGCAGACGGCCCAGCCGGCCATTGCCGTCGTTGAAAGGGTGCAGCGTTTCGAATTGGTAGTGGGCCATGGCAGCCGCAACGAGGGGGTCGCGCGGTGAGGCAGGGGTCCTGATCCAATCGACAAGGTCGCGAGCTGCGCTCTCAAGGTCCGCCCCCGGGGGCATGGGCACGAAGCGTGCATCCTCCACTAGACCTGTCGGGCTGCCAATCGCCACGGGGATGCGCCGCACCCGGCCCTTGTCGGGGGTGTCAGATTCGGTCTGATCCACGAGTAGGTGGTGGGCCGTTTGAAGGAGCGCCACCGTCAGCGTCTCTTGGACGGCGTCGAACGCATAGTTCGCGGCGGCGATGTAGTTCATCACCTCCTTCATCTCCCTGGACAGGGCGTCCTCATCTGCATCGACGGCCAGCACGTCTTCAAGCGGTGCGAACGTCCCTTCTAGGGCAGAGGTGCTTTGAGCCTCTCGCCTAAGCGTGGGCTGACGCAGGATGTCCGGGTTGGGGACGAGCCTCGCCGCCTGATCGAGGCGGGCCAGCGCGCGGTTGGCCGAGTTAACCTCGCGCCAGGTTTGGGCGCTCAGTTCTGGTTCGTCTTCGAGCCGGTGCGCAACGTAGGCCATCACGTCGTAGTTGAGGCCGTTCCGGCCGTCGATCCCCGTCATGCGTACGAGGTCGCCGATGGGACTGTTCGCGAAGCGCTCCATCGGGCAAATGTAACTGAGATGCGCAGTTGGTTGAACTTCGTGAGGCGAATGTCAGTCCACTTGAGGTTGCTCGATGAATACCAAGTCAGGGCGCTTCTACTTGCATTCGGGGCCTGCCGGCGGAGTTGAGACAGAAGCCGAGACCCTGCCCAGCGACCCTGCCCGTTGACCGAAACACGCGTCTCGCCCACGCCGAGTAGGCCCACCCCGTTTCGGGAGTGTGCCTGATCGCGAACCCGCGTGACGCGTCTGCAGCTACGTCGGCGGGCGACTCAACCCGGTTGTTGAGTCTCGGTTTCCATCACCGGGGGCGTTCGTGTTGTGGTGCGGCTGATGCCCTGTCAGCGCCGCGTGTTGGTCAGGTGTTCCGGTTGAAACACCTGCTGGGGGTGGGCGTGTGGTACCTACCCTCACCGCACGGCCAACTCCTGCTGGTGCAGCAAAGGTTGACCGCCCGGTGAAGGCCCGTCGACGTGCCGACGTCGACGGGTGCGGGGTCATCGCCCGGATGCGCCCTCCCAGACGACGCCTCGCCACGGTTCCCCGCGGTGCGACGTCAGCCAGGTGGAGAACTCGCCGGTATCGGCTGCGAAGTCGTCGAGGATGTCCTCAACGTGCTTGACCAGGCGCAGCAGCTGGGGCGCGGGCATCGTGTCCTCGTACTCGAGGCGCGTTACGACGTCGGCGCCGTTGCGCCACTGCTTCAGGCGCGCCGCTACCTCGCCGCGCCGGATCGTGCCCGGATCGCGCGGTTCGATCTGCACCCCGGCGGCGCGTAGGCGTCCGAGTCGTGCCTCGAGGCGTCGCTCGTCCTCGCGTCGGCGCCGTTCGTCGCGTTCGAGCAGGACGAGCTGACGGTCGAGGTCGCGCTGATCCCACGGGATTTCGCTTAAGGGCTGCGAGTCGGCGGGCCGCTCGAGCAGCACGAGCCCATCGGTGCGCCTGTACTCGCATGCTCGTTTTTTGGCTGAGGCCGTCAGCGCGACCACGGGCCGCAGCGACGCACATGCGTATGTCGAGGTGCGTTCGACCTTCTCGATGGTGAACGTCAGTTGCCCGTGCTTGAGGCGCACCACGTCGCCGGGACGAATGTCAGGCAGCTGCTCGTCAGGAACGAATGTCTCGCGCGTCATGCCGCCCACCCCTCAAGGGTGTCGGTAGTAGTGACACCCTTTTCCGTGGCGCCGGGGGAAAGGTCGATTACGTCACCCGCGGTTACGTCATCCGCTGGCGGCATCGTCTCGAAGTGGTAAATCCACAGCAGCAGCGGCACGATGGCCATAGCGGCGAAGGGTGCGAGGTGGTCGCACAGCACGCACCACACGTCTAGAATCGTGTTCACGTCAGACTCCTCGTGTCTGTCGTCACGACCCCGGAGGTTGCCGCCTCGCGGGGTCATTCTCTTGTCTAAGACGGTGCGGGGTTGCACGATAGCCGCAAACGCGGCTGGCGTCTCAGCGAATGTCGTTGCGTTGCAGTCGGTTACGTTCGATTGCTCTGCATACGGTCGACATGCACATCGCCAAGCTGCGCCCCAAGCTGCGGGTCGCGACGGGCGGGCAGTGGCAGATCGAGACGGTGCGCGGCGCGGGCTTCGTCCTGACGCGGCGCGAGGGCGAGGCCCTCGAGTCGGTGGGGGTGGGCCTCGCCCACCCGGCGACGCCCGCCTGACGACCGCGCCACGCGCGTGACGAATCCGCCGGATAATCTTGGCGCGTGAACCAACCCCAGCCCCATGCGCGCAACGCCACCGAGCCGGACGCTGCGACGCCCGACACCCAGCCCGCCCGCGAGGCGCGCCGCGCGCCGGGCGGATTTCCCGTCGTCGGCATCATCGGCGGCGGCCAGCTCGCCCGCATGTGTGCCGCCCCCGCGGCCGAGCTCGCGCTGACGTTGTCCGTCTTCGCCGAGTCCGACGACGCCGCAGCGGCGCTCGTCGTGCCGCATGCGCCTGTCGGTGACTACCGCGACGCCGAGCAGGTGCGCGAGTGGGCACGCGGGTGCGACGTCGTGACGTTCGATCACGAGCACGTGCCCGCCGACGTGCTCGCTGCGCTCGAGGCCGACGGCGTTGCGCTGCACCCGCGCCCGAGTGCGCTGCGCTTCGCCCAGGACAAGCTCGCGATGCGTCAGCGCCTCAGCGACCTCGACGTGCCGTGCCCCGCCTGGGCTCCCGTTTCCACGAGCGACGAGTTGAGCGCGTTCGGCGAACAGCATGGCTGGCCGCTCGTGCTCAAGACCCCGACGGGCGGGTACGACGGCAAGGGCGTCATGCTCGTGCGCACCCCCGACGACGCGGACGCCTGGTTCGCGCAGGCTGACGGCGCGCCGCTGCTCGCGGAGGAGGCCGTCGCGTTCGAGCGGGAGATCGCCGTCATGATCGCGCGCAGCCCGAGCGGCCAGGTCGCCGTGTGGCCCGTCGTCGAGACCGTTCAGGTCGACGGCATCTGCACCGAGGTCCTCGCCCCCGCCCCGGACCTGAGCGACGACGCTGCCGAACGCATCACCTCCGCCGCCATCACGATCGCGCGCGAACTCGACGTCACGGGCGTCATGGCCGTCGAGCTGTTCGACGTCGGCGGCGGCGAGTTCGTCGTCAACGAGCTCGCGATGCGCCCGCACAACTCGGGACACTGGTCGATGGACGGCTCCGTCACCGGTCAGTTCGAGCAGCACCTACGCGCCGTCCTCGACCTGCCCCTCGGCGACACGCGCGCGCGGGCACCGTGGACGGTCATGGGCAACGTGCTCGGCGGCGAGTACGAGGAGTTGTACCCCACCTACAAGCACCTCATGGCACGTGATCCCGGCCTCAAGATCCACCTCTACGGCAAGGGTGTGCGCCCCGGCCGCAAGATCGGGCACGTCAACGTCTTCGGCGACGACCTCGTCGGCCTGCGCGCACGAGCCCGCCACGCCTGTGACTACCTCCAAGGAACGGTGACCGAATGAGCGACGCGACCACCCCCGACGTGACGACGAACGCTGCGGGTTCGGCGACCCCGGCCACGAGCTCGACGACCCCCACGAGCGCGACGCAGCCGGCGAAGGCGCCCGTCGTCGGGCTCGTCATGGGCAGCAACTCGGACTGGCCGACGATGTCCGCGGCCGCCGATGTCCTCGACGAGTTCGGCATCGGCTACGAGGCCGACGTCGTCTCGGCGCACCGCATGGCGCACGAGATGGTCGAGTACGGCACCCGCGCCGCGGAGCGCGGCCTGCGCGTCATCATCGCCGGCGCCGGGGGAGCGGCGCACCTGCCGGGCATGCTCGCGTCGGTCACGACGCTGCCCGTCATCGGGGTGCCCGTGCCGCTGAAACACCTCGACGGCATGGACTCGCTGCTGTCGATCGTCCAGATGCCCGCCGGCGTGCCGGTCGCGACGGTCTCGATCGGTGGTGCGCGCAACGCGGGCCTGCTCGCGGCGCGCATCCTCGGCGTCGGTGACTCGGACGAGGCGTGTCGCATCGCCGCCCAGATGATGCAGTTCCAGGCGAGCCTGCGCGACGAGGCCCACGCCAAGGGCGAGGCGCTGCGGCGCGAGGTCGCCGGACGTCAGGCCTGAGGGCCCCGATGTTGCCCGGGCCTGGCTGCGCCGGCGCCCCAAAAACCCGGGCAACATCGACGGAGAGGGGCTGCCGCCGCGACGTACTGGCGGGTAGCATGCCGGTATGGCTGCTAACCCTGACTTCGACCTCTACAAGATCTCCGAGGAGCACGAGGCGCTCCGCGAGGCCATCCGCCCCGTCTGCGAGAACAAGATCGCGCCGCACGCGGCCGACGTCGACGACAAGTCGCGCTTCCCGCAGGAGGCCCTCGACGCCCTGATAGAGGCCGGCATGCAGGCGCCGCACGTGGACGAGCAGTACGGCGGCATGGGCATCGACGCCCTCGGCACGTGCATCGTCATCGAGGAGGTGGCCCGCGTCTGCGCGAGCTCCTCGCTCATCCCAGCCGTCAACAAGCTCGGCTCCATGCCCGTCATCCTCGGCGGCGGCGAGGAGATCAAGGCGAAATACCTACCGAAGCTCGCCTCCGGTGAGGCGATGTTCTCCTACGGTCTGTCCGAGCGCGAGGCCGGTTCCGACACCGCGTCGATGAAAACGAAGGCCAAGCGCGACGGCGACCACTACGTCCTCAACGGCCAGAAGTCGTGGATCACGAACGCCGGCGAATCCGAGTTCTACACGGTCCTCGCCGTCACCGACCCCGACGGTGAGCGCGGGCGCAACATCTCCGCGTTCGTCGTCGAGAAGAGCGACGAGGGCTTCAGCTTCGGTGAGCCCGAGCGCAAGCTCGGCATCAAGGGTTCGCCGACGCGTGAGCTGCACTTCGACAACTGCCGCATCCCCGCCGACCGCATCGTCGGCGCCGAGGGCGAGGGCCTCAAGATCGCGCTGCGCACCCTTGACCACACGCGTGTGACGATCGGTGCGCAGGCCGTCGGCATCGCGCAGGGCGCGCTCGACTACGCCGTCGGCTACGTCAAGGAGCGTCAGCAGTTCGGCAAGGCCATCGCCGAGTTCCAGGCCATCCAGTTCATGCTCGCCGACATGGCGATGAAGGTCGAGACGGCCCGTCAGATGGTCTACGTCGCGGCCGCGAAGTCGGAGCGTCAGGACGCCGACCTGTCGTTCTTCGGCGCCGCCGCGAAGTGCTTCGCCTCCGACGTCGCGATGGAGGTGACGACCGACGCCGTCCAGCTGCTCGGCGGCGCCGGCTACGTCAAGGACTTCCCCGTCGAGCGCATGATGCGCGACGCGAAGATCACGCAGATCTACGAAGGCACCAACCAGATCCAGCGTCTCGTCATGGGCCGTGCGGTCCTCAAGGGCTACTGAACCCAGCCCTGACGACGAGTGCGGGCCGCAGCTGACCTCAGCTGCGGCCCGCACTCGTCCTCCGTTCCTCGCGCTGCGGCGACGCACCGGTATTCGTGCGGACGGGGCGACCCGGCGTCCTGCCGGCCGCGTCACGGAGACGAGTGGCGTCAGTTGGAGACGACGAACCGCTTGTTCGAATGCCGGGGGTTCTCGAGCTCGTCGATGATCGCGACGGCCAGATCCTGGCTCGAGACGCTCACGCCGATCATGTGGTCGTCGGACGTCTCATAGTGGCCCGTGCGCTCGCCGGGGGCGAGGACGGGAGCGGGGGAGACAATCGTCCAGGTCGGTTCGGGCGAACCGTCCCGGAACATCGCGAGGGCCGTGCTCGCGGCCTCCGCCTCGGGACGGAAGTCGGCGGGGAAATCCTCGCCCTCCAGCAGCGGACGGCCGTTCGCGTCGAGCGAGCTACCGGCGCCGCCGACCATGAACAGGCGGGCCTCGAGCGGGGTCGCCGCAAGACGCTCGTGCGCCGCGAGCCACGCCTCGGCGCTCGTCGAGCGTGCGGGCGGCACCGAGACGACGACGGCGTCGACGTCCTTCGCGAGGCGGACGACGGCGTCCGTTTCCTCGATCGAGGCGACGACGTCACCCGCACCGGGCCGCGTCGACACGCTGACGATCTCGTGGCCCCGCGAGCGACCCTCACTGACGATGGCCGAGCCGAGCATGCCCGTGGCGCCGAACACTGCGATCTTCATGGTGATCTCCTTCGTGGGGATGAATGACAGCACCAACCACCAGTCGGGATGGATTGTTCCCCGCCGGCCGACGACGCGCCTCGTCGTCCCACCGCTCTCAGGGCGACACCGACAGACGAGGGTGGCCCCACCCCGAGCGGGGTGAGGCCACCGTCACGAGGTTCAGTTCGCCGTCGTCTTCTTGACGAAGGAGGAGGTGTCGCCGTTCTCCTTGATGGCCTTGAACAGCTCGGCCGAACGCGTCGCGTCCCATTCGACGGCCTCGCCGGCGGGGGTGGGCAGCGCCGCGTTGCCGATGGGCACGACGACAGAGTTGCCGCCGTCTCCGGAGAACTTCTTGAGGTTCCACATCGTCCGCAGGCCCTGCATCATCGACATGCCCTTGTCGACCGTGAGCCCCTGCGCGCCCGATTCGCCGAGGCCCTTGAGCCTCCACGGCACGAGCAGGTTGGAGGGCGAGCTGATCTCCTTCATGAGCGCCGCGAGGAACTGACGCTGACGCTTGGCGCGCCCGAGGTCGCCCTCCGGGTCGGAATAACGGGCTCGCACGTACCCCAGGGCCGTCGGCCCGTCCATCTGCTGGCACCCCTTCTTGAGGTTGATGTGGGCCTTGGGGTCGTCCATGTCGCGGGCGACACAGATGTTGACACCGCCGACGGCGTCGACGACGGAGGCGAACCCGCCGAAACCGATCTCCATGTAGTTGTCGATGTGGATGCCGGTGTTCGTCTCGATCGTCTTGACGAGCAGCTGCGGGCCGCCGATCGAGAACGACGCGTTGATCTTGTTCTTCGCGTGCCCCGGAATGGAGACGTAGCTGTCGCGCGGGATCGACATGAGGGTCGGCTTGTCGCCGCCCGTGTGCAGGATCATGATCGAGTCGGTGCGCTGGCCCTCCGCGTCACCCGTGCCGAGCTTCTTCTTCTGCTCGGTCGTGAGGCCACTGCGCCCGTCTGATCCGACGATGAGCGTATTGTGGCCCGCGCCCGAATCGGCGAGGTGCTCCGAGGGGATCGCGTCGACCTTCTGCACCTTGCCCCACGCGGACATGCCGGCCCAGACGAGGCCGCCGACCCACAGCAGGAGCAGCACGAGCACCCCTGCGACGATCTTCTTGCCGCGCCCGAACCGGCCGCGTGGACGAGGCGGTTCCTCGCCCGAGTCGCCCGGCCCGCCGGGGCCACCCTGTGCGCCGGGGCCGCCCTGTCCGACGGGGCCGCCCTGTCCGACGGGGCCGCTGGCTCCGGCGGGTCCGTGAGGGCCGCCAGGACGGAGGTCGCGGTGGGGGCCGCGCTGGGCGTCGACGTCACGGACATCGGGCCTCACGCCGGCGGCGCGAGCGTGCCCGGACGCGGCGGCGCCCGCGGCCCCGGCCGCCGCACCACCTCCGATGACGCGACGTCGCACGCCCTGGCGGGGGGCATCCTCCTGCGGCATGGCGCGCGTGGAGTCGCGGCCCGGGGCATCTTCCTGCGGCATGGCACGGGTCGAGTCGCGGTCCGGGGCGTCGGGTGAGGTGCGGCGGCGCTCGTCGGCGGAGGCCGCCGAACCTGCGGCTGCAGCACCTGCGCCCGCCGAACCCGCGGCTGCAGCACCTGCGCCCGCCGAACCTGCGGCTGCAGCACCTGCGCCCGCCGAACCTGCGGCTGCAGCACCTGCGCCCGCCGAACCTGCGGCTGCAGCACCTGCGTCCGCCGCGGCAGCGCCTGCAGCACCTGCGCCCGCCGCGGCAGCGCCACCGGGACGCCTCGGAAGACGCCCCGCCGGGCGGCCGTCACCGGTGCGGGCGTCGCCGTCACGGCGCTCGCCGATGCGAGCCTCGGTCGGGCGGGCGTTCGAGGCGCGGGGATCGCTCCAACGGCCTGCGGGGCCCGCGTTGTCGCGCCGCGCGCTGCGCACGGGGATCGCCTGGGCTCCTGCGACGTCCTGGTTTCGGGGCGTGCCGCCGGGCGTCGGGCGTTCCTGCGGCGGAAGCTGCTCCTGTGGGTGGGGACGTCGGGCGACGGCGTCACGGGGTGCGGCCGGCCCACGGTCGGCATCGGGCGCGCGACGGGATGCGTCGGGCCGCCGCTGAGGTTGTTCGGCCCCGCGGCGGGGACCTTCGGCGTCGCGCGGTGTGTCAGCGCGCTTCGGCATCGCGCGTCGATTGCCCTTCGAACGGCGCGTGTCGACGACGAACGCGTCGTGCTCGCGAGGGCCGCCATGCCCGTCGGGGCGGGGGCGGGGCTGACGAGGGTCACGGGGATCATTCGGCTGCGGCACCCCTCGAGGTTAGACAACTGCGCTGTGATTTTCGGGGCAGCGCCACGCGGGGCGAGCAGGTCGGGGCCCCGCCGCCCGCGCCCTGGCCCCCGGTAGGCTGACGAACGCATCCGCGCCGCCGTGGGCCCAGGACGGGGCCGCCGACGGCGCACCGAGCTCGATCAGGAGACGTCGTTCCGTGTCAGATGAGCATTCGCCCGCCGCACAACCGGCCGGAGCCGACGACGGGGAACGTCGCGGCATCTCCGTCTTCATGCCGATCCTCGACGAGGAGAAGCACCTCGCCGAGTCGGTGCGCGCCATCCTCGCGCAGGAATACGACGGCCCGCTCGAGGTCGTCCTCGCCATCGGGCCGTGCCACGACCGAACGTGGGACGTCGCGCGCGAGCTCGCAGACGCCGACGATCGCATCACCCTCGTCGAGAACCCCACGGGCCGCACGCCGGACGGCCTCAACGCCGCGCTCGCTGCGACGCGCCACGACATCCTCGTACGCGTCGACGGCCACGGCATCCTCTCGCCGGGCTACCTGCGCACGGTCGAGCGGCTGCTCGCCGAGACGGGCGCCGCGAACGTCGGCGGCATCATGGACGCTGAGGGAACGACCGACTTCGAGCAGGCCGTCGAGTGCGCGATGAAGTCGAAGATCGGCGTCGGGGGCGTGAAGTTCAAGCAAGGCGGTGACGCCGGCGCGGTCGAGACGGTCTACCTCGGCAACTTCGCGCGCGAGTGGATCGAGCGCGTCGGGATGTACGACCCGCGCTACACGCGGGCACAGGACTGGGAGATGAACTACCGCATCCGCCGCGCGGGCGGCACCGTCTGGTTCACCCCCGAACTGCGCGTCACCTATCGTCCGCGGGCGAGCTTCAAGGCGCTCGCCAAGCAGTACTTCGAGTACGGCATGTGGCGTCGCGTCGTCGCGCGTCAGCACAAGGGGTCGATCAACCTGCGCTATCTCGCGCCGCCCGTCGCGGTCGTCGGTGTCGTCGGGGGTGCTGCGCTCGGCGCGTTCTGGCGCCCGGCGCTCGCAGCGCCGCTCGGGTACGCGGCCCTCGTCACCGCCGGAGGCGTGCACGCGGCGCGCGGGCGCGACGCGGCCGTCGTCGTCCGCATGCCGGCCGTGCTCGCGACGATGCACCTGGCCTGGGGCCTGGGCTTCCTCACCTCCCGCGTCGAGCTCGAACCCGCCGAACCGGGGCAGGCCCCGCGAGCCTGAGCGAACTCCCAGCGCGTGCTCGGTAGGCTGAGATGCCTGCGTCGTGGCACCGCCAGGTGCCGCTGCCCTCGAGCCGGTGGGCGAAGCAGCTGGTCAGCATGAAGGAAGACATGAACTCATCGAACCGCTTGGCGCGGATCTGGGACCATCGAGCGACGCTCGACACCCTCGTCCGACGTGACCTTCGCGTGCGTTATTCGCGCTCGGCGTTGGGTTACCTCTGGACCCTGATCGACCCCCTCGCCATGGCGCTGGTCTACTCGTTCGTCTTCGGCGTCATCTGGGCGAGCGACCCCTCACCGGGTGAGCCGATGGCTCAGCGGTTCAAGAACACCGACGGTGTGCCGATCGTGCTCTTCATCGTCGCCGGCATGCTCGCCTGGAACTGGTTCAACAACGTCATCAACGAGAGCGCGCGAGCGCTCTACGCGGAGCGGTTGCTCGTCCGCTCGACGAACCTTCCGCGCGAGTTGTGGGTGGCGCGCGTGGTCATCTCCAAGGGCATCGAGCACCTGCTGTCACTGCCGATCCTCATCGGATTCATGCTCTACTACTGGGCCAACGGGGAGGTGCAGCTCAGCTGGGAGCTGGTGTACTGGATCCCGGCGCTGCTCATCCAGTTCATCCTGCTCATGGGCATGGGCCTCGTCATCGCCCCGGTGGCAGCGCTCGTCGACGACTTCATCCGGATCGTCCGCATCATCCTGCGCGTGCTGTTCTACCTGACACCCATCATCTACTCGATCCATCTGCTCGCCGAGAAGGCCTCGCAGCACGGGTTCGGCTGGGCGACGACGCTCATGCAGATCAACCCGCTCACCGGCATCATCGACATGTACCGGGCGGGCTTCGTCAGCGAGCACGGACCCGACTGGCACAGCTGGATCTTCGCCTTCGTCCTCTCGCTCGGGTGGCTCGCCTTCGGCTCCTGGGTGTTCCGCAAGCTCGAGCCCGCGATCCTCAAGGAGATCTGAGATGCCCGTCGAATGGCAGACCCCCGAGGGCAAGCCGGTCATCGAGGTCGACGACCTGGGCGTCGAGTTCCTCAAGGGCCGCAAGCGCAACCTGTCGCTGCGCGAGATCATCTACAAGCGCAAGACCTCCTACGACAAGGAGACGTTCTGGGCGCTGCGCAACGTCTCGTTCGACGTCGGCCGTGGGGAGGCCGTCGGTCTCGTCGGGGCCAACGGTGGCGGCAAGTCGACGCTGCTCAAGATGATCGCCGGCACCTTGCTTCCCGACGAGGGCTCAGCGCGCATCCACGAGGGCGTCGCCCCAATGATCGAACTCACCGGTGGCTTCATCGGCGAGTTGTCGGCTCGCGAGAACATCTACCTCATGGCCGGCCTGCACGGCATGAAGAAGGAGACGGTCGACGAGCGATTCGACGACATCGTCAAGTTCGCCGGGCCGCAGGTGCAGCGGGGGCTCGACCTGCCGTTCCGCCACTTCAGCTCCGGCATGCAGGTGCGGCTAGGCTTCTCCGTCATCACGCAGCTCGACGAGCCCATCCTCCTCGTCGACGAGGTGCTCGCCGTCGGCGACCGTGCCTTCCGCGAGCAGTGCTACGAGCGGATGGAAGGGCTTCTCGCCGAGGGACGCACGCTGTTCCTCGTCAGCCACTCCGAAGGTGACCTCACGCGCTTCTGCACGCGCGGCATCTACCTGCAGGGCGGCACCCTCGTCGGCGACGGGCCGATGAAGGAGATCATCGACCGTTACAACAAGGATCTCGACGCCGGCGTCAGCTGACCCACCTGCGATTCCCGTCCCCATCGGCGATCTTCGTCCACATTCGCGAATCGCGTCCACCTTCGCGATTTCCGTGCACCTCGGCGAATTTCGTCCACCTTCGTGCACGCCTGGCGACGACGCCTCATCGAGGCTGCGCGGACTCCTGCTCCAGTAGGCGCGCCAGGTCAGCGGCCTCCATGTCGCCTCGCACGAGCACGACGCTGCCGCCGCCCGCCAGGACGCCGGCGAGAAGCTCCGGTGACGGCGAGGCCAGGAAGTGCCGGCCGGCGTCGGTGAGTGGCGTCGTGAGGTCGGCGTACGACGTCTGACGCTCGTCGCCGGCGCCCGTCACCACGGTCAGCGCGGCGGCCGTCGGCGCCGGGACATCGAACGGGGTGAACACGTCGCCGAAGGTGCTGAGCTCCTGCGCCTCATCGATCGCATCGGTTGGCAGGGGAGCGGACGATCGACGCGCAAGCATCGCGAGCGTGACGACGACGATGTCGATGTCGACCTCGTCCGCAGGGTTCGAGGTGACGAGCACGTCGGCCTCCCGCACGATGGGGGCAGACGGCAGGGCGCCATCGTCGTCGTCGGCGTCGACGAAGACGACCTGCGCCCCGAGCGACCACACGGCCAGGCACCAGTAGGCCGTGCGCCAGTGAGCAGCGGGCAGGTGCACGATGACGCTCGAGGACGCGTCGACGTCGAGCTCCTCGCTCAAGAGGTTGGCGGCCTTGCTCACCCAGTTCGTCAGCACCTTGGCGGACAACTCGATGCGTTCACCCTGCGTGGGGCCGGGTGTGCGTTCGTAGAACGTCACCCGTGGTGCCGTCTGATCCGTCGCGACGAGGTGTTCGAGCACCTGCCACGGGGTGCGGGTCGTCATCAGGACACCACCGCGTCGAGGCGTTCCTCGACGGCGTCGCGCTCGTCGGCCGTCAGCGGGGCGTTGAGGCAGTAGGCGAGGTCGTCGATCATCTGCTGGTTGCTGCGGGTGCCGATCGCGAGGGAGTCGACGAACTGGTGCGACAAGCTGTAGGCGACGCACAGGTCGGCGACGTTGGCGCGTCCCAGTTCGTGTGCAAGAAGCACGAGCTGACGGTTGAGTTCGCTCGGGTCGAACACGGTGCCGCCGGCGAACGTCGCGTGCGTCGTGACGACGACGTCGCGCCCTCCGAGCAGCTCTCCCGCCGCGCGCAGTTGCCGGTCGGCGACACCGAGCGGGAACTGCACGTAGCCGAGCCCGGTGAGGTCGAGGGCGCGTTCGAGTTCTTCGAGCGATTCGACGTTGACGCCGATGCGGCCGACCTCGCCGCTGTCCTGGTAGTCGCGCAGGCGGTGCCAGCCGGCGCCGTCGGCGTCGTGCGCCTCGTCGACGTTCGCCATGAGCACGGCGGACGCCCGACGCCGGCCGAGTTCGGCGAAGGAACGTTCGAGCTGGGCCTCGATGACGGCGGCCGCGAGTCGAGGGTCGTTGGTGCGCATCTCACGCAGGCGGGAGATGAAGTGCAGCCGCTGTGTCAGCTGCGGCTCGCCGCACTTGTGGAGGATCTCCTCGGCGTTGTGGTCGCCTCGACCGACCTCGACGTGGTTGACGCCGCGGTTGACGGCCGTCGCGAGCATCGCGCGGATCTCCGCGGCCGACGGCGCGTTGGGGCCGGCGAACGCCTGGCCGCCGAGGATCATGACGGACTGATCGAGTTCGCTGTCGTCGCGGCGCGGCACGCTGGGACCGGCGGTGAAGGCGGGCCCGCCGATCTCTGCGATGAGGTCCGTCCATGGGACGGCGACCGGGTCCGGCTTGTTGGCGAACAGGCGGCACACCCGGTCGTAGTCGGAGAGGACATCGACGGTGCAGCGGAAGCGCTCGGGGTCGCCGGGGTTCGCGGCCGGGACGAAGTCGAGGGTCTTGACGTTGCGGCGCAACCACGGGGTCACGTGCTCGCGGTCGTACGGGTCGCTCGTCGATGCGGCGGCGCGCCGCAGATCGCGTACGCGGAAGACCTCGCATCCGAGCCCCTCGGGCATGTGTGAGACGTCGTTGCGACCGTATTCGTAACCGCCCGCATCCATGGCCTCGACGAGTTCGTCGATGAGGCTCGAATCGCCGACGGGGTTGTCGCCGGTCAGGCGGACGACGCGGTCGTCGTCGTCCATGTCCTTCGTCGCCTCGACGAAGCGGCCGAGCACGTCGTCGAGTGAGCCACGCATCGCCGGGATGTCGACGCGGGCGAGGTGGTCGAAGATGCGGGTGTCGTACTGTTCCTCACTGGTGGCGACGACGACCTCGTGGCCATCACGCGAGGCCCGGCGCGCGACGAGCTCGATCAGCGGCATCCCGCCGATCGTCATGAGCGCCTTGCCGGGCAGCCGGCTCGAGTTCAGGCGGGATTGGATGACGACGCGGGTGCGGGTCACGGTGAGCCTCCGGAGCTGCTGGGACGGTGCTGTTCGAAACAGTGCCGATTCGACGAGGGTGCGTTCGCCAGCCTAGCGAGCCAGGCTGACAAGAGCCTCCGCCACGCGGGCGCGACCCCGACCGTCGAGCAACTCCTGAGCCCGTGCGGCCCGCTCGACGCGCACGTCGCGGTCGGTGAACGCCTCGCGCAGCGCGCTCACGGCCGCGGCGCGCGCGTCATCGTCGCGTCGCAGCATCTCGAGGTCGCCGAGCCCGAGCGCCAGATCTGCATCGGCCACCATGTCGTAACCCGGGCGCTGGTTGTCGATGACGCAGACGACGCCGAGCGGGACACCGAGGCACATGAGTTCCCACACGGACGACCCGCTCGCGGTCACGACGAGGTCGCAGGCCGCGGCGCGCGCGGCGAGGTCGCTCACCGGTCCGCTCGCTCGCAGTTCGACACCGGGGGGTGCATCCGCGGCGAGGGGGGCGACCCACGTCCGGTCAGGCGTGACGACGGTGATGTCGGCGGCCAGGCCGCTGCATGCCTGCAGTACGAGAGGTGTGACGACGGGCGCCGCGCCGCACGGGTCGGTGCCGCCGAACACCTCGAGCACGCGCAGAGGGCGCTGCTCCTCGTCGGCGACGTCATCGACGGCGACGTCACCGACGGGGCGGCGCAGCGCGAGCACGTCGTCACGAAAGAGGGTGTAGTCCGCCCCTGCGAGGGCGAGCTGTCCCGCGCCGACGGCACGAGGCGTCGCACCGGGATTCTGGTCGACGTAGAGGTCGGCGTCTTGATCAGCCGAGAACGGCCCGTCCACCATCGCCATGACGACGACGCCGGCTCGCCGCAGCCACACGCCCCAGCGCGGACCCAGGTCGTAGCGATCCAGTACGCACCACCGCGCGTCGAGATCGAGCACGAGCGTGACGAGGTCGTCGGGGTCGGTGGGGCAGGGGTGCACGAGAACGCCGGCCTCGGCGTAGGCCGACGCCACCCATGCCACATCGAGATCGCCCGCGAGGTGCACCTCGATGCCTCGTCCGCGCAACTCCTGGGCGAGCGCAAGCAATCGCATCGCGTGCCCGACGCCGATGGTCGGTGTGGCATCGGCGCGCAGCACGACGCGACGGGTGGGGGAGGAAGGCGTCGTCGCGGCGGGCTCGCCGGGCCACGCAGCGGGAGACGGGGAACGAGAAGCGTCCATGCGTCGATGCTCTCACCCCGCCTGCACGGTCGGGGGGCGCCTACGGGCCGGGTGCTAGCCTTGACCTGATATCGAGCAGAACGGTGAGGCGCCACGTCGCGTGGCGTTTGCTCCGGCGTCACCGACGTACGACATGATTTGGGAGCCCGCGTGAGCATTCTTGACGGTTCGTCCATCCTGGTCACCGGTGGTACCGGTTCCTTCGGCAAGGCCTTCATCACGAAGCTGCTCGCCGAGCACAACCCCAAGCGCGTCGTCATCTACTCGCGTGACGAGTTGAAGCAGTGGGAGTGCCGCGCGCTGTTCAAGGACGACCCGCGCCTGCGCTGGTTCATCGGTGACATCCGTGACCTCGACCGCCTCAAGCGCGCCATGCACGGCGTCGACTACGTCGTGCACGCCGCGGCGCTCAAGCAGGTCGACACGGCCGAGTACAACCCGTACGAGTTCGTCAAGACGAACGTCATCGGTTCGCAGAACGTCATCGAGGCGTGCATCGACGCGGGCGTCAAGAAGGTCGTCGCACTGTCGACCGACAAGGCCTCGAGCCCGATCAACCTCTATGGCGCGACGAAGCTGACGGCCGACAAGCTGTTCATCCTCGGCAACCACTACGCCGCCGCCTACCCGACGCGCTTCGCCGTCGTGCGCTACGGCAACGTCATGGGCTCGCGTGGTTCGATCATCCCGAAGTTCAAGGCGATGCACGAGGCCGGCGAGTCGCTGCCGATCACCGATCTGCGCTGCACCCGCTTCTTCATCACCCTCGACGACGCCGTGCAGATGGTGCTCGACACCTTCGACCTCATGCAGGGCGGCGAGTTGCTCGTGCCGCGCATCCCGTCGATGAAGGTCACCGACCTCGCGCAGGCCATCGCCCCCGGCGCGCAGATGCACGACGTCGGCCTGCGCCCCGGCGAGAAGCTGCACGAGGAGATGATCTCCCCGGAGGAGGGCCGCCGCGCGGTGATCGTCAAGGACGGCAAGTACTTCGTCCTGCAGCCCGACTTCGCGACGTGGGGCTACGAGGCACCGAAGGACGGCAAGCCCGTCGAGGACGGCTTCCACTACTCCTCGGGCGACAACGACCAGTGGTACACGATCGAGCAGCTGCAGCAGATGCTCGCCTCGGGCATCTGAGGGCGCGCGGATGCTGCCCTACGGCCGTCAGTCCATCAACGACGCCGACATCGCCGCCGTGCAGGAGGTGCTGTCGGGTGACTGGCTGACCACCGGCCCGTACGTCGAGACGTTCGAGAAGCAGATCGGCGAACTGGCCGCCGTCGCAGAACCGGCGGTCTCCGTCACCTCCGGCACGGCTGCGCTGCACGTCGCGTACGCCGCGGCCGAGGTCGGCCCGGGCGACGAGGTCATCACGACCCCGCTGACGTTCCTCGCAACGGCGACCGCGGCGGCGCTGCTGGGCGCTAAGATCGTCTTCGCCGACATCAGCGAGGACACGGGCAACCTCGACCCCGAGGCCGCCGCCGCCGAGGTCACCGCCTCGACGAAGGTGATCGCGGGCGTCGACTACGGCGGCCACCCCGTCGACGCCCCCGCGCTGTCGAAGGTCGCGAAGGATGCGGGCGCGTACCTGCTCGAGGACGCGGCGCACTCCGTCGGCGGCTCCCTGAACGGTGTGCCGGTCGGTTCCCTCGCGGACATCACGACGTTCTCCTTCTTCCCGACGAAGAACCTCACGACGGGTGAGGGCGGCGCCGTCGTCGCGAAGGACGCCGACGTCCTCGAGCGCGCGCGCCGGTTCAAGGGCATCGGCATGGTGCGCGAGGCCGACCAGCTGCGTCATCCCGACGAGGGCGCGTGGTGGTACGAGATGCCCGAACTGGGCCTCAACTACCGGCTCAACGACCTGCAGGCCGCGCTCGGCTCGAGCCAGCTGACGCGACTGGAGCAGTTCAAGACGCGCCGTCAGGAGCTGACGGACCGCTACAACGAGGGCCTCGCGGGCATCGAGCAGCTGACGTTGCCCGGCCACCGCGCGGGCGCGGAACCGGTCTGGCACCTCTATCCGCTGCGCATCACCGACGGCCGACGCCGCGAGCTGTTCGACCATCTGCGTGCGCAGGGCATCGGTGTGCAGGTCAACTACATCCCGGTCTACTGGCAGCCGTACTTCGCCGATCTCGGCTACAAGCGCGGCATGTGCCCGAAGGCCGAGGCCTACTACGAGCAGGAGATCAGTCTGCCGATGTTTCCCGACCTCGCCGACTCGGACGTCGATCGGGTCATCGAGATCATTCGGACGTTCTGCGGGGCGTGACTCACATCGTCGATTCGTGAAGAAGGCGTTCGCCCCGGCATCGGGGTGAGCGCCTTCTTCGTGGGCGTCGCCCTTCGCTCGCGTCGTCGCAGGCGGGGCTCCAGCTGTGCTGGCCGGGCCTGGTCAGACGTCGCCGAACGCCGCCGGGAGCTTGCGCAGCAGCGCGCGCCCGCGGCCGTCGCGCGCGAGCTGCACCCGGGCGCCGTCGGGCAAAGACACCTCGAGCGGGCCCGCCGAACCGGAGATGAGCAACGGGCGGCGCTCCCCGTCCTCGATTCCCAGCAGTGCGGCCTCGTGGATACCGTCGACGGGGTTGATGGGCGCGTCCCCGGCGAACATCTCAGCAGGGTCGAGGCGGACGGCGCCCGCCGTCACCACCACATCGAGCGGATCGATCGGTGCGCGACGATGCACCTGAAGGGCCGAGACGCCGGCCGGAAGGGCGAGGACGAAGGCGTCGCTGACGAGCCGAGCGCCGGCGAGCACGACCTCGTCGCCCGCGAGGACCGCCAGGCCTGCTCGCGGCTGCGTGACGGGCTGCACCCAGCCTGCTCGTGGAATCGATGCGCGCGTGGCGCGAGGTGGGGCGGTCGCGGTCCTCGTGGGGCCGGCGAGCACATCGGGGGAGCCTTCCACCTGGCCGCGCCAGCGCTGCAGACCGCCGGGCAGGCTCAAGCGCAGGTCGAGGGCGTAGTGGCCCAGATCGACGCGCGTGCCCAGCGCGGCGCTCAGGTGCAGTCGAACACCCCACGGCATCGACTCACGGGTCGTCACCTGCAGCGCCACGGCGCCCACATCGCTCGGCGAGTGTGTCATGCCGGGGGAGGCCGCCTGGCCGTGCGAGGGCCCTTCGACATGTGACGACCGCTCGTCACGCACTGACGTCGAAGGGATGAGCTGTGCACTGACGGTGGCATGGCGCGCGAGCGCCGGATTGAGGCGCGTGTCGATGACGACGTCGATCCGCGCAGCGTTCGTCGAGACGGCGTGCAGGCTGGAGCGCAGTCGGCGCTCCTTGAGTGGGTGCTGGGGTGTGCGCGAGGCGATGAGCGCGACCGCGACTTCGCTTGCGGCGCGCGGGTCGCGCAACCGGGCGACGTCCCGCACGAGCGTCTTTTTCGAGCCGCCATTGCGCCAGCGCGCCAGCGCGCGGGCGAACGGCAGGTCGCAACGGCGCAGGGCGGTGTGGATCAACTTCGAGACCTGCGTCTGATCGCTTGCTTCGCGTGGGTCGATCATCGCCGCGAGCTCGCACGCCATGCGCTCCAACCCCGGGCGATCGGCCTCGGGTGCGCTCACCATCGTGCCGGCGAGAGAGACGAGGTCGACACGGGCGAAGTAGCTCGCGACGCGACGCGTCACCTCGGCCGGGGCATCGTGGGCGTGCAGAACATCCATCACCAGGCGGGCTGACTCGAAGCGTTCGGCGGCGTTGCGCGCATCACCCGTCTGCTGGGTGATCGACGTGCCCGACTCGCGATCGCGCCACAGGTAGACGTGCTCGTCGACGATGTCGACACTGCGTGCTTCGAGGTAGGCGCGCAGGGTGACGGGGTAGTCCTCGTACCGGATCGGTGGAAAGGCGAAGTCACCGCGCTCCCAGAACGAACGCCGGTACACCTTGTTCCACACCATCCGGTCGCGGATCAGGTCGGGGCGTTCGGCGAGAGTGGTGCGGCGGGCCGGTGTCGCGAACGGCAGGGCGTGCGTCCACGACTGGTAGGTGCCGGCCGCGTCGGTGAACCGCAGCGCATTGCCGGCGGCGAAGTCGGAACCGGTGGCTTCGAGCGTGGTCACGAGCGTCCAGTACCCGCGTGCGGTCAGGAGGTCGTCGCTGTCGAGGAAGGTCAGGTACTCACCTGTCGCGTGTGCGGCCCCGGCGTTGCGTGCGGGCCCGAGGCCGGCGTTCTCCTGCGTGACGAGCAGGAAGCGCGCGTCCTCGTCGACGAAGCCTTGGGCGATGGCGCGAGAACCGTCCCGCGAGCCGTCGTCGACGAGGATGACCTCGACGTCGTGCAGGAGCTGGTCGCGCACGGAGACGAGGCACGCCTCGAGGTAGTCCTCAACTCCGTAGAAGGGGATGACGACGCTGAGCTTGGGCACGGGGCCTCCTGATGGCGTGGGCGGACGGGGCGAGTCTAGTCAGCGAGCGGGGGAGCGGCCGGTGCCCACGCACGTGGGCGGCGATCTGCGTTCGATGTTGCCTGCCCCGCTGTGGCACCATGGTGTGTCGCCGTCTAGCCTCGGGACTGCCCGGTGGCGACGCGCGGCAAGCCGCCACGAGACGAATCCGGAGGAGCCGCCACCGTGGACTCCAGCAACCACTGGTACGGGCACGCCCACCTGCTCGCCGAGTACTGCGGGCTCGACCGCGAGCACCCCCCACGGATCAACGGCGTGATCCAGCACGGCTGGACGTTCGTTCACGGATTCGGCTACGGCCACCGCCCCCCGCACGGCTTCGCCAAGTACGTGTGGGGTGACGTCAACCGCCGACGGGGCCAGGCCATCGGCTGGCGTGACTACGTGACGATCGGCGCGCCTTTCCTTTATCTCGACCGCATGCGCCCGCAGACCGGAACCGATATGGGCGCGCGCGAAGGCACCATCTGGTTTCCGTTCCACGGAACTGTGGATTACGAGGCCGTCGACGGAGACCATGATCGCCTCATTGCACAGATCAAGGACGTCGAGGGTGACGGTCCTGTGACGATGTGCCTGTACTACGTCGAGTACGAACAGGAGGAGGTTCGCCGGCGTTACGAGGACGCGGGTTTCCGCGTCATCACGCTCGGCAAGCGCGGCACGTTCTATCAGGGCGGTACCTCGAACTTTCTAGAACGACAGCTCGTCGAGCTGCGACGGCACGAGCGCGTCGCCTCGAACCGCTTGTCGACCGCGATCTTCTACGGCATTGCCGCCGGTCTCGACCCGGCTGTGTACGGCGATCCCATGGACATCCCGGGCATCAAGCAGGGCTTCGACGGCACGCACCTACTAGAGAAGACCTTTCCAGAACTGCACGGAGAGCACCTCGACCTCGACCTCGCTCGTCAGGTCGCGGACGAGGAACTTGGCCGTGACTTCCTCATGACACCCGAAGAACTCGGCCTCGTTCTGGGCTGGGGCGAAGAGATGGAACTGCTGCGATGACGATCGACCTGGAGAACACCGGCCTCATGCGCCTCGAGCGCGGCGCGATGCAGAACTGGTCGGACGTGGCACGGATGGGGGCACCTGCCTCCGCCGCGGTGCGTGAGGTCGTCGCCAACCTCGTCGACGCCGGAGACCGTGTCCTCGTCGTCGGCCCGACGGCCCTCGACCTCGTGACCGAGTTGGCCGACCTCGCCGGCGCGTTGACCGTGCTCACCCGATCGATCCCCGACGGCGCGACATACGCCGAAGCGCTCGTCGACCGCCCCACCGCACAGGTCGTGTGCGGCGACATCCTGAACGTCGAGCAGAAGCTCGGTGAGTACGACGTCGTTCTCGTTCTCGACGACCTGGCCAGGGTGCCCTCGCTCGAGGACGTGACACCCACGTGGACCGCGGTGTTCGAAGCGGTCGTCGCGTGCGTCGCACCCGGTGGCCGCCTCGCGCTCGCGGTGGAGAACGAGCTCGGCCTGCATCGCATCACGAGCCTGCGCTCGCGCTACACCCAGAACGATGATGCTGCGTGGGATGTCCTCGCGACGTTCGATGCCTCGCGCCCGCGTCATCGAGATGCCCTCGACGCGGCACTCGCCACCACGGAGCTACGCGAGGTGAGCGTCGCCGACTTGCTGCCCACCTGGGACGAGCACACCCTGCTCGCCTGGAACACCATGTCGATCGATGATGAGGGTCGAACCCTGCTCGATGCCCTCACTCTCGCGTCCCCAGCGCTGCGGCGCATCGGCGCGGACCCGACCCGGGTCACACGCGCCGCCGTGCTGGGCGGACGCCTCGCGCAGATGCCGTCGGGCTGGTTCGTCGTGGCAGGTCGCCCGGTCGCGGCGAGCGGGGAACTCGAGGTGCTCGCCTCGACCCTCGATGGTGGCGTCATCCGCTTCGAGTGCGCGGCCGGGACGATCCGCCAGGGTGATCGGCAGATCGCCATCGCGGCGCGGGCACGCCCGTTCGCAGAAGAGGCGCTCGACGCCTGCGCGAGCGGCGACGCCTCTCGACTTCGCACCCTCCTGGCACGATGGGTGGGGTGGGCCCGTGGGCAAGCGCGTGAGGGCCGTCTCGATGCGGAGGTCGGCGACCTGCGCTTCGACAACCTGCTCGTTGCCTTGGCTCGCGATGACGACCACGCGTTCACCACCGTTGCCCCGGCGCCGGCCTCGAGCCGGCTGGATGACGCACTGTGGGCGGCGGTCGTCGACTTCGTCGCTGTCATCCGAGCACGTGGCTCGCTCCACCTGTGGCCGGCAGCCACCGATGATCGGACGATGGCCGCGACGATCGGCGCGATGGCGGGCCTCGCAGCCCCGGATGACCTGGACGCATTGCTCGCCCAACGCGCCAGCATGCTCGACCTACCCGCGCACGACGTCTCCGGCTTGCTCGCCGTCATCGAGCGCCTGGAAGAGAAGAACAAAGCCCTCGCCTCGCGCGCGAACTGGTTCGAGAGCCGCCTCAACCTGCGTGAGCGTGAGCTGCGAAGCCGGGCGCAGCGACAGTCGGCCGAGCTGGCCCTCGCCCGCCAGCAGCAGGAGGCCTTGCGCAAGTCCGCCGAGGACCTGCGACGTTCGATGACGTATCGCCTCGGCAACGTCGCCATGGGTCCGCTCAAGCAGGCCAAGAGACGCTTTCTCGACTGAGATACGCGCGAGAGCGCACCGCTCACCCCTCAGAGGAGCGGCCGTGCGCTCTTGCACGTATCCGGTCTGTCGGCCCCACTCAGCCCGCGCGTCGCAGGGCACGAACTCGCGTGTCAGCAGCCTTGCCGACTTCGCGCACGAGGAGCTTGGGACGGGTGATCAGCGCAGCCTTGCGGAACTGAGACGCGAGTTTGAACGCGGCCGAGCCCTTGATGTCGGCGTTGGCCTTGGCCATGAGGTCGCGGTTCTTCGACGCACTCAACACCTGGCCGCGAAGTGAGCGAATCGCCCGGGCGCGCACGGCCATCTCGGTGTCGCGTAGGCGCAAGGTGGCTTGGAGCGCCGCAATCTCATCCTCCAGTGCGGCGATGCGTCGCGTCGCTGCCGCTGCAGCATGCCGAGCAGCCCACAGTCCGTCGTCGTCCGTCGTGGCGCGCGCGCGCCCCTCGACCAACTCACGCACGCGCTCCTCGCCGACGCCGCTCATGGACAGCCACAGGTGCACGAGTTCGTCGTCCGTCAGCGCGTCAGGCCAGGGCAGTTCGGGTTGATCGATGCGAGCGGCAGCGACGAAATGGGACCAGCAGCGACAGAGCAACTCGTCGCGGGGGAGCGGGTCAACCGCGTGGCCACCACTCGGCGCCCCCAGCGTGAGACTGACCGTGTCGCCCTCGACGACTACGTCGCGCCAAGTGAGATCACGGCGCGAGTCGAGCGAGGACGAGGTGGCCACCCACTGTGAGAGGCGTGTGGCAAGGTCACGGAAGGCACCGGTGTCGCTCGCAGCCGCAGCCGTGAGCAAGAGACGGTGCGCGGTTGGCGCGAGTGCCACGGTGCTGGGACGATCCGGGTCGTCACTCGAACCGCCGACAACCCACCGACGATCCGCCGCAGAGCCATCGAGCCATTGCACGTCTTGACCGGCGCCCCCGAGGTAGATGCTGCGGCCGCGGCCGCCGACGACAGCGACGAACGCGTCGGCTGCAGTGAACAGAGCGTTCGCTGCCGCCAGAGCCTCCGTGAACTGCTCGGCCGGCAGCACCGGGGCCCGATCCACGGCCGAGCAGGCCGAGGCTACGAGACCGGAGAGCGAATCGGCCGTCCGTGCGGCCTCGAGAGCGTACTCGTCTAGGACGCACCAGCGCTCGTTCGTACCGAAGAGGCTGTGGATGCTCGCCGCAGCGAACCCGACCTGGCGCAGCGCCTCGGTGAACGCTCGCGGCGACGCGGGCCGAGTTTCATCCTGGGCGCTGGCGTCCACGTCGTGCGACGCCAGTGCACGCGGCGTGGCCGTGAGCAGACGAGCTGTCGAATGGGGATTGTCGAGCGCCACGACCATCGTGGCGCCGGACCGCACCTGGCCGGCGAGGCGGGCCAGCCGTTCGACGAAGGTGCGCTCATCCGTCTCCGAGAATGCGGCCTCCCAACCGGGCCCGGCGAGAAGCGTCTCGGTGTCCGCAGGTAGGTCGGCGATCCGGTCCACGAATAACACCGTGCCCGGGGCGCTGTGGGCCCGCATGGCCGCGCGAGCGTCGTCTTCGAATCCCAGCACGACGACATCTACGCCGCTGGGCACAGCGTCAGCGAGGAGGGTGAACAGGGCCTCAGACATGAGTGCTCCAATCGAAGATCGCACGAAGTTCTTGGGCGGGCATGACGCATGACGGGCCGAGTTCGCGCTCGACCAGGGCATCGAGGCGCTCACGTGGTACATGCGCCTCGACGATGGCGCCGGCGCTGTGGGCGAAGAGCGCATACGTGCCCACGACATCGGTGCGCACGGAACGATGAACTCGTATGAGTTGGAGAATTCGCTGCAGGAAGAAAGGGGCGACGCTGCCCACCTCCTGGCGCGCCGGCCCGAGATCCACGACGCGCGCACCGACATCCTCGTAAGCCCGGCGCGTCGCCTCGGACGCAGCCTGTTCGTGGGTCAGTGCGATTGTTGTCTCAGGGGCCTGCGACCCCAGTGCTATGGCTGTTCTTCGGGCGGCAAGCTCGCCCTGCAGCCCGTGGTGCGGGAAATAGAGCAACCGGTTCGGCTCTGGTTCGGGCGGCAGCAGTGCCTTGCGAACCGGAGGCACCGGGATGGCCGAATTCGCCTCGAGCGCCAACAGGTACAGCCATGGTGCGCCGATGGGAGTGTGATTGCGATAGCCGGCACGGTGGCGCCGTTCCCTTGCGGCTGGGCCCCACACGAATGCAGGAACGCCACGAGGATGATCGGAAGTGCTGGACTCCTGACCGAGCCATGGCTGGACGTAGCCGGGGATCGTCGGCGGGAACAGCGGCTGAGGCAGACGTGCTGCCGCAGCCAGGACGACGGAATTTCCGAAGGATTGGTTGGTCGGGAACATCAGCGCACCTGCACTCGAGTACTACCGGCGATGGAGGTGACGAGCACGTTGCGCCCGGCCACGAGGCGTTCGATCGGCAAGGCACCGAGGGCCGAGGGCACGATCGGCGCCGGGGTGTCATACCCCTGCGTCTGGAAGAAGAGGCTGTAGTCCGCTGCGGGAGCGCCCGGCTGGGTCGGGCGATCGACGTCGGGCAGCAGGGAGCTCAGGGTGGTGCGCGACGACCAGCGGGAACCGTCGACGTCCACGGCCACGGGGATGTCGAGATGTTCGTCCGAATCCGGCAGATACAGGCGCCACATGAGACCTTCCTGGACCGGCAGACCCAGGTGGGTACCTTCGAGCAGCAGGTCGTCGCCGACCTGACGGGCGGAGTCCACGTGTGGCACGAGGGGGCCGAAGGTCAGGGTGGCGTTCCCGAAGCGGCTGCGCGTGAGTGCGACGCGGCGACCGTCCTGGGTGATCTCGACGTCTGCGTCGTAGCCGGGCCAGGTGAGGTCGACGTCGCCGAACTCCGTACGCATTGCGACGCGTCGCGTTGCCGTATGCAGGAACGGGTCGTCGCTCGAATCGCCGTCGAGCACGACGGCGGGGTCAAGGCGGGCCGTGAAGTGCTGGATGCCGTCGAGGCCGGATTCCAGCGTGGCGGGAAAGGTCAGAGCACCGTCGGGGCGGACGACGACGACGGCCGCGTTGCGGGCCGGTTCGGCGATGGTGCCACGCACGACGAACGCGCCGTCCGAGGCCTCCAGCACCTCGACGACCGTGGGGAAGGCAACCCGATGGATGCAGTACACGTTGCCCGAGGTGAGGCCCGGCTGGAGGAACTGGCTTGGGCCGAAGAAGGCTCCCTGCGGGTACTGGGCGGACCCTGCGCCCGCGCCCGTCAGCGGGCTCGTGCGGGTGACGCCAGCGCTCGTGCGGGTCACCTCGAAGCGGAGGGGCCAGACGAGGTCGTGGCGGCCACGCAACGACTCGAGATCGACGCCGAAGCGAAGGCCGACGCGGCTGCGGCCGCGGAAGGCGTCGATCGTGTCGAAGGTCTCGACCTCCAGCGGGATGCGGGTGATGCCGTTGACGAGGTTCACCGCGACGGCGTCGTCGTCGCCCGCCTGGAGATGGCCGATCTGAGCAGTCGCCTCGATGTCGAGGCGCTCGCTCGTCGCTCGCGCGGACGTGACCAAGGTCTGCAACTTCAAGGCGGTGAAGGGCAGTTCGTACAGGTTGTTCGGCGTCGCCCGATGGGTGCGGCCGGGGTAGTTGAGGTTCCACCGCCAGGGCTTGAGACGGGATCGGCTCACACTCGTGCCGCCGGCCAGCCCGCCGGCGTCACGGAAGATAGCGAGTTCGCGCAAGAGATCGGCGTCACCGGCCTTCAGCGCGTGATACTGCAGGGTATTGTACCGCGATTCACCCGAGTGCGGCGGTTCGAGGCGCTCGACGAAGCGCAACGAGAGCTCCAGCAGACGGGGAACATCGGACGCCTCGGCGACGGCGAACGCCTGCGCGACAGCCACCATGTCGATCTCCAACAGGTGTCGGTGCGCCATCGAACGCACCACGGGGGAGGCCTGGCGATCCAGGACGTCGAAGACCTGCTCGGCGCTGATGACGCGATCAAGCAGGTTCTCGTACTTGAACACCTGCTGCGTGATCGAGTCGCCGGACTCGCGCTCACGCCAGTAGTACGTAGGCGTCTTGAGCACGTCGACCGTGAGCGCATCGAGGTGGGCCCGCATCGTCACCGGCCAGTCCTCGTACTTGATCGGCGGGAAGGCGTACCTGTACTCCTCGTAGAAGTCGCGCCGGTATATCTTGTTCCACACCATGCGGTCGTACGCGAGGGTAGGCCGCTCCAGGATGTGGGTCGCGATGGCGTCCTTCGCGCACGGTCGTGCGTGGGCCCACGACTGGCGGACGCCCGACGTGCGCGAGAAGCGGCGCGCGTTGCCCACCGCAAAGCTCGAACCGGACGAGCGCAGCGACGCGACCATCTGCTCGTACGCGCGGTGCGGCACGATGTCGTCGGAGTCGACGAACGTGAGAAACTCGCCGACCGCGTGGGCCTGGCCCGTGTTGCGGGCCGGGCCGAGGCCTGCATTCGCCTGGCGCACGACCTGAAAACGCTCGTCGGAGGCCGCGACGGCCTCGGCGATCTCGATGCTGTCGTCGGGTGAGCCGTCGTCGACGAGCACGACCTGGATGTCTCGCAGCGTCTGGGCCTGCAACGACTGAAGGCATTCGAGCAGGTAGTCCTCGACCCCATAGAACGGGACGACAACCGACAGCAGGGGCGTATCACTCACGGCGATGCGTTTCCTTCGTTAGGCGCGTATCAGACCAGGTCCCAGGACATGGGGGTGCCCTTGGGAGCGTCCTGAGTGAAGGTGCGACCCGCGAGCGTGTCGAAGGTGTCGGTGGGCAGGCCGTTCGCGGGGCGGATGGAGCGCACGTTCTGCGCCGTCACGACGTCGCCGGCCTTGACGTCCTCGACGACGTAAAGGCTGCGGCGGAAGCGCAGGCCCTCCTTCTCCTGCGCGCGGGCGCCGATGCGCGGCTCGCCGAGGCACTGCCACGCGATCTTCGTCTGCGTGACGAGCTGGTTCAGCTCCTCCGGTTCGGAGGAGAACGCCGAGTCCACGCCGCCGTCCTCGCGGTTCAGCGTCACGTGCTTCTCGACGAGAACCGCGCCGAGCGCGACGGAGGCGACAGCCGCGCCGATGCCCATCGTGTGGTCGGAGTAGCCGATGAGCGTGCCGAGGGCGTCGCGCATCACGGGGATGCCGCGCAGGTTCGACTCGCTCGGGTCGGCCGGGTAGTTGGCCGTGCAGGCGAGCACGATGATCTGCTCGTTGCCCGTGCTGCGCGCCGCCTCGACGGCCGCGTTGATCTCACCGAGCGAGGCCATCCCCGTCGAGATGATGATCGGCTTGCCCTTGCTTGCCGCATACCGGATGAGCGGCAGGTCGACGATCTCGCTGCTCGCGATCTTGTACGCGGGCACGTCGAGGTTCTCGAGGTAGTCGACGGCCGTCGGGTCGAAGGGGGAGGAGAAGGCGTGGATGCCGAGCTCCTTCGCGAGCGCGAAGATCGGCTCGTGCCACTCCCACGGGGTGTGCGCCTCCGTGTAGAGGTCGTAGAGGTAGCGATCGCCCCACAGCTCGTGCCCGCCGGAGATCTTGAACTCGTCGGTGCGAACGTCGATCGTGATCGTGTCGGCCGTGTACGTCTGCAGCTTGATGGCGTGCGCGCCCTGTGCTGCGGCCATGCGGACGATGTCGAGCGCGGTCTCGAGGCTGCCGTTGTGGTTGCCCGACATCTCCGCGATGATGTACGGCTCGGCGCCTGGGCCGACCTCGACGTCACCGATGCGGATGTTCTGGTTCGGGTTCTGCGTCATGATGTCGGCTCCTGGCGGTCGGTGCGGGGGCGCTCGCGGCGCACGTGGATGACGGCGACGTTCTCGCCGCCGATCTCTCGGTTCTGCGTCTCCAGCTCGGTGAAGCCGTTGCGCTTGTTGAACCGGCGCACGCCCTCGTTGATCTCGAGCACCTCGGCGTCGAGAGAGTCCAGACCGAGTTCGGCGTCGGCGTACTTGACGGCCTCGCGCTGGATCTGGATCCACGCCGGCAGCAGCTCACCGCGCGCGGTGAGGCCGTCGTTGTCGAGGTAGTAACCCCACCACGACGTCTTCGCGTCGACGTCGAGGTCGAAGAAGGTGACGACGCCCGACGGCACGCCACCGCGTTCGTAGATGAGCACGTGACGCGACGGGTTGTCCTTCGTGTTCGCCCACCACGCGGCATGCTCGTCAGCGCTGATGACGTGCTGCGTCAGCGACACGGCTCGCACCTCGTCATGGTTGCGCCAGGTGCGCACGTTCTCCTGGTCGGCGTCGGTGGCGGGACGAAGCATCGTCGATCTCCCTCGAATACGGCTGGGCCGGGTGCCGAAACGCACGAAATGGCGCAGACAGCCGGAATGTCTAGACTACCCCGTAAGGAAACAGGCCACGGCAGGCATGCTGCGCCCCCAGCGGCGCGCAGAGTGAGCGCCGGGCCGTCACAGCATCGAGCAAAGGTGAAGTCATGAGCACGCTCAGCCGCGATCAGGTCCGCACGATGATGGGCGAGGTCCTCGCCGCCCAGGGCAAGGAACTGCCCGCCGACGACGGTGCGCGCCTCGACACCATCGGCTTCCGCTCGCTCGACTTCTCCGAACTGGCCCTGCAGGTCGAGGACGAGCTCGACACCGAACTCAACTTCGACGCGCCCGGCCTGCGCTCCATCGAGACCGTCGGAGACGTCCTCGACTTCATCGACGAGCTTCAGAAGGCCGAATGACGGGGGTGCTCGACTCGCGTCCTGCGGGCGCGGGCAACCGCGTCGTCGTCGGCGAATTCGACGGCACGTGGGCCGAGTTGGCGCAGGCGCCGTACGGCGCATCGTCTGACACACCGGCGCTGCCGCCCGCCGCGGCCTGCCTGGTCTCGGGGCACCGCGCGGCGGCTCAGGCCGCCTGGAACGCAGCGCTCGACCCAGGCCGTGAGACGCTCATCGCGACCGCTTCGCGCATCGGGGACGAGCAGGCGGCGCAGCTGCGTGACGCGGGGCTGACTCTCGTGCGCGACAGCGCCGGCGGCGTCACGCTCGAGGCCGCGACGGCGCCGCGCGAGCCCGAGGCGGGCCGCATCTGGTTGCTGACGTCCGGTTCGACCGGGCGTCCGAAGCAGGTGGCACACACCCTGGAGTCGTTGACGACCGTCGGGGGGCAGCAGCCTGCGCGCACCTGGTTGTGCCCCTACACCCCGGGCGCCTACGCCTGGTGGCAGGTCGTCACCCTCTCGCTCACGATGCCCGGGCAGGACGTCGTCTTCGTCGAACCCTCGCAGCTCGACGAGTGGCCGCAGCAGGCGCTCGCGGCGGGCGTGACGGCGGCATCCGGCACGCCGACGTTCTGGCGTCAGGCGCTGTGGCGCAACGGTGACGTGCTCGCCCAGCTGAAGCTCGAACAGATCACGCTCGGCGGCGAACCCGTCGACCAGGGCATCCTCGACCGACTGCGTGAGGTCTTCCCCGACGCACGTATCTCATGGATCTACGCGAGCTCCGAGGCCGGTGCGGCGATCGCCGTCCACGACGGGCTCGCCGGATTCCCCGAGACCTGGCTGGAGCGCGAGGTCGCCGGGCGCCCGCGCCTGAGCGTCGAGGACGGTGAGTTGCTCATCGCTTCGCCGAAGGCCGCCGAGGGCATGGACGCCGTCATCCACACCGGCGACCACGTCGAGATCGCCGACGGACGCGTCGTCATCACCGGCCGCATCGCGAGCGACGAGATCAACGTCGGCGGGTCGAAGGCGTCCGCGGGCGCCGTGCGGGCAGTGCTGCTCGAGCACCCCGACGTCGCCTGGGCCGCCGTGCGCGGGCGCAAGGCGCCGCTCGTCGGCAACGTCGTCGCAGCGGACGTCGTCCTGCGCGACGGCCTCGCCAAGGGTGACCCCGGTGCGCCCGACCAGGCTGCGCTGCAGGCGTGGTGCGCCGAGCGACTGCCCGAATACGCGGTGCCACGCCGCGTCAAGTACCTGAGTGAGATCCCGATCAAGGAGAGCCTGAAGAGCGATGTCTGAGACCACGAACGAGCCGAACGTCATCCCCGCAGCCTCCTGCGTCCTCATCTCCGGAGGCTCGCGCGGCCTCGGCCTCGCGTTCGTCGAGGAGGTGCTCGCGAACGGCGCGAAGGTCGCGGCGTTCGCCCGCACCGTCACGCCCGAACTGCAGCAGCTCATGGACGCCAACCCGGAGCGCGTGTACGTCGGCTCGGTCGACATCACGGATTCGAAGGCCGTCACGTCGTTCATCAAGGACGCCGCGAAGGTGCTCGGCCCGATCGACGCGCTCGTCAACAACGCGGCGATCGGTCAGGACTCGCTGCACCTGCACACGACGCCGGAGCGCATCGAGGACATCATCTCGACCAACCTGACGGCGACGCTGCTCGTCACGCGCGCGTTCATGCGTCACGCCATGGCGAAGGTCGGCAAGGGCCGCATCGTCAACGTGACGAGCGTCTGCGCGCAGCGCGGTTACTCCGGCCTCGTCGCGTACTCGGCGACGAAGGGTGGCCTCGACGCCGCGACGCGCTCGCTCGCGCGGGAGATGCACGGGCGATTCCTCGTCAACTCGATCGCGCCCGGCTTCTTCGCCTCGGAGATGAGCTCCGTGCTCGGCACCGAGCAGCTGTCGACGATCACCCGCCGGACGCCGACGAACCGTCTCGTCGAGCCGGAGAACATCACGCCGACGCTGCGCATGCTGCTGTTCGAAGACACGAACATCAACGGCATGGTGCTGACGATCGACGGCGGCGGCTCGATCTGAGCGACCCCACGACGCGGCCACCGGCCTCGAACACCTCACCCGCATGTGTGGTGCTCGAGGCCGCCGTGCGTGACGGCGACGTCGTGCGCGCCGCCGACGTCAACGCGACGACGTTTCCCGACGCCGCGCGCAGCTACCTCGCCGACGGCACCGGGCTCGCCTGGCACGTGCCCGAGCGGCTCCGGGAGGGCGCGCGTTTCGTCATCGACGCCGAGATCGTCGCGCCGGTGCGGGCGTCCTTGGTACGGCGGTTCGGGGTGGACGACCCGGTCGAGTTCGCCGGGGCCTGGACGCGCGCCGAAGCGTTGGCCAAGCTCGCCGACGTCCCGATCATCACGTGGCTCTCGCGCCATGGGCTCGCCGTGCCGGCCGACGTGCTGGAGGATGCCGCGGTGGGTCGGGTGGCGTGGCGCACGGAGGTTCGAGGTGACGTCGTCATGACGCGCGCGGCGGCGTTGAGCGGCGCAAAACTCCGAGATTCCGGGGTTGTCGGCGGCGCACTCTAGCCTGGCAGCAGAGTCGAGGTGCGGTGAGCGCCACGGTTTCCCACGACGGAGGAAAGACATGACGATGACACAACCGGATGCGGAACCGGGCTCGTCCGAGGGCAGGGCGCTGCCGAGGGTCGGCGTCGTCCTCATGACGATGGGCAACCGCCCCGACGATCTGCGGGCGGCGCTTGACTCGCTCATCGCCCAGCGCGACGTCGAACTCGACGTCGTGCTGCTCGGCAACGGGTGGGATCCGGCCGAGAACCCGTGGCCGTTCCCCGATGTCGTGCGCCCCCTGTACTCGCCGGAGAACCTCGGCATCCCGGGCGGGCGTAACGTCGGGGCAGCCAAGGCGCGCGGCGACTACCTCTTCTTCTTCGACGACGACGCGACCCTGCCGAACGATCACGTCCTCGCCGACATGGTGCGTGAGATGGAACGCGACCCGAAGAACGCCGTCATCGGCCCGCTGGGACAGGATCCGACGGGAAAGCCGACGCCGCGGCGATGGATTCCGCGCCTGCGTGTCGAAGGCGGCGGCAAGCCCGGGCCCGCGACGTGGTTCCTCGAAGGCATCCACCTGTCCCGGCGTACCGCGTTCGAGGAAGTCGGCGGCTGGCCAGGGGAGTTCTTCTACGGCCACGAGGGCATCGACCTCGCCTGGCGCCTCATCGACGCCGGCTGGGTCATCCAGTACGTCCCGAGCATCACCGTCCATCACCCCGCGACGAGCCCCGCGCGTCACGCCGTGTACTACCGGATGAACGCGCGCAACCGCGTGTGGGTCGCCAAGCGAAACCTACCGGCGCCGCTGGTGCCCCTCTACCTCGGCAACTGGGCCGCCATCACGGTGCTGCGCGTCAAGGACAAGGAGGCACTCAAGACGTGGTTCGCCGGTTTCGTCGAGGGCGTGCGGACCGACGCGGGGGAGCGGCGCGTCATGTCGTGGTCGACCGTCGCCCGGCTGACGCGTCTCGGCCGGCCCCCGGTGCTGTGATGGGGGCCGCAACCTCGCTGCGTCGCAGACTCACTCGTTCGAGCGGCCGCCCAGCGTCGCTCGACGCGCAGGGCACGCGGGGCATCCACGTCGCCATCACCGGGGTGAAGAACCGCAGTCACCTCGTCTACATCGCCTCCTACGTGCGCACCCTCGTCGACGGGGTCACGCCGATCCGCGTCTCGTTCGTCGCCGCGCCCGCGTTCCTCGCCTCCGCCGCCGTCACCGTCGACGACGCGCGCGAGCTGCTGCCTCAGGGCGGGAGCGTCACCGTCGAAGACGGGATGCCCGGATGGCGATTCGACGACGCGGCCCGCTGCCTCTACGTCGCCGTGGGCGCGCCGGGGCTCAAGGCCGTCGCCCGGCTGCGACGAGCCAACCCGACGCGGCGCATCGATGTCGTCGTCACGGACGAGGGCATCGGCTCCTACGCTTCGCGTGACTCGCGGCGGGCGGCGCTGGAGCGTCACGGCACCCCGGCGGCGAAGGCCGCAGCGCGCACGCTCGTCACCGCGGCCATCGCGCGCGCCTGCACGACGCTGCGGTGGCCGACGTTCCGTTCGGTCGGATCATCGTGGGAGGTGTTGCCGGCCGTCGCCGCCGAGTTCGGACGCGAGCTGGGCGACGCGCGCCCCGGCAGCGACGCGAGCGCCGTCATCCTCACCCAGCCGGTCGTCGACCTCGGCTGGTGCTCGCCGGAGGCCTACCTCGCGTACGTGCGACGCCTCGCGGACGCCGCGGCCGCGGCCGGGCTGCGACCGCTCGTGCGTCCGCACCCCGCCGAAGATCGCGCCCGGTACGCGGAGTTCGACATCATGCTCTCGCGGGGCACCGCCGAGCTCGACCCGGACGTCGTGCGTGCGAGCCTGGCGCTCGGCGGGCCGAGCACGGCCCTCATCAACCTGTCGGCCATGGTCGGCATGCCCGTCGTGTGGGTGAGTGAGCCGAGCGTGGCGCACCTCGACACCGACGTCTCGCCCGAGCAAGCCGGGATCTTCGAGGCGTTCCTCGGTGAGCGGGTTCCACTCGACGAGGTGGAGCGCGAGGTGAGTGCTGTGGTCTCCCGCGGCCTCGAGGAGCGTGGGTCTGATGGACGTCGCTGACGCGGCCGAGGGGGCCGGCGGGGGCGACACAGTCCACGGGGCCGACGGGGCGGGCGCGCCCGGCGCCATGTCGGCCGACCTGTTCGAGGTGTGGGAACCCGGCCGGCCGGTGCCGCTAGCGCAGATCCTCGGCGCCCTGCGCCGCGGCGTGGGCGACCCGAGCATGGTCATCGGCGAACGGCAGTTGTGGTGGGCGGTGACGACGCCCCTCGGGCCGGCGTTGACGTGGTGGCGCTCGATGCCCGTGCGTGGCGGTGCACCCGTAGCGACGCCCGGAGCCGCACGAGCGGATAGGCCGGGCCTCGGTGGGATGGCGGGCTGTGAGCCGCGAACCGCCGCCATGCCCGATGGCAGCGCGCGCGCCGAGCGTCCCGACCGCGTCGAGCTGCGGGCCTACGGCCCGGGTGCGGCGTGGTTCCAGGGTCGGGTGCCTCGCATCCTGGGCGGTGACGACGACCCGTCCGGGTTCGTGGCCCGTCACGACCGGGTGACGGCGGCACTGCGCCAGCCGCACCATCGTCACTGGCGCGCCCCGCGCACGGGACTCGTCATCACCTCGCTCGTGCCGAGCATCCTCGAGCAGAAGGTCACCGGCAAGCAGGCGTTCGGCGGGTTTCGGGTGCTCGTACGCCGCTACGGCACGCCCATCCCGACGCCCGCGGAGGTCGTGCGCGCAGCCGGCCCGCAGGCGCATGCCGTCGCCCGCATGCACGCCGCGCCGGACGCACGGGGGTGGCGACGCATCCCGTCCTGGGCGTGGTTGCAGGCCGGCGTCGAGCCACCGCAGTCGCGCACGATCATGCGAGCGCTCGACCACGCCGACGCGCTCGAGCGGACGGCGGACCTGCCGCACGCCGAGGCCCACGCTCGCCTGCGGTCCGTGCCCGGGCTCGGAGTGTGGACGAGTGCCAAGGTCGCGCAGACGGCCTGGGGTGACGCCGATGCGCCGACGTTCAGGGATTACCACGTCGCGAAGCAGATCGGGCACGCGCTGATCGGCCAGGACACCGATGACGCCGGCATGGCGCGCCTGCTGGAGCCATACCGTGGGCACCGGTTTCGCGCCGAGCGCCTCATCCTCGCCGGCGGCCCGCCGCGCCCACGCCACGGCGCACGCATGACGTTGCCGTCGCACCTGCCGACGCGCACCTGGTGAAACGCATACGCCGCGGGGGAGCTGACTACGACAACAGGGCAGCGTCACCCAGGACGACGGCGCGCAGCCGGGCGGCGGCGTCGACGTCACCCGCGAGGGCGGCCCGCATGGGCGCTCGCGTCACGGTGAGTGACGACGGGTAGCGCGTCGGCGCCTCGGCGTCGTCGATGACGAGGGCGTCGACGAAGTCGGCGTACAGGCGGGCGAGGGTTGCTGATGACGCAGTCGCCCCGGTGAGTCGCCAGCTCGCGGCGTCGACGCCGGCGGGGCGGTGCCCGTCGAGGCCGATGGGGCTGAGCGCCACGACGCGCGCCGACGTGCCGCGCAGAGCGTCGCGGATCCCGCGCACCGCGAGGAATCCGGCCATGTCGAGGATCGGCGACATCGGCGGCAGGACGACGACGTCGGCGCTGCGCACGGCGTCGAGCACGCCGGGCGCGGCGTCGGCGTGATCGACGCCGGCGACGACGAACCCCTCGGGCTCGCGGCGGTCGGTGTCCTCGATCCAGCGCAGCGCGTGACGGCTGACCTGCCCACCGTCGCCGTCGGGTTCGAGCACGTGCAGTTCGATGGGTTCTTCGGTGAGCGGCAGGACGGCAGCCGTCTCGCTCTGCGCGCCGCGGCACTGCGTCCACTGCTGCTGAGCTGCGGCGACGGCGCCGGTGCCCCGCGCGTGGCGATAGGTGCGGGCCACGGCCTGGGCGAGGGCCTCATCGTCGAGCCAGCCCCACGCGCCGGTCGGAATGAGACCGGCGTCCCGCAGAGAGACGACCGCTGTGCGCGTCCCCGGCACCGCATCGTCCGCAATTCGGCACACCGCGTCGAGGTTGGGGCAGAACCTGAGACCTGCGAGACTGATGTCATGCGACGTGTTGGTGACGTAGATCACATCGAGCAAAGGCGTGTTGGTGATGGACTCTCGCCCGAACAGCGCATCTAGTGCCGGGCGGGAGAGGGGGCCACTAGATAGGACGCTCACATGCATTGTGTCAGTGTGACACAGGGGCGCAGCAGGGCCTCGACCACCCCCGCCGAGGGCTGATCGGGGTCACCCGTTCGGCTTGACTCACTCGAATGACACCGATGTAATAACACCGTTGGTTCTCGCCACCGCTTCGCTCTCGCTGCCACCTGCCCGCTGCGCACGACGCCCTTCGTCCGGGCGTCACCGTCGACCTTCTCGACGGCTCGCCATCGGCGGATCATCGGCTGGATCGTCGCGTCACCAGGGGGTTGTCACCGCTCGGTGATATGGCCGCCGCGAGCGGCGGATCACGATGACCACACGACCGACGTGCCGATGATCGGGACGTACCGCAGAGCCCGGCCCACCCGCCGCGACCGCCGACCACGAAAGGACGGACATGCAGGAATTCATGCAGTTGATCAGCCTGCACGACGCCCTGGACGACACGGAAGAGCTGTCGTGGCAGGAGCGCGCCCTGTGCGCGCAGACCGACCCCGAGGCCTTCTTCCCCGAGAAGGGCGGCTCGACCCGTGAGGCGAAGCGCGTCTGCGTCGGGTGCGAGGTGCGCTCCGAATGCCTCGAGTACGCCCTCGAGAACGACGAGCGATTCGGCATCTGGGGCGGGCTGTCCGAGCGCGAACGCCGCAAGCTGAAGAAGCGCGCGGTCTGAGCGAAGTGTCGGCGACCCAGGTCAACGGCGTCGACGAGTTGCACGACGGCTCCCCAGCACACCCCTTCGTCACCGCTGTCCTCATCGCGCGGGACGCCCATCAGCCCTGGCTCGACGCCACCGTCACCGCCGTCTGCGCGCAGACGCGCCGCCCCGACCGCCTCGTCATCGTCGACGGCAGCGCCGCCGGACGCGTGCGCGGCACCCTCGACGCGATGACCCGCGAGCGCGCCGACCTGCGGGCGCTCGACGTCACCGTCGTCACCGCCTCGCACGACGAGGCGTTCGCCGCGCTCGTCGACCGCGCCGTCCAGGCGCTGCCCGTACGCTCCAGCGACCACGTCGTCGCGCTACGCACCCGACGCCGTGCACGTCGCCGCGAGAGCCACCCGAACGACCGGTACAACTGGCTCTGGTTGCTCCACGAGGATTCGGCGCCGCTGCCGAAGGCCCTCGCCGCCCAGCTGAGGGCGGCCGGACGCAGCGAACGACTCGGCATCCTCGGCTGCAAGATCCACGAACTCGACCGCCCAGACCGGCTCGTCAACGTGGGCATCGACGTCACGACGAGCGGCCGGCACGTCGCGCGCACGCATGACGGCGAACTCGACCAGGGCCAGCACGATCTTCGCCGCGACGTGCTCGCCGTCGCGAGCTCCGGCATGCTCGTGCGCCAGGACGTCTATCTCGAACTCGGCGGATTCGACCCCGCCTTCGACGGTGACGGCGACGGGCTCGACCTGTGTTGGCGCGCCCACCTCGCCGGGCACGCGGTGGCCGTCATCCCCGACGCCGTCGCCCATCAGGATCTCGACGCGGCGCACCTGCTGCGCTCCGTCGACGGGGGTGGCTCGCGCCCTACCCGCCGCGAGCGACGTGCGCTGTCGCGCCGTGCGGGTGACCCCGATCGTCCTGCGTCGCACTCGGCTGCGACGCTGCGTCGTCACCGTCAGGTGGCCCTCGCGCGCACACCGGCGTGGCGCCTGCCGTTCGCGATGGTCTGGACGACGCTGACGTCGCTGCTGCTCGCGCTCGCGCTGCTGCTCGTCAAGCGGCCGCGGCGTGCCGCGGCCGAGTTGGGGCAGGCGAGCGCATCCTTCGGCCTGGCCCGCATCTTCGGCGCGCGCCGGCGCTTCCGCGGCCGCGCCGTCGTCAGCACTGCGCAGTTGCGGTCGTTGTTCGTGCCCGCCTCCGTCGGCCGCGCCCGCGCGTGGGAGGCGTTCGTCGAGGCCGTCACGCCTAGCGGTTCGCGGACGGCCGGTGCGAGCCCGGCGTCGTCGGAGACCGGGCCCACGTCCTCGGACACCGAGGACCTGACGGCTCCGCGCGGCATCGTCGCGCGCGGCCTGCGTCACCCCGGCCTGTGGTTGTTCCTGGCTCTCGTCGCACTGAGCGCCGTGCTCGCGCGTCGCACGTTCGACACCGACCTGCTGAGTGGCGGAGCGGGCCTGGCGGGCGGCGCTCTCGAGCCGAGCTTCACTTCCGCGAGCGCGTGGTGGCACGCGTGGCGCGACGCCTGGCAGGGCGACGGGTACGGGCATCCCGCCTCGTCGGCGCCGTATCTGCCGTTCCTCGCGGCGGGCGCGTGGCTCGTCTCGGTGTTCCCGTGGACGGATGACGCCGCGAGCGCCCAGGCCGCGCTCACGTGGTTGTTCCTCGCCGCGCCCGTCCTGGCCGGCCTCGCCGCCTATTGGGCCGGCCGCGTCGTGACGCGGCGTCCCTGGCCGCGTGCCGTCGTCGCGTTGCTGTGGGGCAGCGCCGCGCCGCTGACGGGGGCCATGGCGGACGGGCGTCTGGGCGCCCTCGTCGCCGCGATCATGGTGCCGTTGACGCTGGCCGGGTTGGCCGCGATCGCGCGTCGCTCGGGCGGCGCCGGTGCGGTGGCCGCATGCGCTCTCGCCGCGACCGTGCTCGTCGCGTTCGCCCCGCCCTTCCTGCCGACGCTCACTGTCCTCCTGCTCGTCATCGTCGTGTTCGGTCGCCGCGCGGCGAAATGGCGGGCGCTTGCCGTCGCCGTCCTCGTGCCGCTGCTGCTGGGGCACTGGAGCGTCGAGGTGTGGCGTCACCCCGCCCGGCTCGTCGCCGGCCCCGGCACCCTCACGCAGGAGGCGGCCACCGACCCCGTCGCGATGCTGTTCGCCCACCCCGGCGGGCCCGGGTCGACGCCGCTCGTCCTCGGCATCCCCGTGCTGCTCGCGGGGCTGTTCGGCGCCGTGCGCGGACGCTCGTTCGCCGCCGCGCGGTGGGTGCTCGTCGTCGGTGCCCTCGCGTCGCTGGGGGCGGCCATGATCGTGCCGCGCCACTCCTTCGGCGCGAACCCCGGTTGGCACGTGTGGGCCGGCCTGCCGCTGCTGGCCTTCGTCGCCTGCCTGCTCGCCCTCGCGCTCGTCGCGGCCGGCGAGACCACCGCTCCGCGTACCCGCCGCGCAGCGCGCGGCACCCCGCTGCGCTGGGCCACCGCGGGCACCGTCCTCGTCACCGTCGGGACGGCGGCCTGCGCGGCCTGGACGTCGCCGACGACCACGCGGTTGATGCGCGTCGAGGACCCGTTGCCGGCCATCGCCGCCCACGAGGCACACAGCGCCCGCGCGGCTCTCGTGCTCGAACTTCACGCGCGTGCGGACGCCGCCGACTTCACCGTCCGCAGCCGCGAGGCCGGGCTGCCGGCTGCCGACGCCGGCGTCCCGACGATGCGGACCCCCGCCGCCGTCACGCGGGCGATCGGGTCGCTGACGGACGCCGCGGCCGATCGATCCGACGCGGCGCGCGCGCTGCGCGAAGCCGGCGTCGCGTACGTGAGCGCAACCCAGGAGCCCGGGGCACGCTCGCTCGAACTCGACGGCGTGGACGGCCTCACGCCCATGGCGAGCACCGCCGGCACCTCGCTCTACCACGTCGACGGAGAGGGCGCCGAGCGCGCCGCCCGCGTCGTCGTCACGGACGGCGAGAATCGCACGATCGTGCCCGTGAGCGGCGACCATGCGCGCGTCTCGACGACGCTGCCCGCGGGCGCTGCCGCGCGACGCGTGGCCGTCGCGGCTGGGCCGGGCTTCGCCGAGCACGCGAGCGTGACGCTCGACGGCCGCCCCCTGCGGCACGTCGCAGGCGACCTGCCGACCTACGAACTGGGCGCTGCGGGCGGTCGTCTGGAGATCCATCCCGGGACGGCGTGGCGCGGCTGGCGCTGGGCGCAGCTCGGCCTGTTCGGTGTCGTCGCGTTCCTCGCGCTGCCGTTCGGAACGCGGAAGAAGGAGCGCGCATGAGCCGTTCGCGCACGAGTCGGCCACGCACGTGGGGCGCTCAGGGGTGGATCCGCGCCGGCGTCCTTGCCGCCGGGACGGGCGCCGTCGTCCTGGCAGCGCAGGCCGCGCCCGTCCACCCGCCGAAGGCAGCGGCGCCGACGGCCCGCGCCGCCGCGATGCCCGTCGACGCGGCGTCGCTCGTGTGCCCGGGCGGCGAGGGCAAGGACGCGGCGACGCTGGCGCTCGCGTCGGCGCCGATGCAGCTGTCGTCGATGCTCGGCGGCGGGGGGCAGCTGCAGGTGAACGAGGCGGGTCACAGCTCAGCCGTGACGCTCGCGCGCGGCCACAGCATGACCCGCACCTGGAAGAACGGGCCCCTCGACGTCGTCGCGCGAGGCGCCTCGGCGCCCGGCATCACGGCAACGCAGTTCCACGAGGCGAACGGCGCCATGAGCGCGCAGGCCTGCACCCAGGCCACGGCCGAGGCGTGGATTCCGGTGGGGGACAAGCAACCCGGCAGGCTGCTCACCGTCACCCTCGTCAACCCGGGCGCACGCGCGGTGTCCGTCGACGTCGACGTCCGCGCGGCTGACGGCGCGCTCGACTCCGCCGCGATCGCCGACAAGGCCGTGCCCGCGCATGGACGCGTCAGCGTCAACATCCCCGCGGACGCTCTCGCGCACGCTGCGGTCGTCGTTCACGTCCGTAGTGAGGACGGTGCGGTCGTCGCGAGTGTCCGCGACCGCGTCGGCGAAACCGAGCGCAAGGGCGACGACGTCGCCGCCCAGTACGCACCGCCCGCGCCGGTGCAGGAGATGCCCGGCGTGCCGGTCGTCGACCGCTCCGTACGTGTGCGTCTCGCGGCGCCAGGCTCCCGCGCGGCCGTCGTGCGCCTCCAGGCGTCCGGGAAGGACGCCGGTGACGTGAGTGAACGCGTCGTGACGGTGCCCGTCGGGCGCAGCCTCGACGTCACGCTCGACGGCATCGACGACGACGTCGCCGCGGTGCGCGCGAGCTCGCAGGAGAACATCATCGCCTCCGCCTTTGCGTCCTCGGCGTCCAAGAAATCGCGCGACTTCACCTGGGTGCCCGCCGCCCCGGCGCTTGATGCCGCAGCCGGTGCCAGTCTCGACGGGGCGCGCCACGCCGGCCGACTCGTCGTCATGGGCGAAGGGAGGGCGACGTCGGTGACGCTCGTCGTCAGCGATCCGTCCGGGAAAGCGACGCGCCGACGTCTCGACGTCCCGGCGAACGGCTGGGCGAGTGTGGACGTGCCGAAGAACGCCACGGTGTGGCTGCTGCGAGATGACGGATCAGCGGACGCCGCGCCCGTCCACGCCGCGGTGCTCGTCCGCGATGTGGGCGCCGATCAGCCGGTGACGAGCGTGCCGCTCGTGCCGACGCCGTGGCTGCGCGCGCCGGTCGAAGTCACCCAGCGCTGAGGCGCGAACCGCCGAGCCGCAGCAACTCACTCCCGAGCTTCCCCGACACCGAACCACGCCGCCGCCTGAACGCGGCGCGGCGTCCTACCGGTAGGTCAGTGTTCTTCGGCCGAGAGCCACTGCGCGTAGGTGCGTCCACCGATCTGTGTCTGCTCGCTCGGCAGATGCGCGCCGCGGGTGAAGGCGCGCATCGTCGCCCCGATCGTCGGCAGCGGGGCCGTGCGCGGCGCGCGTCGGCGATCGAGGTGTGCGGTGAGCGTCGCGATGTCGGCGAGGGTGAACGTCTCCGGCCCGGCGAGCTCCATCGGCGTGGGCAGGCTCGTGAGCAGCGACGCCACGTCGACGAGTTTCGTCGCCACCCAGCGCGGGTCGACGGGGCTCACCTCGATGTCCTCGACGGCGCCCAGGGCGCGAGCGCCCGCGCCGCGCACGAGCTGCGCGACGAACGGATGGAACTGGGTGGCGCGCACGATGCTCGCGCGACCGTGCCAGGCCTCGACGACGTTCTCGGCGTCGGCCTTCGCCCGGTAGTAGGGGTAGGGGTTCTCGAAGCAGCCGACGATCGAGACATGGACGAGGTGCGCGCTCGGTGCCCACGCGTCGAGCGCGTCGACGAGGCGTCTCGTGCCCTCGACGTCGACGCGGCGCGCGTCCTTCGGGTTGCCTGCGCAGTGGATGACGGCCTCGACGCCGTCGAGCGCCGCGTCGAGCCCGGCGCCGGTGCCGAGGTCGCCGGTGACGTGCTCGAGGCGCGCCGGGATGCCGGCCGCCGCCTCGGGCAGGTCGACGTCGCGTCGGTGCGTCAGCGCGCGTACGGGGATGGAGGAGGTGAGCAGCTCCTCGACGACGCAGCGCCCGAGCACCCCCGACGCGCCCGTCACGAGCACGGGTGCGCGCCCGGCGACGAGGATGTCGGCGGGCAGCAGCGGGGCGGCGGTGGGCGTCAATCTCATTGGTCGTCCTCGTCGAGTTCGCGCCCGAGCAGGGCCGCGATTTGGGTGGTGACGACGTGCTCGACGAGCAGGTCGCGTTCGTACAGGTCGGCGGAGCGCGTCTGGATCGGCAGGCGATAAATCACCATGCGCGCGCGGTGCTTGCCCTCGGCTGGGAAGGCGCGCCCGAGCGGCACGGCGTCCTCCCACGCGCTCGGATCGGACGGCGGCACCTCCTCGACGCCGATCTCGATGTGCTCCAGGCTCTCGCCCCAACGCGCCTCGAGCCGTTCGACGCTGCGCAGCACCGCCTCGTCGAACGAGCGCGCCCGCGACAGCATCGACGGCGTGGGCGGCCACGCGAGCGGCCCACGATGGCGGCGCCCGTGACGATCGCGCCGCGTCGGGGCGTCCCCGCGCGGCGCGCGTGGGGTGGGGCGAGGAGTCACCCGGCGAGCCTAACGTGGTGCCCGCCGTGGCGTACCCTTGTGCCTCGTGACGTTGATGCGACAGTGTTCCCGATCGGCCTGCTCCCAGCCCGCCGTGGCCACGCTGACGTACGTCTACGCCGATTCGACGGTCGTGCTCGGCCCGCTCGCGACATACGCGGAGCCGCACACCTACGACCTGTGCGCCGACCACGCGACGCGCCTCACCGCGCCGCGCGGGTGGGACATCGTCCGCCTCGCCGTCGACATGACGCCGCCCGAGCCGACGCCCGACGATCTCGTCGCGCTCGCCGAGGCCGTGCGTCAGGCGGCGGTACGCCCGGCGCCGGGGGAGCCCGAGCCGACGCGCCGTTCGACGCGCAGCGTCGCCGCGAGTGACCCGACGCTGCTGTCGGCGACGGAGCGCCGCCGTCACCTTCGGGTGCTGCCCGGTCAGACGCCCGCGGACGCGCTCTCTGACGCTTCCGATGACGACGACGCCGACGGGGGCCGGTTCGACAGGCCCTTCGACGGTCGGGAAGGGCCCTCGCGCCGGTAGAGTGAACGTCGTGACTGCACCCGCGCTCAACGACTTCATCAAGGCCTACGACGTGCGTGGCCTCGTGCCCGACCAGCTCTCCCCGCGCGTCGCCCGCGAGCTCGGCGCCGCGTTCGCGCAGGTTGTCGTGCGCCCCGAGGGCGCGAACGCCATCGTCGTCGGGCACGACATGCGCCCGAGTTCTCCAGAGCTGTCGCGCGCGTTCGCCGACGGCGCCGCCGCGTACGGCGTCGACGTCACCCTCATCGGGCTGTGCTCGACTGACGGGCTCTACTTCGCCTCCGGTGCGCTCGATCTGCCGGGCGCGATGTTCACCGCGAGCCACAACCCGGCGCAGTACAACGGCATCAAGCTGTGCCGCGCGGGCGTTCGCCCCGTCTCCCTCGAGACCGGTCTCGCCGAGATCCGCGACCTCGCGCAATGGGCGCTCGATCGAGGTCAGGGTGTGCCGTTCGACGGCCCGGCGGGCAGCGTCACCGAGCGCGAGATGCTGCGCGAGTACGCCGAATTCCTGCGCGGTCTCGTCGACCTGTCGGGCGGACGCCCGCTCAAGGTCGTCGTCGACGCGGGCAACGGCATGGGCGGCCACACCGTCCCGGCCGTGCTCGGCACCGACGCGGGCCTGGCGCAGCTGCCGCTCGACATCGTCCCGCTGTACTTCGAGCTCGACGGCACGTTCCCCAACCACGAGGCCAACCCGCTCGAGCCGGCCAACCTCGTCGACCTGCAGCAGGCCGTCGTCGAGCACGGTGCCGACATCGGCCTCGCCTTCGACGGCGATGCCGACCGCTGCTTCGTCATCGACGAACGCGGCCAGCCCGTCACGCCGTCCGCGGTGACGGCGCTCGTCGCGGAGCGCGAGATCGCGAAGGAGGTCGCGCGGGGGGCCGCAGCGGCCGACGTCAAGGTCGTCGCGAACCTCATCTCGAGCCGCGCCGTCGGCGAGGTCATCGCCGAGAACGGCGCACAGCCGGTGCGCACGCGCGTCGGGCACTCGTTCATCAAGGCGCAGATGGCCGAGCACGACGCCGTCTTCGGTGGCGAGCACAGCGCGCACTACTACTTCCGCGACTTCTGGTTCGCCGACACCGGCATGCTCGCCGCGATGCACGTGCTCGCGGCGCTGGGGGAGCGGGACGCACCGTTGTCGCAGCTCGTCGCCGCGTATGCGCGCTACGAGGCGTCGGGGGAGATCAACTCGACGGTGAGCGACGCCGCCGCGGCCACGGGCCGCGTGCGCACGTGGGTCGCGTCGCAGGGCGAGTTCACCGAGGACGCGCTCGACGGCGTGACGTTCGTCCACGAGGGCGCGGGGGAGAGCGATCCGATGTGGTGGCTCAACCTGCGCGCGTCCAACACCGAGCCGCTGCTGCGCCTCAACGTCGAGGCCGCCGACACCGCCACCATGGAGCGCGTGCGCGACGCCGCGCTCGCCGCCGTCCGCGAAGGAGAAGCTCAGTGAACGACGACAAGAGCCGCCGGCCCCTGACGATCGACCCGTGGCTGCGCGAGATCCTGCGCTGCCCCGTCACCGGCACCGAGCTGGAGGACGCGAGTGACGCCTCGGGCGCGCCCGTCCTCGTCAGCACCGGGGTCGACGCAGAACGCGGCGGGCGCCTGCAGTACCCGATACGCGACGGCATCCCCGTCCTGCTCGCCGACGACGCAAGCGTGCTGCCCGCCTGACGCTCGCGCGCGCGGTCATCGACCGCGCGGCCCGCGAACACGCTCGACGTGAGCAACGACGGCGGCGTCGCCGCGCCCCGAATGTCTGAGACGAACCCCCGAGCCGAGGAGAAGTCATGGCCCATCTCGACGAGAGCTGGCTCGACGACGCCGGCCACCTCGAACGTTGCGACTCACGCGGATCGCTGCGTGCGCTCGCCACGGCGGGCGCGCAGGTGCGTGAGGCCCTGACGCTCGCGCGCGAAGCGGGCATCGACGACGTCGCCGGGTACGAACGACCGCGTTCGGTTCTCGTAGGGGCGCTCGGCGGGTCCGAGCGCGTCGGCGATGTGTTGCAGACTCTCGCGCAGCCGAGTTCGCCGGTGCCCGTCATGACGCGGCGCGACGTGCCGCTGCCCGGTTGGGTCGGGCCGCTCGACCTCGTCATCGCGGTCTCCTTGTCCGGGCGCGCTGAGGGGCCGCTCGCACTCGCTGCGGAGGCGGCACGGCGGGGCGCGTCGCTACTGACGGTCGGTGCCGACGACTCGCCGCTCGCCGACGTCTGTGCCCGCGCTCGCGGCGTGCACATCGGTGTCGGCCGCGGGCGGGTCTCGAGCCGGACCTCGCTGTGGTCGCTGCTCACCCCCGTGCTCATGGGCGCCCGTCGGTTGGGGCTGGTCGACGTCAGCGACGACGACCTGCTCGTCGCCGCCGCGATGCTGGATGCCGAATCGGAGACGCTGCGACCGTCGTCGGAGCACTTCGTCAACCCGGCCAAGCTCGCCGCGCTCCAGCTCGCCGGGACGGTGCCCGTCGCCCTCGCCGACGGCCCTGTCGCGGCGCTCGCGGCGCGTCGGGCCTCGTCGATGTTCGCCCGCACGGCGCGCGTGCCGATGACGTGGGGTGAGCTGCCCGACGACGCGGCCGACCTCGTCGCGACGCTCGACGGCCCGTTCACTGCCGGCGCGGGGGAAGGCGCCGTCTCCGCGCCGGACGACATCTTCGCCGACCCGTTCCTCGACGCCCCGCGCCAACCGAGCCTCGGGTTCCTCACGCTGCACTCGGACGCGACGGGCGGGTCCGGCGCGGGGCGTGATGGAGCCGATGGCTTCTTCGTCAGCGATGCGCCCGGCGGAGCGAGTGGGCTGGGCGGCAACGGCACCGGTGGCGTGGGAGCACTGGCCGGGGTCGCGAGCGGCATCCAGGAGAGCGCTCGCGCGGCGGGAGCTGTCGTCGTCGAGATGCATCCCGACGCCGGCCCGGCCATCGCGCGGGCCGCGCAGCTCATGCACCGCGTCGACTTCACTGCGACGTACCTCGCGCTCGGGCAGGGCCTCGACCCCGCAGTCTCGCGTCACGTCACCGAACTGCGCGACCGGCTCGGCCGCTGACGTCCGAGCGCGCGTGTTCGCCGTCAGACCCATGTGCCCGAGGCGCGACCGACGACGCGGAGCGCGGCCTGCGACGGGCGCGTCCTCCCGTCCCGTCACTGGGTAGGCTGAGTGGCATGAACACCGCTGCTTCGTCCTCGTCAGGCTCCCCGTTCGACCGCGCGCACGTCGCGTCGATCGTCGACCACACCCTGCTCAAGCCGGAGGCGACGCGCGCGGACGTCGACGCCCTCGCCCGTGAGGCCGAGGCGCTCGGCGCGTACTCGATCTGCGTGTCGCCGTCGATGCTCCCCGTGGAGACGAGCGTCAAGGTTGCGACGGTCTGCGGGTTCCCCAGCGGCAAGCACACGAGCGCCGTCAAGGCCGCAGAGGCCGCAGAATCCGTGGCGCGGGGGGCTGACGAGGTCGACATGGTCATCGACGTGGGCGCCGCGAAGGACGGGCGTTTCGACGACGTCGAGGCCGACGTGCGGGCCGTGCGCGAGGCCACCGAGGGCCGCGTGCTCAAGGTCATCATCGAATCCGCAGCACTGAGCGATGACGAGATCGTGGCCGTCTGCCGTGCTGCCGTCGCGGCGGGCGCGGACTTCGTCAAGACGTCCACCGGCTTCCACCCCGCCGGCGGTGCGAGCGAGCACGCCGTCCGCCTCATGCGCCAGACCGTCGGCCCCGACATCGGCGTCAAGGCCAGCGGCGGAATCCGCGACGCTGCCGCCGCCCACGCGATGATCGCGGCCGGTGCCAGCCGTCTCGGCCTCTCGGGTACTCGGGTGGTTCTCGACGGGCTCGACGGCGACGCCACCGGCGCGGACGCCCCACAGGCCGCGGCCGGTTACTGACCCGCCGCGGCCAGTACGTCAGGCGTCACGCCATGCCTGAAGCGCCCGAACTCCGACCGCGCTCGCGCGAAGGGTGACGTCTCGCTGCGGTTGAGCCCAGCCCGTCAGGGCGTCACAGCCGCGCGACGGTTCGGCACGCGCCACACGACGGCCGTGCCGCCACTGCGCCTCGCGCGGATGACGCAGGTGCCGCCGAGTCGCTCGGCCCGCGCGACGAGGTGGGCGATCCCCGAGCGTCGTTCGAGGTGCTCGGGCAGGCCGCGTCCGTCGTCGGTGACCTTGACGAGCACCTCGTCGCCGACGTCGAGCACGACCCGCACGGCGCTCGCGTGCGCGTGCCGCGCCGCGTTGCTCAGTGCCTCACGCATCACGGCGAGCAGGTCGGTGACGAGGGCGTCGTCGAGCGTCCAGTAGGCACCACTGACGCTGACGCTCGGCGCGAATCCGAGGGCGTCCTGCGCCTGCGCGGCGAGCTGGTCGACGGTGTGCGCGAGCGCCAACGCGGCGCCACCGGTGTGCAGGTCGAAGATCGCGCGGCGCACGTCGGTGACGGTCTCGTCGAGGTCGGTGATGACGGCGTCGAGCTTCTCGACGGCGACCTCGTCGTCGATGCGCGGCAGCGCACTCTGCACGCGCATGCCGGCGGCGAAGATGCGTTGGATGACGTGGTCGTGCAGGTCCTGCGCGATGCGGTCGCGATCTTCGAGGATGGCGACGCGTTCGGCCTCGGCGTGCCGGTAGGCGAGCAACGTCGCGACCGAGAGTCGGTCCGCGATCGTCTGCCCGATGGCCTCCATGGGTTCGGGGTCGAGCGAAAGCGTCGGGCGGTCCCAGGCGAACAGCAGCAGCTCCGGGTTCTCGCCGTCACTGGCGAGCGGCACGACCATCGCGCAGCGCATGCGCTCGTCGACGAGGCGCGCCGCGACGTCGTGCGTGAAGAATCGTGCGCGCGGCGCGAGGAGCAGTTCTTCGGCGAGGTCGCCGAGGCGCGCTGCGCTGCGGTGACCCGGCACGTGTTCGACGTGGTTGGCGGTGAGGATCGAGTCGAACCGCGCGACGACCTGCGGCCACGCTTGCGCCGGCGGCAGTTGCGAGAGGAGCTGCGCGGCCTCGGCCGCCGCGCGGTGCCAGCGCTCGCGGGCCCCCGCCTCGGCGAGCGTCCGAGCGTGCGCGATGGCGGACGCCGCGGCCGACGCGAGCGCCTCGAGCACCCGTTCGTCGCGGGCGGAGAACTCCTCGGCGTCGCGCTTGTTCGTCAGGTAGATGTTGCCGTAGACCTGCCCGCGGATGACGACGGGGCAGCCGAGGAACGACGACATCGGCGGGTGGTGCTCGGGAAAGCCGACGCTCGCCTCGTGCGCGGCGATGTCGGGCACGCGCAGCGTGTGCGGGTGGGCGATGATCGCGCCGAGGACGCCCTCGCCGTGGGGGCCGTCGCCGATGAGTGCGGCCGTCTCGGCGTCGATGCCGTGGATGACGACGTCGTCGAAGCGCCCCTCGGCGTTGAGCACGCCGAGCGCCCCGTACTGGGCGCCGGTGAGTTCCGCTGCGGTCTCGACGAATCGGCGCAGCAGTGGTTTGAGCTCGAGATCCTTGCTCAGTTCGATGACGGCGGCCAGCAGAGCCTCGTCAGGCTCGTTCGGCAAGACCGGATCGAAGGAGCGGATCGACGCGGTGACCATGCGCCGATGATAGGCACTCGGCGCTGAACAGAGCCTCCCGCGTCGGCAGGACGACATCGCCGCGCTGCGGTGCATCCGACGTCGAGCGAATGGCGAGCGGGCCGGTGACGCTGATCGACCAGCACGTTCCGTCGATGAGCGCCTCGACCTGCACGGCCGCGATGTCGCGTCGCTGCGCGCCGCGTGTGACGCTCGGGTGGGCCGTCTCGACGACGACGTCGCCACCCGTAACACGCACGCCACAGGGCATGACGAACGGAAGAGCACCCCGCGAGACGCTGACGTGCGCCCGACCGGTCCGTCCCATGGCATCGAGCATCTGCTCCGGTGTCGGTTCGCTCGGTGAGGGCATGCTTCATCCTCACCCGCGCCTCACCGCAGCGCCCGGGGACCTTCGTCCTCACCTGCGCGCCGGTGATGTGGCAGGAACCTCCTGAGCTGACGCGGCGTCAGCGCCGTGTTTTGTGCATGGGCGTCGACATTCGGCTGCGTGACGACGGTGATCGGGACGCGCTCGTGCGGCTGCTGTGCGAGCAGCAGCCGGTGTCGGGGTATCCGGTGCGGTGGCCGCTGCCCGGGCCGGTCGAGGGCTTCATCTTCCGCGATCGTGACGAGATCGCGTGGGTGGCGTGTGACGCCGACGCGGCTGACGGGCTGGAACGAGACCAGGGTCAAGTCCGTCATGCGCCCATCCTGGGGGAGCGCGCGGCGCGAACTCAACGCAGCGGCCACAATGGGGTCATGACTGTGCGCGTGTATCTGCTCGACGACCACGAGATCGTCCGTCGCGGCCTGGCCGAGTTGCTGGCGTCATCGGGGCGCTGCGACGTCGTCGGCGAGAGCGGCAGCGCAGAGGAGGCGACACGGCGCATCCCGGCGGCGCGCCCCGACGTCGCCATCCTCGACGGCCGGCTGCCAGACGGCACGGGCATGGAGGTGTGCCGCGCCGTGCGCAGCGTCGACGAGAACATCCGCTGCCTCATCCTCACCTCCTACGACGATGACGAGGCCCTGCTCGCCGCGATCCTCGCGGGCGCGAGTGGGTACGTCCTCAAGCAGGTGCGCGGCGCCGACCTCATCGACACGATCGAACGCGTCGCGGCGGGGGAGTCGCTGCTCGACACCGCCGACGCCGACGTCATCCGCGCGCGCCTGCGCGGTGACGGTGCCCTCGAGAGCCCCGAACTCGCCGCGCTCACCGAGCAGGAGAAGCGCGTGCTCGACCTCATCACGCAGGGGTACACGAACCGTCAGATCGCGGGGCGCCTGCACCTCGCGGAGAAGACGGTGAAGAACTACGTCACCAGCCTGCTCGCGAAACTCGGCCTCGAATCGCGCACGCAGGCGGCCGTCCTCATGGAGCGCCTGCGCCACCCGCACTGACGCCCATCGTTCGACGCCTCGAGGCTCGGGAGGCTCGCTCGCGCAGAGAGGTCCGTGAGAAGAAATGCCCGGCGTTCCGGGGTTGTCCCCGCCTGCGCCTAGGGTTGGGGCATGGCTCATTTCGACCTCGTCATCATCGGCACCGGCTCGGGCAACTCGCTCGTGACGCCCGACTTCGCCGACAAGCGCGTCGCCGTCATCGAGAAGGGTGTCTTCGGCGGCACCTGCCTCAACGTCGGCTGCATCCCGACGAAGATGTTCGTCCAGGCCGCCGAGGTGGCGCGCAGCGCGCGGGAGGCGTCGCGCCTCGGCGTCGACGCGCACGTCGATCAGGTGCGCTGGGACGACATCCGCGACCGCGTCTTCGGGCGCATCGACGCGATCTCCGCGGGCGGACGCGCGTACCGCGAGCGCGGCAGCGACGACGGCAACACGACCGTGTTCAGCGGCCACGCGCGCTTCACCGGCGACCGCACGCTGCGCGTCGAGGGCTACGACGAGGAGATCAGCGGCGACCAGATCGTCATCGCGACCGGCGCGCGTCCCAACATCCCGCCCGTCGTCACCGACAGCGGCGTGCCCTACGAGACGAGCGACACGATCATGCGCATCGAGAAGTTGCCGCGTTCGCTCGTCATCGCCGGCGCCGGGTACATCGCCCTCGAGTTCGCCCACGTGTTCTCGTCCCTCGGCGTCGAGGTGACGATGCTCGCACGCGGAAAGCGCGTGCTGCGCCACGCCGACGACGACGTCAGCCGCGTCCTCACCCACGCCGCCACCGACCAGTGGGCTCTCGAACGTGATGCGGTCATGGAGTCGATCGAACAGCGCGACGGGACGATCCGCGTGACGCTGAGAGGTGGGCGCGTCATCGAGGGCGAGATGCTCCTCGTCGCCACGGGCCGCATCCCCAACACCGACGACCTCGGCCTCGAGAACACCCGCGTCGAGGTGCGCGACGACGGGCGCATCGTCGTCGACGAGTACGGACGCACGGGCGCTGACGGCGTCTGGTCACTCGGCGACTGCTCCTCGCGCTACCAGCTCAAGCACGTCGCCAACGCCGAGGAGCGCTGCGTCGCGCACAACCTCGTCCACCCCGACGACCTGCGCGCGTTCCCGCACGACGTCGTGCCGGCGGCGGTCTTCACGCACCCGCAGGTCGCCACCGTCGGGCTGACGGAGGACGAGGCGCGCGAGGGCGGGCACGCCATCACGACGAAGGTGCAGAAGTACGGCGACATCGCCTACGGCTGGGCCCTCGAGGACACGACGAGCATCTGCAAGGTCATCGCCGACAAGGCGACGAAGAAGCTGCTCGGCGTGCACCTCGTCGGCCCGGAGGCCTCGATCGTCATCCAGCCTGCAGTCCAGGCGATGTCGTTCGGGCTCACCGCCGACGAGATGGCACGCGGGCAGTACTGGATTCACCCGGCGCTCACCGAGGTGCTCGAGAACGCGCTGCTGGGGCTCGAATTCGACTGAGCCCCAGGATGCGCCCCGAATGAACCCCGGGGTGCGACGGCGAGACTGAGCCCCAGGATGCGCCCCGAATGAACCCCGGGGTGCGACGGCGAGTGAGCCCTGGCAGCGATGTCAGAGCGGCAGCGGCGTCCCGACCCCGGCGCGCTGGGCGGCCTCCTGTACCGCGACGGCCGCGGCAGCGTCCTGCAACCCGATCCCGACCGAGGCGTAGAGCGTCACGCGCGGGCGACGCTCACCGTGGGCGCCTGCGTCGCTGTCGGCGGCGCCGTGGTTGGTGACGCCGTTGTTCGAGGAGTCGTCGTTCCAGACGTGACGTTCTGCGTCATCGTCATCGGCATGTGCGGCGTCGCGCACGAGCACCTCGCCGAGCGTCTCGACGCTGCCGGTCTCGAGCACCCCGGCCATGAGGGCCGCGACGACGCACCCGTTGTCGGCCAGTGCCGTCTCGCGGTCGTCGACGACGACGCGTGCCTGAGCGACGAGGTCGCTCGGCACCTCGGATCGCTCGGCGCTGAACGAGCCCACGGAGATGACGAGGGCGCCGTCACGCACCCAGGTCGCCTCGAGCACGGGCGTCGTCGACGTCGTGCACACCGCGATGACGTCGGCGTCCGCGCACGCCTGCTCGACCGTGTCGACGAGTTCCATGTCGGGTGCGCCCTCGGGCCTCGTCGTATGCCAGCGCGCGACCAACTCGTCGGCACTCGCGCGGTCGCGCGCCGCGAGCCGGATGCGACCCACCGTGTGCTCACCGCCGACGGCGCACAACGCGTGCGCGTGCGCCTCGGCCTGCACGCCGCTCCCGACGATCGCGACATGAACACCGGTGCCGTCCCGGGCACCGACACCTGCGCCGTCGGCCACACGGACGTCGTCGCGCCCGCTCGAGTCAGGGGACCACAACGCCTCCATCGCGACGGCGCTCGCTGCCGCCGTGCGGCGTGTCGTCAGCGTCGTGCCTGCCATGACGCACGTCGGCACACCTGTCGTCGGGTCGAGCACCGTGACGAGCGCGTGCACCGCGGGCAGCCCCGCGTCGACGTTGCCGGCGTGTACCGAACCGAACTTGCTGACGGCCGGTGCGCTCGCCTCGGCCCGCGCGGCGTAGCAGAACGCGACGTCGTCGCCGCGCCCCGGCAGCAGCAGACGTGCGGGCAGCAGCGCCTCTCCGCGTCCGAGCGCGATGAACGCCGCGTGCTGCGAGGCGTGCGCGACGTCTGCCGTGAACGCTGCCCGGACGTCGGATTCGCTGAGGTAGAGCAGAGTCGGCGCGGCGGGTTCTTCGCTGGATCGAGGGGGTGTGACGGCGCCGTCGCGGTTGGCGGCGCGAGAGTCGCCACCTATTCTCGGGGGCATGAGTGACGAGAAGGAAGCCGGATCGGGCGGGCACAGCGGCAACAACACGGCGATCTTCGCCGCGCTGGCCGCCAATCTGGGCATCGCCGTCACGAAGATCATCGCGTGGTTGCTCACCGGCATGAGTTCGATGCTCGCCGAGGGCATCCACTCCGCCGCCGATTCGGGCAACCAGATCCTCCTGCTCATCGGCGGCAAGAAGGCCCAGAAGGACGCGGACGAGGATCACCCGTTCGGTCACGGGCGTGAGCGTTACCTTGCGGGCTTCGTCGTCAGCATCATCGTGTTCTCCCTCGGTGGCCTGTTCTCGCTGTTCGAGGCGTACGAGAAGTTCCATCAGATGCGCGAGCCCGGAGCGAAGCAGCCGTCGACGGACGAGGCCTGGTGGTGGGTGCCGATCGTCGTGCTCGTGCTGGCGATCCTCATGGAAGGCCGTTCCCTCATGACGGCGGCCAAGGAGGCACGCAAGCAGAAGGGCGAACAGAGCTGGGGGCAGTTCCTCAAGTCGGCGAAGAGCCCCGAGTTGCCCGTGCTCCTGTGCGAGGACTCGGCGGCCGTCACCGGTCTCGTCTTCGCCCTCGTCGGCGTCTCGCTCGCCCTCGTCACGCAGAACGGCATCTGGGACGCCGTGGGCGCCGGCCTCATCGGCATCCTGCTCATCCTGGTCGCGATCTTCCTGTTCCGTGAGACGAAGTCCATGCTCCTCGGCGAGGCCGCGACCCCCGAGACGGTGCGCGACATCCGACGTGCCATCGAGTCGGCGGACGGCGTGAACCGCGTCATCCACATGAAGACGAGCCACCTCGGCCCCGAGGAGTTGCTCGTCGCCGTCAAGTTCGCCGTCGACAAGAGCGACACGGGTGAGGAGATCGCCCACGCCATCGACATGGCTGAACAGGCGGCACGTGCCGCGAAGCCCGACATGCAGTTGCTCATGTACCTCGAACCCGACATCGACCTCGGGCGCGTCGGCAGCCGTATCGGGCACCGCTCGTCCGCGGTGCACACCGACCTGCCCGACGAGCGGGTCAACGATGGCGGCTCGACCCAGCACGGTGCGACGCGCATCGAAGGCTGAAGCTCGGAGTGGATAGCTTCCCTCAGCGTATTTCGTGAGCCTCCCAGGTTTCTCTAGGCTGTGCGCATGATGCCCGCCGCTCCGCACCCGAGGCCTGACGCCATGCCGCCGTCGCACCGAAGCGCGCAGGTGCGCTGATGGCGGGCGGACTGTTCGCACTGCTCGACGACGTTGCCGCGCTCGCGCGCATGGCTGCGGCGTCCGTCGACGACGTCGCCGCCGCTGCCGGCAAGGCGAGCACGCAGGCCGTGGGCGTCGTCGTCGACGACACGGCCGTGACGCCGCGCTACGTGCAGGGTCTCGCCGCGGAACGCGAGCTGCCGATCATCGCGAAGATCGCGAAGGGCTCGATCCGCAACAAGCTGCTCATCATCCTGCCCGTCATCCTCGTGCTGTCACAGTTCTTGCCCATCGCGGTGACGATCCTGCTCATCCTCGGTGGCCTCTACCTGTCCTACGAGGGCGCGGAGAAGATCCATCACGCCCTCGCGCACCGCCGCGCCCACCGCGAGGAGACCCCGGCCGAGCACCTGGCCGAGGACGTCGCCACCGAGTCCGTCGACGAGAACAAGGTCATCGCCGAGGCCGTCCGCACCGACCTCATCCTGTCGACCGAGATCATGGTCATCTCGCTGCAGACCGTCGATCACGAACCCTTCCTCACCCGCACCATCGTCCTCATCGTCGTCGCGTTCCTCATCACCGCGCTCGTCTATGGCGTCGTCGCACTGATCGTCAAGATGGACGACGTGGGCCTGCACCTCGTCGAGTCGGGCAAGAACGAGAAGCTCGGCCGTGGACTCGTGGCAGCGATGCCCAAGGTGATGTCGTTCCTGTCGACGCTGGGCGTCGTGGCGATGCTGTGGGTCGGTGGGCACATCCTGCTGGCGAACTCCGCCGAACTGGGCTGGCACGCGCCGTACGACGCCGTCCACCACGTCGAGCACGCCGTGGCCGACGCCACCGGAGCGCTCGGGGGAGTGCTCGCCTGGCTGACGAACACCCTCATCAGCGCCATCGTCGGCGTCCTCGTCGGTCTCGTCCTCGTCGCCCTCGTGACGCCCGCGCTCGCCCGCCGCAGCGGCGAGGTGGCCGCCGCGCACTGAGCGATGCGGCGCCCCCGGCGGCCTGTCAGTGATGGCGGATAGACTGACGAGCACGCGTTCGGCGTGGGTGATGACCCATGCGCGAAGCAGCCCAGAGGGGCGCGCCGGCGACGCCTGATCGAGAACGTCATTCGACAACCGAAGGGAACGACATCCCCATGTCCTTCGACTACAAGATCCGCGACATCAGCCTCGCCGAGGCCGGCCGCCACCAGCTGCGCCTCGCCGAGCACGAGATGCCCGGCCTCATGAGCCTGCGCGAGGAATACGCCGAGTCGCAGCCGCTCGCCGGCGCCAAGATCGCCGGCTCGCTGCACATGACCGTCCAGACGGCCGTCCTGATCGAGACCCTGACGGCGCTCGGCGCCGAGGTCCGCTGGGCGAGCTGCAACATCTACTCGACGGACGACGCCGCGGCCGCCGCCGTCGTCGTCGGCCCCGACGGCACGCCCGAGGACCCGAAGGGCGTCCCCGTGTTCGCCTGGAAGGGCGAGAGCCTCGAGGAGTACTGGGCCTGCACGAACGAGATCCTCACCTGGTCCGGTGACGACGCCCCCAACATGATCCTCGACGACGGCGGCGACGCCACGATGCTCGTGCACAAGGGCACCGAGTGGGAGAAGGCCGGCCAGGTGCCGCCCACCACCGAAGCCGACTCCGAGGAGTTCAGCGTCTTCAAGGCCCTCGTGCGCTCCACGATGGCCGACGACCCGCAGAAGTGGACGAAGGTCGGCGAGCGCATCAAGGGCGTCACCGAGGAGACGACCACCGGCGTGCACCGCCTCTACGAACTCGCGCGCGCGGGAGAACTGCTGTTCCCGGCGATCAACGTCAACGACTCCGTGACGAAGTCGAAGTTCGACAACAAGTACGGCACCCGCCACTCCGTCATCGACGGCCTCAACCGCGCCACCGACGTGCTCATCGGCGGCAAGGTTGCCGTCGTCGCCGGATACGGGGACGTGGGCAAGGGCGTCGCCGCCGCCCTTGCCGGACAGGGCGCCCGCGTCGTCATCACCGAGATCGACCCCATCTGCGCGCTCCAGGCCGCGATGGAAGGCTTCCAGGTGACGACGATGGACAAGGCCTGCGAGTACGGCGACATCTTCGTCACGACGACCGGCAACTTCGACATCATCACCGCCGACCACATGGCACGCATGAAGAACAAGGCCATCGTGTCCAACATCGGCCACTTCGACAACGAGATCGACATGGCCGGCCTCGCCAAGATCCCCGGCATCGAAAAGGTCGAGATCAAGCCGCAGGTCCACGAATGGACGTTCGACAAGGGCGCCGACGACGAACGCTCCATCATCGTGCTGTCCGAAGGCCGCCTCATGAACCTCGGCAACGCCACCGGCCACCCCAGCTTCGTCATGTCCAACTCGTTCGCCAACCAGACGATCGCCCAGATCGAACTGTGGACCAACGGCAACGCCTACACCGACAACGGCAAACCCCTCGTCAAGACGCTCCCCAAGCACCTCGACGAAAAGGTCGCCCGCGCCCACCTCAACGCCCTCGGCGTCGAACTCACCGAACTGCGCAAGGACCAAGCCGAATACATCGGCGTGGACGTTGCCGGCCCGTACAAGCCGGAGCACTACCGCTACTGACCGCGCGCAAGCGCGCGCCAGTCTCGGCGCGTTCCGGATTGATTCTCTCTGGCGCGTCTTGTGGCCGGGCCCTGGCGGGCCCGTCTCACTGTGACACGCGGGCCGTCCACGTTGCGACGCGGTGCTGCCCGCACGATCCGGAACGTGCCGATGCTGGCCGGCTCGCAAGCTCGCCGGTCCAGTCTCGGCGCGTTCCGGCTCCGATCCTGTTCGGCGCGTCTTCCGGCTCGGCCCGGGGGGCCTCGCTCGGTGCGACACGCGGGCCGTCCACGTTGCGACGTGGTACGGCCCGCACGATCCGGAACGTGCCGATGCTGGCCGGCTCGCAAGCTCGCCGGTCCAGTCTCGGCGCGTTCCGGCTCCGATCTTGTTCGGCGCGTCTTCCGGCTCGGCCCGGGGGGCCTCGCTCGGTGCGACACGCAGGCCGTCCACGTTGCGACGCGGTGATGCCCGCGTGGCTGTCGCCGTTTCACCCGTGAGGCGTGCACAACTGCGATTTGCGGTCACATTCGCAATTCCTGTCCACCTTCGAGGTTCTCGTCCACCTGTGCGAATCACGTCCACATTCGGCCAGACAGAACGCACGCGCAGGCAGAGTGGGGACGAACGTCCCGGGGACGGCAGGACGCCTGAAGAGGTCCGGGGAGGGCCCGCAGGCATGTGTGACAATGAGCCGAGGACGGCGCCCCACCGGGCGCACGCGCCGCACGAAGGAAGGGGCCCCCACGTGATGAACCGTGTGCTGATAGTCGACGACGACCCGGCACTCGCCGAGATGCTCGGCATCGTTCTGCGCGGCGAGGGCTACCACGTCACCCACTGCGGCGACGGCACGTCAGCACTCGCCACGTTCCGCGACGCGAAACCCGACCTCGTCCTGCTCGACGTCATGCTGCCCGGCAAGAACGGCGTCGAAGTGTGCCGCGCCATCCGCGCCGAATCCGACGTCCCCATCGTCATGCTGACCGCCCGCACCGACACCCTCGACGTCGTCGCCGGCCTCGACGCCGGCGCCGACGACTACGTCAACAAGCCCTTCAAACCCGCCGAACTCGTCGCCCGCGTCCGCGCCCGCCTGCGCCGCGGCGACGCCGAACCCGAAACCGTCACCATCGGCGACCTGACGATCGACCTCGCCGCCCACTCCGTCACCCGCGACGGCACCCCGATCTCCCTCACTCCCCTCGAGTTCGACCTCCTGCTCGCCCTCGCCCGCAAGCCATGGCAGGTGTTCAGTCGCGAAGTGTTGCTGGAACAGGTCTGGGGTTACCGCCACGCCGCCGACACGCGCCTCGTCAACGTGCACGTCCAGCGCCTGCGCGCCAAGGTCGAGAAGGACCCGGAGAGGCCCGAGATCGTCGTGACCGTGCGAGGTGTGGGATACAAGGCCGGTGCCAGCACACCCGCCACCTGAGGCACCCCGCAGCGTCCTACGACGCGCCTACGACGCGTCCCGCCGCGCAATCAGGCGCCTCGTCACGTTCTGCGTGCGCAGCTGGCGACGCAGCCTGCACGTGCGCGTCATCAGCCTGACGATGCTCATGGGCCTCACCGTCGTCATCGCCGTCGGATCCCTCATGTACCAGGGCATCGCCGACGGGCTCGTGCGCAGCAAGACCGCGTCCGCGCAACAGATCGCGCTGAGCGAGACCGCTGACGTCCAGAGCGCGTTCGACGCGACCGACAAGACCGACATGACGACGCTCTACAACCTCTCGCGTGACTCCGTGCAACGCATCGCGAGCCCGCTCGACGACTCCGCGCGCCTCGTCATCCTCATGCGCGCCAGCGACAACACGCGCCCCGGCATCCCCCTCGTCGCGACGGCCCGTGCGCGCGGCTTCACCCCACCCGCCGACGTGCGCGGCGCCCTCGCCCGCGACCCCGCGCATCAGCAGACGAAGATCATCTCCCTCGACGCGACCGGCCGCCACATCCCCGCCGTCATGGTCGGCTCACGCGTCAGCATCCCCAACGCCGGCGCGTACGACCTGTACCTCATCTTCCCGATGGACAAGGAAGCCGACTCGCTCAGCATCGTGCGCACCTCGTTCGCCGCCGGCGGCCTCGCGCTCATCCTGCTCCTCGGCGCCTGCGCCTACCTCGCGACGCGCCTCGTCGTGACCCCCGTCCGCTCCGCCGCGCACGTCTCCGAGCGCCTCGCCGCCGGCAACCTCGACGAACGCATGCCGGTGCGCGGAGAGGACGACATCGCGCGCCTCGCGACGAGCTTCAACGCCATGGCCTCGAGCCTGCAACGTCAGATCGGCCAGCTCGAGGACCTGTCGCACCTGCAGCAACGCTTCACCTCCGACGTCTCGCACGAACTGCGCACACCGCTGACGACGATCCGCATGGCCGCCGACATGATCCACGACTCACGCGGCGACTTCGCGGCGCACGTCGCGCGTTCTTCCGAACTGCTGTCGAAGGAGCTCGACCGCTTCGAGTCGCTGCTCGCGGACCTGCTGGAGATCAGCCGATTCGACGCCGGCGGCGCCGTGCTGAGCCGCACACCGACGTCGATGCGCCAGCTGTGCGCCGAGGTGAACGACATGCACGCGCAGCTCGCCGACAAGCTCGGCTGCCGCCTCGTGCTCGACGCGCCGAACGACGTCACGATCGACGTCACGATCGACGTCGACCGCCGCCGCGTCGAGCGCATCCTGCGCAACCTCGTCGCCAACGCCATCGAGCACGGCCAGGGCCAGCCCGTCGTCGTGACGTTGCGCGCCAACTCGACTGCCGTCAGCGTCAGCGTCCGCGACTACGGCATCGGACTCAAGGAGGGCGAGGCGGACAAGGTCTTCGACCGGTTCTGGCGCGCCGACCCCGCCCGCGCCCGCACGACGGGCGGCACGGGCCTCGGATTGTCGATCTCTCTCGAGGACGCCCGCCTGCACGACGGTTTTCTCGAGGCGTGGGGCGCACCCGGCGAGGGCTCCTGCTTCCGGTTGACGCTGCCGCGCGTGCAGGGCGTCGCCATCGCCGCGAGTCCGGGCCCGCTGCAGCCCGGCCTCACCGCGAGGACGAAACAGATCTCGAGCGGCACGATGCGCACCTCCGACGGCGGGGCACGCCTGGCGTCGGGCTACCCGGTCGCGATCGATGCGAAGAAGCGCTCGAACTCACTGCCCCAGGTCATCGACGGTGAGGGCGCCGTCGACGCCGGCGAGGCCCCACGATGAGCCCACGACGCAGGCTGCCGCGCGCCTTGGTGGCCGTGGCCGCCGCGGCGAGCGTGTTCGCGACCGCCGGGTGCGTCGGGTTGCCCTCGACGTCGAGCGTCGCGCCGGGCAAGGCCGTCGACGCGAAGGACGACAGCGAACCGCTCGCCGTCGAGCCGCTGACGGCGTCGGCCTACGACGATCCGCGCCAGATCGCGACTGGTTTCCTACGCGCCCAGATGTCCGCGCACGACGACTACCAGGCTGCCCGCACCTTCCTCACCGGCGACGCGAGCCGTCGCTGGAAACCGGGCAGCGCCGTCACGGTCTTCGCGGGCGACAGCGACATCACGGCCACCCGCCCCGACACGACGACGGTGCGTCTCAGCGTCCCCGTCGTCGCGACGATCGACGCCGATGGCCACCTCGTGCGCCAACCGTCGACGACCCGCCGCGACCTGCGCTTCACGGTGGGTTCCACGGCCGGGGGATGGCGCCTCAGCCAGGTGCCCGACGGGCTGGGCGTGTGGATCAGCAGCACGGACGTCGCGCGCCTGTTCAGCCGCGTCAACGTGTACTACCCGGCCGCCTACGGACGCTCGCTCGTACCCGACCCGCGCCTGCTGCCGCGCCAGGGTCTCGCGACGGCGCTCGCGCGCGCGGCGCTCTCCGCCCCACCGCAGTGGCTGCGCCCCGCCATCGCGACGAGCCTGCCGACGGGGACGGCGCTCGCCGTCGACGCCGTGCCCGTGCGCGACGGCGAGGCGGACGTCGCGCTCTCCAGCCGCGCGAGCGCTGCCGACAACCCCGCGCGCGCCGCGCTGTGGGCGTCGGTGACGGCGACCGTCATGCAGGCGCCGGAGGTGCGCTCGGTCTCAGTGCGCGTCGGCGGGGCGCGCCTGGAGACCGACAACCTGCCTGCGCAGGTGAGCGACCCGAGCCAGGTCGGCTACTCGATCACCGCCGACAGCCTCGACGAGGTCATCTCCCGCAGTGGCGCCTACCTCGCCTGGACGCACGCCCAGGCGAACGACTCCGTCTCGGGCACCGACGCCCGCGCGGCGCAGGGACGCCCCGTGCTGCCCGCGGTGCCGGCCGACTGGTCGTTGCTCGCCGCCGGCCAGGGCGGGCGGCAGATCGCGGCGATCTCGAAGGACCGCACGTCGGTACGACGTTGGCTCAACGGCACCGACGTCACCGTCCCCGATCTCGGAAACCAGCTCGTGCGTCCCGCGTTCGACAGCTCCGGATGGTTGTGGGTGGCAGGCCGCACGTCGTCGGCATCACCGTCGTCGCAGGCGTCCAGGTCGAAGAGGACAGGCGACACCTCGAGCGCCGCGCTGTGGGCGCTCGACACGACGTCGACCTCGCCGACGCGAACACCGACAGCCCTCGACGTCCCGTGGCTCGGCGCGTCCTCCGTCACGTCGCTCAGCGTGTCGCCCGAGGGCTCCCGCGTCGCTCTCACCATCCGTGACCGCGACGACGCCCGCGCCGTCGTCGCAGCCGTCGAACGCGACGAGCGCGGTCGACCTGTCTCCCTCGGCCCGGCGCACGACATCGCGCCGGGCGTGCACGACGTCAAGGACGTCGTGTGGGCGGACGGAACGTCACTTGCCGTCCTCGGCACGAGCGACGGTCTCCTGCAACCGACCCTCGTGCCGCTCGACGACGCCCCGGTGCCCCTCGGCGGCGTCACGGGCGCGAGCAGCCTCGTGTCTACTCTCGACGGGCGAAGCGGCCTGTTCGTGCGAACCGACGCGAACACCGTCTTCACGCGCCAGGGCTCCTCGTGGAGCAGTTTCCTCACCCGGGGCGACCTCATCGCCCCGCGATCCTGACACCCGTCTCCGCTTGGGACGCCGTCGTTCGGCGCGCGCCGAACGTGCTCGTCGCTCTGGATGAGGTGGTCGAAAGCGCGCCGGACAGCGTGGGCCGAGACTCCGTCGTCCACAACCGGTGACGGCTGTGGCCCGGGGGAGCGCTGCGGCGCACCCTCGTCCACAGGGGCGAGCGCGTGTCGGTGGTGACGTCGTCGCGCGGGCGGCATCATCGCGGGTGTGCCCCGCCAGTCTCGCGACGTCGGCGCCCGGCTCACGCCGCCGGTCGCGTGGGTGAGGGGCGCGCTGCGTGACGTCGTCGATCTGGCGTGGCCGTCGAACTGTCTCGGCTGCGGCGCATGGGGCCCGAGCTGGTGCGCGACGTGCGACGCCGGTCTGTGCCGTGAAGCGTTCACGGTGCGAGCCCATCACGCCCCCGAACTCGACGTCGCCGTCGCTGCGGCGTTCGACGGGCCGTTGCGCGAGGCCATCACGGCGTTCAAGGATCGTGGACGCAGCGACGGCCTCGACGTCCTCGTGCGCCTCGCGCGCCGCTCGCTCGCTCGCGCACTCACCGACGCCACACTCGAAGATGCCGCGCTGGGCGCGCGGCCATCGGCCGGCGCCGGGCCACTCGTCCTCGTGCCCATTCCGTCCCGGGCCGCGGCCTACCGTGAGCGGGGACGCTTTCCGTTGGGCGAACTGTGCGACGCCGTGTGTCGGGGCACCAGCCTCGTCAGCGGACGGAGCCTGCTGCGGCACCGCGATCGGGGCGTCGCGGATCAGGCGCGGCTGACTCTCGCCGAGCGACGCCGCAACGTCGAAGGGGCCTTCAGGATCGAGCCGCGGACGGCGGAGCGTCTCGTTCGCGCCGGCGCGCGCGTCGTCCTGTTCGACGACGTCGTGACGAGCGGCGCGACGCTCGCCGCGGCGCACGCGACGCTGGAACGAGCGGGCGTGCGGGTCGTCGCCGTCGCGGCGCTCGCGGCGACGCCGCACGAGCCGAACGCCCGCTCGGCAGGCTGACCGCGGGACGATCACACCCCGCCGGCGCCCGCAGCGGGGGCGGCCGGAATCGACCGTTCCCGAACCCTTCCCCGGGCGTCGATGGGGGGTTAGGTTGGAGGACATCGAACAAGCATCCCCGCAGGAGGTGGTGGCGCGCACGAAGCGGCTCCCGACGCCTGCAGCCGGGCTGACGGGGCCGATTTCTCACCGAAGTTTCTCTCGATCCGAGGAGTCGATTTCCATGGAGATCACCGTGACCGGCCGACACGTCGAGGTTCCTGCCCGCCTCGCGCGACACGTCGAGGACAAGCTGGCCAAGGTTCCGCAGCTCGACCCGCGCGTCATGCGCTGCGACGTCGTCATCACGCACGAGCCGAACCCGCGCCGCGCCAAGGAGGCCTACCGCGTCGAGGTGACGTGCCGCTCGAAGCGGTCCGTCGTGCGCGCGGAGGCGTCGGCGGACGAGGAGTACGCGGCCCTCGACCTCGTCATGGGAAAGCTCGGTGAGCGATTGCGCCGCCAGCACGACCGTCGTCGTATCCAGCGCGGCCAGCACCGCACGATGTCCGTCGCGGAGGCGACGGCGGATCTGCCGGTGCTCGAGATCATGCCCGACACGCGCGACGACGCGCCGGAGGCCGCCCAGCTCGGTGAGGATCCGGACTGCCCGGTGCAGCTGCGCGAGAAGGTGCACGCGAGCGCGCCCATGGACGTCGACGAGGCCCTGCGCGAGATGGAACTCGTCGGCCACGACTTCTACCTCTACCAGGACAAGAGCAGCGGTCGTCCGAGCCTCGTCTACCGCCGCCGTGGGTGGAGCTATGGAGTGATCCACCTCGACGTCGTCGACGAAGCACCGGACACGCTGGAGGAGACAGCCTGAGCAGCGCGCCCGATGACGCCGGGCTGCGGGTGCGTCACGGACCGCCCGCCGCCCGGCGAACGCGCCCTGACGCCTCCATGGGGTCGGGTTCGTGCACGCGAGCGCTCTCGTCCAACAGGCTCGAACGATGAACGTCGCCGGCGCGCCGCGCGACCTTCTCAGGGGTCGCCGACCTGATGCCGGCGTCATCACCGGCGGCCAGGTGCCGTGGCGGTGGTGTGCGCCGCGCAGCGCCGCGGAGCTGCTCGCGCAGCTCGAACACGCCACCCCCGAGCACCTGCTCGTCGTCACCGATGACGACGACATCCTCGCCACCGCCATCCGCTGCGGTGTTCACGGTGTGCTCGCCGAGGTGCCCACGCCACTCGACGAAGCGGCGCTCGCCCGGATGTTGCGTGCCGACGAGCCGTACGTGGCACCCGAGCGAGCGGCTCAGGTGTGGGCGGTGGCATGCGCCCTCGCCCGGGCGCCCCACCCGACGTATGCCCTGTCCGCGCGCGAACGCGAGGTGCTCGACCTTGTGGCTCGTGGCCGCTCGAACCGCAGCATCGCCGCGACGCTCTTCCTGTCGGAGAACACCGTGCGCAACCACCTTGCCCGGATCTATCGCACGCTCGGGGTGTCCTCGCGCGCCGAGGCGCGCGCGCTGCTGCGTCAGGCGCCGGGGGAACAGGCAACCGCAGACGCACCCGACCCAGCGGACTCTGACGGGGCGGCGCCGCCGCTCACCCATTACTCTTAGGGGAACTGTGCCCGCGCGTCGGGCGCCACCTCGCGTGAGGGCCCGTGAGAACGGCCCGTCGCCCGAGGTGATCGATCAACGATTTACGGAGTCTCGCGTGCCCAAAATTGTCGAACGTGTTCTGCGCGCCGGCGAAGGACGAACGCTCAAGAAGCTCGAGGCGATCGCCGCTCAGGTGAACATCGTCGAAGAGGATTTCGAAAAGCTCACCGACGCCGAACTGCGGGAGGAGACCGACCGGTTCCGCAAGCGACTCGCGGACGGGCAGAGCCTTGATCAGATCCTGCCCGAGGCGTTCGCCGCCGTGCGCGAGGCGAGCAAGCGCACGATCGGCAAGCGTCACTTCGACGTGCAGATCATGGGTGGTGCCGCGCTGCACATGGGCAACGTCGCCGAGATGCGCACCGGTGAGGGCAAGACGCTCGTCGCGACACTGCCGAGCTACCTCAACGCGATCGAAGGCAAGGGCGTCCACGTCGTCACCGTCAACGACTACCTCGCCGAGTACCAGTCCGAGCTCATGGGCCGCGTGCACCGGGCGCTCGGGCTCGAGACGGGCTGCATCCTGTCGTCGATGACGCCGGCGCAGCGCCGAGACGAGTACAACAAGGACATCACGTACGGCACGAACAACGAGTTCGGCTTCGACTACCTGCGCGACAACATGGCCTGGTCGACGGACGAGCTCGTGCAGCGCGGCCACAACTTCGCCATCGTCGACGAGGTCGACTCGATCCTCATCGACGAGGCACGCACGCCGCTCATCATCTCCGGCCCGGCCGACGCGGCGACGAAGTGGTACGTCGAGTTCGCCTCGATCGTCGAGCACCTGACGCGCGCGGAGAAGGGCAAGGACGGCAAGATCACGAAGCCGGGCGACTACGAGATCGACGAGAAGAAGAAGACCGTCGGCCTGCTCGAGCCGGGCATCGAGAAGGTCGAGGACCTGCTCGGCATCGAGAACCTCTACGAGGCGCAGAACTCGCCGCTCATCGGCTACCTCAACAACGCCATCAAGGCGAAGGAACTGTTCAAGCGCGACAAGGACTACGTCGCGATGAACGGCGAGATCCTCATCGTCGACGAGCACACCGGCCGCATGCTCGCCGGACGTCGCTACAACGAGGGTGTGCACCAGGCGATCGAGGCCAAGGAAGGCGTCGAGATCCAGAACGAGAACCAGACGCTCGCGACGGTGACGCTGCAGAACTACTTCCGCATGTACGACAAGCTGTCGGGCATGACGGGTACGGCCCAGACCGAGGCCGCCGAGCTGTACCAGATCTACAAGTTGGGTGTCGTCACGATCCCGACGAACAACCCGCCGCAGCGCGTCGACCAGCCCGACCGCATCTACCGCACCGAGGACGCGAAGTTCCGTGCCGTCACCGACGACATCGCCGAGCGTCACCGCAAGGGCCAGCCAGTCCTCGTGGGTACGACGAGCGTCGAGAAGTCGGAGCGCCTGTCGGAGCTGCTTCGCAAGAAGGGCGTCGCGCACGAGGTGCTCAATGCGAAGCACCACGAGCGCGAGGCCGCCATCGTCGCGCAGGCCGGGCGCAAGGGCGGCGTCACCGTGGCGACCAACATGGCCGGTCGAGGCACCGACATCATGCTCGGTGGCAACCCCGAGTTCATGGCCGTCGCCGCGCTCAAGCAGCGGGGCCTCGACCCGGAGGAGACGCCCGAGGAGTACGAGGCGAGCTGGGACGAGGCCCTCGCGAAGGCGGAGGCCGCGGTCAAGGCCGAGCACGACGAGGTGAAGGAACTCGGCGGCCTGTACGTCCTCGGCACCGAGCGTCACGAGTCGCGCCGCATCGACAACCAGCTCCGCGGACGCTCCGGTCGCCAGGGCGACCCCGGTGAGTCGCGTTTCTACCTGTCGCTGCAGGACGACCTCATGCGCCTGTTCAACGCGGCGCTCGTCGACCGGTTCATGTCGGGCTCCGGCATGGACGACGACCAGCCGATCGAGAACAAGATCGTCTCCCGCTCGATCCAGTCCGCCCAGGGCCAGGTCGAGGGCCAGAACTTCGAGATCCGCAAGAACGTCCTCAAGTACGACGACGTGCTCAACCGTCAGCGTGAGACGATCTACGCCGAACGCAAGCGTGTGCTCGAGGGTGACATCGACGGCCAGATGCGCCACTTCATCAACGACACGATCGACACGTACGTCGCGACGGCGACCGCGGACGGTTTCTCCGAGCACTGGGATCTCGAGCGACTCTGGGGCGCCCTCGAGGAGCTCTACCCGATCACGATCGGTCTCGAGGAGCTCGAGGCGGAGCTCGGCGGGCGCGCCGGCATCACGCCGGAGATCCTCGGCGAGGAACTGCGCTCCGATGCGCAGCACGCGTTCGACGACCGCGTCGCCTTCCTCGGTTCGAGCGTTGCGCGCGAGGTCGAACGACGCGTGGTGCTCACCGTCCTCGACCGCCAGTGGCGCGAGCACCTGTACGAGATGGACTACCTCAAGGAGGGCATCCACCTGCGGCAGATGGCTCAGCGCGACCCGCTCGTCGAGTACCAGCGCGAGGGCTTCCAGATGTTCGAGGCGATGACGGAGTCGATCAAGGAGGAGTCCACGCAGCTGTTCTTCCACGTCGACGTCGACCCCGCCGAGGTCGAGGCATCCACGCCCGCACCCAAGCAGGAGCAGCTGCACTTCACGGCGCCCAACGAGGAGGGCCTCGCTGAGGAGCACGTCGTCGCCAAGGACGGGCACGTCATGGACGACGAAGAGCAGATGTCGCGCGAACAGCGTCGCTCCGCAGCGCGCAGCCGCAAGAGCAAGGGCGGCAAGAAGCGCAAGCGCTGAGGCGCGGACACGCTCAGATCAGCTCGAGGACGGTGACCTGCCAGCGCCCGTCGACCCCGTTGAGGCGCAGGGCGATCGGCGTCGCACGGCCGTTGACGCGGGCGACGACGGCCGCTTCGACGACGCCGTCGCACGGCTGGCACACCTGAACGCGCCGCACGCCCGTCGGTCCGGGCGCGGCACCGCGACGCAGTGTCGTGCGGTGGCGTCGCTGGATGCGGGCCAGCACGTCCGGGCTCGTGTGCGGCGTGAGCTGCGTCGGTGAGCGACGCCCCGCCAGAGCCTCGACGAGCGCCAGGGCGAAGCGCTGCGTCCACACCCGTGCGTCCGGCAACGCGGACGTCGCCGTGTGCTGCGGGCCGAAGATCTCGTCGTGCTCGCCGCGGTGCGGCAGGCGCTCGCGGCTGACGTCGACCGCGAGGCGCGCGCTGATGGCCGGCACGTCGGCGACGCGCAGCGAGCCGTCGAGCAACCCGCCGATCTCGTGCAGATCGAGTTCACGCGGCATTTCGTGGGCCGCGCGCGGGGGTGCGACGCTCGCTCGTTCGAGGGTGAGGGTGGTCATCGGTGGGCTCCGAACGCTGAGGTGGTCGAGACGAAGGACGCAGGAAGGGTGAGCTGCTGGCCGACCTCGATCGTGTCCGGATCGAGCCGCAGCAGCGGGTTGGCCTCGAGCCAGCCCGGCAGGGACGCCGCGACGTCTTCCGCCGGTGCGCCCGGGGCGAGGTAGGACGCCGCGATGCTCCACAGCGTGTCGCCGCGCACGACGACGTGCGTCCTGTGTTCCGCGGCCGTGCCTGAACCGCGCGGCGTGCCCAGCACGATGGCGGACAGCTCGTTCGAGGTACTGAACGGATCCGGCGTCCAGCCGGGACGCGGCACCGCTGGCTGGGGCGTGTCGGACGTGGCCGAGTCGGATGTGCGTGCCTCGGACGGGGCCGACACGGACGCTGGGGAACCGAACGCGGGGGAGTCGAGGTCAGGGGCGTCGAGGTCGGGGTTTTCGAAGTCCGGGGCGTCGACGTCGGGGGCCTCGCGGTCGGGCCAGTGCGAGCTGGTTGTGCCAGACGCAGGTGCCGCGCCCGAGGGAGTGGCGGCCGCTGGCGAGACCGCCCCGGAAGGGGCCGCTGCGTCGGTGACAGAGGCCGAGGCGGGCGGCATCACCTCGGCCGAGACGGAGAACGACGGGCGCGGCGCGGGTTCGGCGGCCCCGGCCGACTGCGCGCCGACGGTGATGAGTGCCGCGACGGCGAGGAACAGACTCGCCGTGCGGGTTCTCGACCCCGTCGCGTCCGCCGTTACCGGTGCAGAGCGCGCCACGACAGAGCGCGAATCGCAGACCTGAACTCGGACGAGCGCCGATCGGCCACACTCGAGGTCGCCCGCCACGAGCAGCCGTGCCTCGCACCGCAGGTCGAGGGCAGAGCGAAGACTGAGCCACGCCAGGCGGGCCAGCGCGAGCGTGAGGACGGCGCCCGCGGCGACGCCGATGACGTCCTCGCTCGTCGCGCCGGGCCCGGGCAGCGCCCGTCGGGTCGTGACGGCGACGGCCACGGCTGCTGTCGCGAGCAGCGGTGCGCTGAGGCCCGCCAGGATGCCGGCGCTCCTCAGCTGCTGCGGCGTGACAGGTGTGTTCGAGGGGTTCGACGTGCTCGCCCTGGTCGTCGTGATCATCGCGTTCCGCCTTCGTCGTCGCGTCATGCGCCTCGGCGCGACTCGTGTCGCCGCCGATCAACATCCATGACGAACGATGACGTTCAGTGACGTGTGATGTCGATGAATGCAATGTAACGACACATCGTGTCGAGTGGGGGCGTGGAAGATGAAAAACTTTTTTCGCCCGTCCGAGCTCCTCGCTGCTCTAGCGTCGAGCCATGCGAATGGAGCGATTGCTGGCCGACCTCGAGGCTGCCCAGGAGGCACAGGAACGTGCCGAGGCGCGGGCAGAGGTCGCTGAGAGCGTGCGCGTCGAGCACGCCGGCGTCACGCTGGTCGACCGGCTGCGTGCCGGGATCGGCAGTGTCGTCGCACTGAGCGTCGGCACCGAGACTCTGCGCGGGCACCTCCTCGACGTGGGGGAGGGCTGGCTCGCTCTCGATCGTGACGGCGTGCATGCGGTGCACGGTGTCGACGACCTCGTGCGTGCCGGGCTCCGTCTCGTGCCCGTCAGTGCGATCGCCTGCGTCAGCGGGCTGGGGCGCCCCCACGTCGCGGCCGACGGTTCGTCGATCGGACGCGGATGGAGCAGCGTGCTGCGTGCCATGGCGCGTTCACGTGCCCCTCTCGCCTGGCATCGCCTCGGCGGGCACACGATCGTCGGGACGATCGACGCGGTGAGCGCCGATCACGTCGTCCTCACCCCGGCGCGCGGCGCGGCGAGTCTCGTGCTCCCGCTCGCCCATCTCGCGTGGATCGACGTCAACGCCAGCGGACGCTGAGCCGCTGCCGCTGACTGAGTTCACACCTCACGCCGGCCCCCCGAGCAGGTGATCAGGCGCGCGTGGACGAACGTCGAGCCCTCAGAAGTCCTCGCCCATTCCGCCGGCGGCGACGGCGGATCGCGTTGCGGCGTAGGCGCGTTCGATGTAGCGCTCCACCTCGGCTGCCTCGACGCGCCACTGGTTGTTGATCTTGATCGCCGGCAGCTCACCCGACTTGACGAGTCCGTAGACCTGCCGCGCCGAGACGTTGAGGGTCTCCGCCACGTCGGCGATCTGGACGAAGCGCTGCGCCATGGGGTGCCTTTCGACGGGTGCGGAGATTCTTACCAAAACCTGACGATCATTCTAGGCGTCGGGCCCGCTCGCCCGCGTGACGATGGATCTCGGCTGTGGACGAACGAGGAGGAACATCGTGGGTGAGCGTGGGGTACGCAGGTTGAAGGACGTCTCGCCGGGGGCGCAGGCGGCGCGGCGGTTCGTGCCGACCGGCATGAAGGACGTGCGCTGGGTCGTAGGCATCGTGCTGCTCGCCCTCGGCGTGCTCGGCACGTTGCGTGTCATCGGCTCGTTCGACGATTCGGTGCAGGTGTGGAGTGCGAAGAGCGCCCTCGTGCCTGGTCAGCGCCTCACCTCGTCCGACCTCGTGCCGACGAGGGTTCGTCTCGACGATCGCGGCGGGCAGTACCTGTCGAGCGCGACCCAGCCGGGCGGCGTCGTCCAGCGCGCCGTCGGGGCCGGGGAGCTCGTGCCGAAGAACGCCGTCGGGGACGCCTCCGGTGTGACGGTTCGCGCCCTGTCGGTCAACGTCGAGCGCGGGCAGGCCGACGTCATCCGCTCCGGCGGGGACGTCGAGGTCTGGGTTTCGGACAAGAAGGAGGGCGCCGGCTCGACCGGCTTCGACAAGCCGCACCAGAGCGTCGAGCGGGCCCTGGTGTCGCACGTCGGTTCGCGCAGCGGCGGTGTCGTCGCCGTCGCCGACGGCTCGCCCGTCGAGATCCTCGTCCCGCGCGAGTCGTTGCCGGCAATGATCGATGCCGTCAACTCGGGCGCGCGCATCACGCTGGTGCCGCTCGACTCGGCGGCCCGCTCGTGACGACGATGACGGTGTGCACCGTCGCGACCGCGATCTCGGCGCGTCTCGAGGCGCGGTTCGCCGAGGAGCTCGCCTCCGTCGAGGACGCGACCCTCGTGCGGCGCTGCGCCGATGTCACCGAACTACTCAGCGCCGCCGAGTCGGGCGCCGTCACCGTCGCCGCGATCAGCCCTGATTTCCCGGGCATGAACGGCAGCGTCGTCGCGGAACTGACCGTGCGGGGAGCGTCGGTGCTCGGTGTCGTCTCAGCCACATCCGCTCTGGACGCTCGCCAGTGCGAGGCGTGGTCCCTGCGACGGACCCACGTCGTCGGATCGGGCGAGCTGGAGCAGGCCTTCGAGACCCTCGCGCACACCGGCCCCGCCGAGCACGAGCTCGCGTCCGCCGCAGAACAGGCCGAGACGAGCCTGGCCACCGACGGGCCCGATGACGGGGCAGCGGCCGCGTCATCGCCGACGAGCACCACCGCCGTCGTGTGGGGCCCGCCCGGCGCGCCGGGGCGCACGACGTGCGCCACCCATCTCGCGCAGGCCCTGAGCGAGAGCGGGCCGACGCTGCTCGTCGACGCCGACACCGTTGCGCCGTCCTGCTCGGCGCATCTCGGGCTGCTCGACGAGGCACCCGGCGTCCTCGCGGCCGCGCGTCTCGTCGATGCGGGCACCCTCAACCTGCACCAGTTACGTTCCATCGCCGCGCACGTCACGCCCGGCTTCGACGTGCTCACCGGCATCGGGCATTCCGGGCGCTGGCACGAGCTGACCCGATTCCACCTCGGCCGCGTCCTCGATCTCGCCGCCCAGCACTACCGCTGGGTCGTCGTCGACGTGGCGGCCGAGGTCGAGTCGGACGAGAGCCTGCTGTTCGACACCGTCGCTCCCTCCCGGGTCGGGGTGTCGAGCGAGGCGTTCGCGCGCGCCGACCACGTGGTCGCGCTCGCCGGCTGCGACCCGGTTTCGCTGCAACGGTTCGTGCAGCACGCGCCGGCGATCATCGACCTGCACGACGATGTCCGCGTCGTCGTGTCGAAGGCCCGCGAACGAGCGGTCGGCGGGAGCGCCTCGTCGGTCGTCGCGGACGCGTTGGAACGCTTCCTCGGTGTGCGACCCGTGGCGGTGCTGCCCGACGTGCGCGATGCGCTGGACGCCGCGGTGCTGCGCGGAACCCTGCTCGAGGGCGCTGATGGCGCACCGTACCTCGCCGCCGTGCGCGATCTCGCGAGCGAGCTGGGCGCCGACGTGGCACCGCATGCGACGCGTCGTCGTCGCGCATGGCGGCGCCGCTAGGCTCGAGGCGTCGCCCCACCGCTCGAAAGGCTTTCCGATGACTCGCCTGTACTGCCCCGTGACCGCTGACGGTGTCGCGGCGCTCGCCACCTCGGCTCTGACGGTGGAGGCGGCGTTCGCCGTCACCGACGACGTGCGCGCGCTCGCCCCGCACGGCGACGAGGAACTGCACGAGCACATCGCGACGCAACTCGCAGCCGCAGGCTGTGCCGGGCGCCGCGTCGTCGTCGTGGTCGTCGACGTGCCGGACGCTCGAGTGAGGCCCGCGGCCTCCACCGGTGGCGGCGCACTCCCCGGCCGCGTCGTCGTGGACGGCGACGTGACGCTGCGCGATGTCGCGTGCTTCCTCGTCGGCGACGAGGGTGAGCAGGTGAGCGACGACGCCGACCTCGAACTCAGTTGGTACGACGCGAGCGAGATCGACGCGGTACGCGCACTGCTCTGAGCGGCCCCCGGCGGAGCGTGCCCGCGCTCAGCGCAGGGCCCGCGTGTCACCGCAGCGATCGAGGCAGCGCACGAGCGCTCGTTCGGTGCGGGCCGCCGCGTCGGCGGCCGCCTCACGAGAGCAGCCGGGCCGTGCGAGCGCGGCGGCCACCCGCGCGTAGCCGTGGGCGTAGGTGGAGACGACGCGCGCGAGGCGCCCCACCGCGTCCGCGCAGGGCAGCGCTGCCGTGGACGCGAGCTGTGGGTGCGTGCTCACGAGGTCGCGGATCGAGCGTTCGACGTCGAGCAGATCGTCACGGCTCGTGGTCAAGGAGCGGCCGCTGCCGGGCAGCGTGCCCTCCTCGACGGCGCGCCGCAACGTCACCCCCGCGCGACGCGTCGTCGCCCCGGCGATATGAGGCAGCTCGGGCGCGCGGAACGGTGGCGGGGGAGCGGTGGCCAGCAGCGCCGTCGCGGTGTCGCTCAACTGATCGCTCAACGCCTCGACGACGAGATCGAAGCGTTCACCGCTGCACACCGCCGCAGGCTCGAACGTGACGTCGAGCAGTCGCAGCGCAGCCCGGGTGAGCTGCGGGGCGACGTCCGTGGGTGCGGCGGTGAGTGATTCCATGAACCCCACCGTAGGCGCCGGCACCGACAACGTGCCGAGCCCGAGCCCCCAGCTTGTGGACGACGACGCGAGGCGTCCTGGCGCGTCGGTGAAGTCTGCGACACCGAAGGCCGTCGACGTCGCCGGGGCGCGTTAGAGTCGACGGCAGCGGTACAGCGTCGTACCGCCCGTCGCTCTGCCAGGAGAGGTCATGTCTGCCGAGGCTCCAACGCCTGCTCTGTCCGACGTCGAGGCCCGCACCGGGGTCGCGCTCGAGATCGTCCAGGGGGTGTTGGGCGACATCCCTCCGGCCGAGCTGGCCGGCAAGTCGCTCGACCACCTGGCCTGGGTGGTCGAGGGCCAGATGCAGGCCGCGCAGCGCCGCGCCGGTGCGCACTCGATCGTCGAGGTCGAGGGGGATCTGCCCGCCTCCCTCATCGACGACGCCGTCGAGCACGGGGGCGTCAACCGTCTCACTGCGGGCGCCGTCATCCGCGTCGTCACGGACGACATGCCGTTCGTCGTCGATTCGATCGTCGCCGCCGTCACCTCGCGTGGCGCCGGCATCGGCGACCTGCTGCACCCGCAGATGGCGGTGCGGCGCGACGCCTCGGGGCAGCTGTGCTTCGCGCGCCGCAGCGGTAAGCGTCCCGGCGCGGTGCGCCTGCCCGGCCAGACCGACACGGTGCCGGAGGGCCAGCGCGAGAGCGAGGAGTCGTGGGTCTACCTGCACATCTCGCCGCTGGGCGACTTCACGGGCGCCGACGAGATCGAGCGCACGATCAGCGACGTCATCGACGACGTGCGCGCCGCCGCGAACGACTGGCAGCGCATGCGCGACCAGGCGCTCGCCATCGTCGACGACCTCGGAGCCAACCCGCCCGTGTCGGTGCCGGAGTTCGCGACGGCCGACGTGCGCCGCTTCCTCACCTGGCTCTCCGAGGACAACTTCACCTTCCTCGGCTATCGCGAGTACGCCCTCGACGTCGTCGACGGCGAGGACGTGCTGCGTCCCGTCGACGGCAGCGCCCTCGGCATCCTGCGCTCGGCCTCCGACGCGCCGCGCGGGTTCGAGCGGATGACGCCGCAGAGTCGCGCCGCGGCGCGTTCGCCGCAGCTGCTCACGCTGACGAAGGCCAACTCGCGTTCGCGCGTGCATCGTGACGCCTACCTCGACTACGTCGGCGTGAAGACATTCGACGAGGCGGGCAACGTCACCGGCGAGCGTCGCTTCCTCGGCCTGCACACCGCCCGCACCTACGCGGCGTCGCCGTCGAGCATCCCGATCGTCGCCGAGCGCGTCGCCAAGGTGATCCGCCGGGCGGGCTACTCGCCCGACTCGCACTCGGGCCGCGACCTGCTCCACGTGCTCGAGAGCTACCCGCGCGACGAGCTGTTCCAGACCTCCTCGGAGCGCCTCTACGAGATCGCCACGGAGGTCGTACGCCTGCAGGCGCGCCGTCACGTCGGCGTCTTCCTGCGCAATGACGACTACGGCCGCTTCGTCGCCGTCCTCGTCTACCTACCGCGCGATCGCTACAACACCCGCGTGCGCGAGGCCATTGCTCAGCACCTCGCCCAGGCGTACGGCGCGGAGACGGTCGACTACACCGCCCGCGTCACCTCCGAGGCGCTCGCACGCATCTACTACACGGTGCGCCTGCCGCGTGGGACGGCGATCCCGGACGTCAGTGCGGACGACATCCGCGCCGCCGTCCTCGAGGTGACGCGCACGTGGAGCGAGCGCGTCACGCAGGCCGCGCACGCGGAGGAGGGGCTCGCGGACGTCGATGCCCGCCAGCTCATCTCGACCTTCGCCGACGGGTTCCCGGCCGGTTACTCCGACGACTTCACCCCCCGTCAGGCCGTCGCCGACATGCGCCGGCTCGAACGCCTCGGTGACGACGACGCGGCGCTCACGCTGTACGGCACCGACAAGGTCGACTCGCGCGAGCGACGCCTCAAGATCTTCCGCAACGAGCCGCTCATGCTCACCGAGGTATTCCCGATCTTCACGAACCTCGGCGTGCAGGTCTCGGACGAGCGTCCGTACACGCTGACGCGCGCCGACGGCTCCACCTGCCACGTCTACGACTTCGGCCTTGTCGCCGATCGCACGGCGATGTGGGGCAACACGCCGCAGGAGAGCGCGCGTCGGCGCACGAACGTCATGGAGACGGTGCTCGCCGCCTGGCGCGGACAGGCCGAGAACGACGCGCTCAACCAGCTCGTCCTCGCGGCCGGGTTGTCGTGGCGTCAGATCAACCATCTGCGGGCGCTCGCGCGCTACATGCGTCAGATCGGGTTCTCGCTCAGCTACGAGTACGTCGTCGCGGCGCTGCTCGCGAACACGGATCTGACGTCGCTGCTCGTGCGCCTGTTCGAGGCGCGCTTCGACCCCTCCCTCGACGCCGACGAGCGAGAGGCGCAGACGCAGGCCGTCCGCCAGCGCTTCGCCGACGGTCTCGCGGATGTCACGAGCCTCGACCACGACCGCATCCTGCGCACACTCGAGGGCGTCATCATGGCGATCGTGCGCACGAACGCGTACACGCCGAAGTTGCTCTCCGGTGAGTGTGCGGAGCTCGTGTTCAAGATCCGCTGCGCCGACGTTCCCGGCATCCCCGCGCCCGTGCCGATGTTCGAGATCTGGGTCTACGGCCCGAAGGTCGAGGGTGTGCACCTGCGCTTCGGGCTCGTCGCGCGCGGCGGGCTGCGCTGGAGCGACCGTTTCGAGGACTTCCGCACCGAGATCCTCGGCCTCGTCAAGGCGCAGATGGTCAAGAATGCCGTCATCGTGCCGACCGGGTCGAAGGGCGGTTTCGTCGCGAAGCAGCTACCCGACCCGGCGGATCGCGAGGCATGGCTCGCCGCGGGCGTCGAGGCCTACGAGGCCTTCATCGGCGGTCTGCTCAGCGTCACCGACAACCGTGACGGCGACACGATCATCGCGCCGCAGGACGTCGTGCGCCACGACGACGACCCCTACCTCGTCGTCGCCGCCGACAAGGGCACCGCGACGTTCTCCGACAAGGCCAACGCCGTAGCTCGTCGCGAGGGCTTCTGGCTCGACGATGCCTTCGCCTCGGGCGGTTCGAACGGCTACGACCACAAGGCGATGGGCATCACCGCCCGCGGCGCGTGGGAGTCGGTCAAGCGCCACTTCCGCGAGCTGGGCCACGACACGCAGAGCGACGACTTCACCGTCGTCGGCGTCGGCGACATGAGTGGTGACGTGTTCGGCAACGGCATGCTGCTGTCGGAGCACATCCGACTCGTGGCCGCCTTCGACCACCGTGACATCTTCATCGACCCCAACCCGGACGCTGCCGCGTCGTATGCCGAGCGGCGCCGCCTGTTCGAGCTGCCGCGCTCGTCGTGGTCGGACTACTCGCGCGACCTCATCTCCGAGGGCGGCGGCGTCTTCTCCCGCTCGGCCAAGCAGATCAAGCTGACACCGCAGATCCGCGAGGCGCTCGGCATCGACGACGGCGTCGAGACGATGACGCCGAACGAACTGATGCGCGCGGTGCTGCTCGCCCCCGTCGACCTGTTCTGGAACGGTGGCATCGGCACGTACATCAAGGCCTCCGACGAGACGAACGCCGAGATCGGCGACCGTGCCAACGACGCCGTGCGCGTCGACGGTCGCGACCTGCGCGTGCGCGTCATCGGTGAGGGCGGCAACCTGGGCGTCAGCCAGCGCGGGCGCATCGAGGCGGCACAGCACGGCGTCAGCGTCAACACCGACGCCATCGACAACTCGGCCGGCGTCGACACGAGCGACCACGAGGTCAACATCAAGATCCTGCTCGCCGACGCCGTGCGCGACGGTGCGCTCGCGCTCGAGGAGCGCAACGAGCTGCTCGCCTCGATGACGGACGAGGTCGGCTCGAAGGTGCTGCGTCACAACACGGACCAGAACACGCTGCTCGGCAACGCTCGCGTGCAGGGCCCGCAGATGCTGCACGTGCACCGCCGGCTCATCGCCGACCTCGAGTCGGACGGCTTCCTCGACCGCGAGCTCGAGTTCCTGCCCGACGAGGCCGAGATCGATCGGCGCCTCGAGGCCGGCGAGGGGCTGACGTCGCCGGAGTTCAGCGTGCTGCTCGCGTACTCGAAGCTACGGCTGAAGAACGAGGTCGGCGCGAGCGAGCTCGTCGACGACCCGTGGCTCGTGCGTGAGCTGCTCGGCTACTTCCCCGAGGCGCTGCGCGAGCCGTACGCCACGACGATGGAGAACCACCCGCTGCGGCGCGAGATCATCACGAACTCGCTCGTCAACGGCCTCGTCAACCGCGGCGGCATCACCTTCGTCCACCGCGCGGTCGAGGAGACGGGCGCCCGGGCCGAGGAGATCGTCAAGGCCTTCGTGGTCGCGCGTGAGGTGTTCGACGCGCAGAGCTTCATCGACGACGTCGAGGCGCTCGACCACGTCATCAGCACGCAGGTGCAGTCAAGGCTGCTGCTGCGTCTGCGCCGCCTGCTCGACCGCGCGACGCGCTGGTTCGTCCACCACGAGGTGGAGCACACGCCGATCGAGACGCTCGTCGAGCGCTACCGCGAGCCCGTGCAGCAGCTGTCGCCGAAGGTGCCCGACCTCGTCGTCGGCGTCGGGCGCGAGAAGTTCGAAGCCGAGGTCGACCAGCTCGTCGGCGAGGGCGTCCCGACGGCGCTCGCGCGACGTGCGGCGGCCCTGCTCGACGACTTCGTCCTGCTCGACATCGTCGAGCTCGCGCGTGACCTCGGTGAGGACGTCGAGGACGTCGCCGCGGCGTACTACTACGGCGGCGCCCAGATCGGCCTCGGCCGCATGCTCGACGCCATCGCCGAGCTGCCGCGTGACGACCGCTGGGACGCGCTGGCGCGCGGCGCCGTGCGCGACGACGCGTACGCGGTGCTCGCCGACCTCACACGGGATGTGCTCGCCGAGTCGGAGGCATCGCAGACGACGCAGGAGCGCTGGCAGCAGTGGGCGCAGCGCCACTCGCTCGCCGTCGAGCGTGCCCGCGCCGCCGTGACGGGCGTGCAGAACTCGGCGGCCCGCCTGGCCCCGATGTCGGTGGCGCTGCGCACGATGCGCTCACTGACGCGCGCTGCGGCAGGGGAGCGCGACTGAGCGCGGTGAACGCGACGATGCAGGACGTCCTCGGGTCGGCCTCGTCACTCGACGAGGCCGACCACGAGTGGCTGCACCTGCTCGTCGGCGACTGGCAGCTGCTCGCCGACCTCGCCTTCGGCGACCTCATGATGTGGGTGCGCGGCGACGCCGGGTGGCAGGTCGCGGCGCACGTACGCCCGACGACGGGCGTCAGCCTGTTCGCCGACGACCTCGTCGGCGCCAGGCCGCAGGAACTCGACTCGTCGCAGACACAGGACGATGCCGATCGTGGTGGCGTCGCTGAGGTTGCTGCTCGCGCAGGCACCTCTGTCGAGCGGGGGCTGCGTGAGGGTGAAGCCCGCGCGGACGCCTCCGACGTGAGTGACGGCGTTGAGGACGCCGCCCGTTCGAACGATCTGCAGGTGGGCCTCGATCGCGCTCGCCTCCAGGGTGCGGAGACGCGCGTGGACATCGTGGTCGAAGGCGAGCCGGTCTCACGGCGCCTCGTGCCCGTGCGGCGCGGCGGACGCGTCATCGCGGTTCTCGGGTGCCACATGCGCCTGGGCAACGTGCGTCGCCGCGGCCGCCTGGAGACGCGCTACGTGGCGCTCGCGGAGGCGCTGTTCCGCATGATCGCCGAGGGCACCTTTCCCGACGGCGGCGGCGTCATGGGCGGTCGCGGGGGTGCGCCGCGCGTCGGCGACGGTGTCGTCGAGCTCGACGCCAGCGGTCGCGTCACCTACGCGAGCCCCAACGCGGTCTCGGCGCTCCGCAGGCTCGGGGTGGAGAGCAACATCCCCGGCCTGCGCCTCGCCACCGCGCTCGACGAACGCGGCGTCAAGGCGAGCGACGGGCCGGAGGAGGCCACCGTCGTGCTCGCGGGCCGCGCCCCCTGGCAGGCGGAGTTCCGGCGCGGCTCGGCCGCCGTCATGGTGCGTGCCGTGCCGCTCGTGGCCGGCGGACGCCGCCTCGGCGCGGCGCTGCTGCTGCGCGACATCACCGAGCTGCGCCGTCGCGACCGCGAACTGCTGACGAAGGACGCGACGATCCGCGAGATCCATCACCGCGTCAAGAACAACCTGCAGACGGTGGCCGCGGTGCTGCGCCTGCAGGCGCGCCGGCTGCCCGACGAGGAGGCCCGTCAGGCCCTCGCCGACGCGGGGCGCCGTGTCGGCGTCATCGCCGCGGTTCACGAGTCGCTCAGCGAGGGCTTCGGTGGCACGGTCGACTTCGACGACGTCGCTGCCCGCGGCCTCGCCTCGAGCATCGACGTGGCCCGCCGCTCGGACGCCTCGGTGGCCTCCCACCTCGACGGCTCCTTCGGTGTGCTCTCGAGCGAGGACGCGACGTCCCTCGCGATGGTCCTCGGCGAGCTCGTGCAGAACGCCGTCGAGCACGGCCTCGGGGACGCCGGCGGCAACGTCACCGTACGGGCACGTCGCGACGGCGACCGGCTCGACGTCCACGTGATCGACGACGGCCGCGGCTACGAGCGCGGAGGTGCGCCCGGCGGCGAGCGTGGCGGTACCGGCCCGGACGCGCCGACAGGTGCGTCAGCACGCGTGCGCAGCGGGCTCGGGACGCAGATCGTCACGACGTTCGTCGAGGATCTGCACGGCGAGATCGCCTGGCATCGCCTCGACGGCGGCGGCACCGACGCGCACTTCAGCGCCCGTCTGCGTCCAGTCCCTGCGTCGAACTGACCTACGTCAGCCGCGCCCCAAGTCCTCGATTCTCAACCATTACCCGGTGCGCGAATCCCGTCCCTTCGCGAATCCCGTCCCCATCGACGATTTTCGTCCACCTTCGCGAATCCCGTCCCCATCGGCGATGTCCGTGCCCATGCGCGATCATCGGTCACATTCGCTCATCGCCGTGTTCACCCCGCCGGCGCGCAGATCCCAGCACCAGCAGCCGGGCCCGGACATGACAGAACTGGCGGTCACACCCAGGGTGTGCCGCCAGTCGTCGACGCGGGGCTCAGGTCAGCTGGCGCGGCGGGCGCGGGCGTTGCGGCGCTTGAGAGCGCGACGCTCGTCTTCCGAGAGGCCGCCCCAGACGCCTGCATCCTGACCGGATTCGAGAGCCCACTTCAGGCAGGTGTCGATCACTTCGCAGCGTCGGCACACAGCCTTGGCGTCTTCGATCTGCTGCAGGGCAGGGCCGGTGTTGCCGATCGGGAAGAAAAGCTCCGGGTCCTCGTCCAGGCACGCAGCGCGATTGCGCCAATCCATGTGGCTTGCTCCTTGATGTCTCCGCTGAAACCGGCGGGGTCGGTTCGAACGCTGCCGGGGTGCCGGCGTGTCCACAGTGCGACGCTGGGACGCGCTGCAGAGGTGTTCCGTTATAGGTTCACACCTGGCGCGGGCGAGCACAAGGGGTTTGCCCGAACTTTTTGTGTGCTTATGTGAGCTTTTGCTCACACGATGTTCGTAAATGTCGCGGCGTAAAGTGGGTGCGTGGACACCACCCGCTCGACGTCATCGCTCCCCGCTCCCACCTGGAAGGGCTCGCGCGCCCATTGGCTCGCCGCCGCTACGGGCACGGCGATCTCGGCGGCCGCCATCCTCGTCATGGCCGTCATGTCGGTCGTGAGCGCCGTCACCGGATCGGCCAGCACGACGACGCGCGCCCTCACGGAGGCGGCCATGCTCGTCGTCCTCGGGGGAGCGGTGCTGGCCCTCGTCGTCGGCCTGGTGCGTGCCAAGTCACTGGCCAAGACCCCGACGCTGCTGTGGAACGCCATGCTCGTGCCGATCGGCTTCAGCCTCATGGACGGCGGTGCCGCCGCACTCGGCATCGCGACCGTCGTCGTTGCTGTGGCGACGTTCGTCGTCGCGCTGCCGCTACCGCGTTACGAGGCGGACGTCGAGGACGGCGCGGCGCTCTGAGAGCCGGCGGGTGACGTCGACGGACTCGCCGAGCCGCCGGACGTCGCAGAACTCGTCGCGCTCGACGACGCACCCGCATCCTTCGTCGACTCACCGGTTCGCAACTTCGCGCCGAGCAGGTCGAGGAGCGCGGGCACGGTCTTCGTCGTGTACGCGCGGCGCGAATCGGCGTGCGAGTCGGCCAGCGTCGAGAAACCGATGCCGGAGAAACGAACGACCGCCGCAGCATCCCCGGTGCGCACGAGCGCATGGGTCGTCGTCCCGTCGGTGAAGGAATCGCTGACGCCGTGCGCGCCCTCGCCGTAGAACGTGTAGAGACCGCGGTTGGCCTGGGCGCGCTTCTCGTGCAGGGCCTTGTCACGCTTCCAGGCGGCCTCGACGTCCTTCCACTCACCGGTGTGCGGCAGCGCGATGACGAAGTGGCTGCGGTCGTCAGAGGGTTCACCGGCGATGTTCAACTCGAGCGTGTCGTCGCTGCCGCTCACCCCGTCGAGGTGCGGGATGATCGGTGCGAGCTCGCCACGGGTGAACAGTGACGTCGCGTCGGGCACGGAGGACGGGTCGACCGTCTTGCCGCCGAGGCGTAGCTGCAGCGGTTTGTCGACGTGCGTCGACCCAGCGGCGGCCGACGAGGAGGCAGATCCCGACGACGAGGCGCTGGGCGACGCGCCCGTGCTCGCGGACGACGGCGTCGCAGCGGACGTGCTCGTCGCCGCGGTCGGGGAGGAGGCCGGCGACGTCTCGGCCGAACCGGTCGTCGCGACGACGACGGGCAGGGCGGCGACGACGAGGCCGGCGACGGCGATCTTGGCGCGGGTTGACATGCCTCAAGCCTGTCACATCGTGGCCCGCCCGTTCGGCTGTGGTTCGTGCCGCAGGTGAACCTGGTGGCCGTGGGGCAGGACGAGCGCGCGCCCGGGTGGCATCGACGCCGGGATCTGAGCGGGACGCAGTCCTGCGAGTGAGTACTCCGTCGCGTCGTTCTGGCGCAGCACCAGCTTGACGTCGAGCAGCGCGCTGAGCTTCGAGGCGAGCACCTGCCGACCACCCGTGACGATGAACGTGTGTCCGTGACGGTGGCCTTCGCCGATGCGTTTCAGCAGGTCTTCGGCGGCCAGGCCGTGGTTGATACGCAGCAGCGTCGCGTGCAGGTCCTCCCACCCGTCGATGACGACGACGCTCGCCGGCCCCGCGGGGTGCGCCTCGGCGAGGTGCGTGAGCAGGCGGATGACGGCGTCCGCGTCGTCGGATGCGACGTGGACGTCGGCCGCGATCGGGTCGGTGGGGCCGACCCACCACGTCGATGCCGTGCGAGTCGTCGCGCCCGCGGCCGAGCCGCACACCGCCGCCCGGGCGAGCGCCGCGGCAGCGTTCGTCCGTCCGCTGCGAGGGGCTCCCGCCAGGCCGACGTGCACCCCGGCCGGCACGGTGACGGCGGGTTGGCTCTGCGCACCGGGCAGGTCGGCGATGCCGACGACGTGCGCGAGGCCGCCGTCCGTCGCAAACGCGTCGGCTGCTTCCGCGCGATCATGCCCGTCGCTCGAAGACGATGCGCCGAAAAGGGATTCGCTCCTGCCGCACGCCACCGTGTTCGACTGAGGCGCCGGCGTCGGTCGCTCGCCCGTCAGCGCGACGAGACCGACGGCGCTATTCGTCTCGGCGAGAAGTTCGTCGACATTCTCAGGCAGCGGCGGCAGCACGGGTCGGTGGATCGGTGGGAGTTGGTGTGCGGCGGCGACGGCCTCGTCCACGAACATCGCGAGGTCGCTGCGGGCGCTCGTCCGTCCGGGGCGGCAGGCATCACATCCGTCGCGCAGTTCGTCCAGCCCCGATGCAGTCACGACCGTGGGGTGGACGTGCACTGCCGCGGTGGTGCCTAGCTCGCGCGGCGCACCGCTGTAGGCGCTCTGGAACTCGACGCAAGCCTCACCGGCCGCCGCGAGGTACCCGCGCCCGGGGGTGCGGGCGGAGATGCGGGAGGCCAGGGGCGAGTCGATGACGTCGATGCTGTCGGAGCGTTCACGCACCCGCAGCGCGACTCGGACGTCGAGGTTGGCGCGCATGTCGGCGCTGACGGCGCCGCCGGGGCGTTGCGTCGCGAGGATGACGTGCATGCCGAGCGACCGTCCCACAGCCGCCAGACGCACCAAACCGGCGACGAAATCGGGCAGTTCGTCTGCGAGCACGCGGAATTCGTCGACGACGACGAAGAACCGCGGCAACGTCAGGTGGGCAGGCGCGGCGGCGAGATAATCACGGTAGGAGGTCAGCCCGTGACGCCCGAGCAGATGCTCGCGGCGCCCGATCTCGGCGCGCAACGCCGTCAGGGCACGGGTCGCGAGACCATGGTCGAGGTCGGTGACGACGCCGACGACGTGCGGCGCCCGCGCGAGCGGGCCGAACGTCGCACCTCCCTTGTAGTCGATGAGCAGCGCATTGACGTGCTCGGGGGAGTTGAGCGTGAACAGCCCGCGCAGGTACGTGAGCAGAAACTCGGACTTGCCCGATCCCGTCGTACCCGCGACGAGGGCGTGTGGCCCGGTGCGGGCGAGGTCGAGCGTCATGATGCCGTCGTGATCGTGGCCGATCGGCACGTTCGTGCTCGGGGTGCGCCACGCGCCGGCCACGTCGGACGGCAGCAGGGCAGCGCTCGTCGAGGCGCGCAGCGGCGCGCCATTGCCACCGGTGGCGCCCGCAGCCCAGCGGCGGTGCAGCCGCATGACAGCGGGAAACCACGTCTCACCCGGGCTGTCGAGGGTGAACGTGTGCCCGCCCGGCAGGCGGGCGGCGCGGTGTCCCGCGGCGCACGTGACGCGGACCGTCGCGGCCGCCGTCGTCACGCCCGTCTCGATGCTGGGTGGCTGCGCAGCGCCCACCCAGGCGACGGCCGCGCCGGCGATGACGAGGCGTCGCGCGAGGCGCGTGGCGTCGGCGCTACCGGCTTCGAGCACGACGAGGGGGAGGTCGTCACTGCCGGGGCGACGCACCCCGTCGTCGAGTCGTGCGATGAGGGTCTCCGGCACGCTCGTGTGGACGTGAACACGCGCCGAATCCAGCGCCCAGGCCCAGCGTCGCGAGGCCGCTTGCCGGGTGACGACGACGGGCGGGGCGTCCGTCGGATCGTGCAGGACGGCGAGTTGCGCGACGACGAGTTCGAGGACTTGCGGCGTCGTGGCCGCATCGGCGTCGAGATGGACGAGGCCGCCCGGCGTCAGGACGAGGGTGACGGGTGCCTCGCTGAGCCCGAGCGGGTGTGTCGAGCCGTTGCGGGCGAGGCGGTGCGCGGATGGCGCGTCACCGTACCCGAGACGCAGCAGACGTGCGCTCGGCCCGCGTCGCAGGCCGAGCCCGTCGCGGGAGCCTGCGGCGACGGCGAGCAATTGGTCGGGGCTCGGCGCCAGGCGCGCGAGAGTGACGACTTCCGCGTCGAGCGCATCAGCGACGCGGCGGCCGACGTCCTGCACTTCGCGCGCATGGTCGCGGGCTGCGCTGCGCCCACCTCGACGTCCGCGACGGCGGTCGTCGAGGTGCGTGGCCACCATGACGAGCGGGCCCACGAGCATGAAGCACAACATGTACGCCGCGTGCATGACGATCGCGAGAACCAGTGCGACGGGCACCGGGGCGAGCACCGCGATCCAGCGCAGCGGCACCCGACGTGGGGGTGTCGGGGCCGCGGGCCACTCGAACGTCCGCGGTTCGGGCAGGGAGTTCGACGTCCCGGCGCGCATGGCTGAGCCAGCGTTTGCAGGGGCGGCACTCATGGGATCGGTTTCCGCAGGTTTGATGCCGGAGAGATCGGACCCCGCAAGGTCAGGAGGTGCTGGCTCAGCACTCGCCAGGTCGAGACGCAGCACGCTGGCGCCGAGACGCACTGATTCGCCCACACGCCAGGGGTGGCCCACGTGCGGTTGGAGGCGCGCCCCGCGGCTCGTCACGCCGTTGCTGCTGCCGAGGTCGGTGATCGTCACCTGCCCGCGCGCGACGCTGACGAGGGCGTGTCGACGTGAAGCGAGGGGATCGTCGCCGAGCAGGTGATGGTGGCGTCCGAGGGTGACGTGGCCGGCGGCGAGGGGAAGCGCGCTGCCCTGATGCGGGCCGCTCGCGCTGACGAGCGTCAGGACGGCCGCGTGCGCTTCCTCGTCCGGGCGGCGGGGTGGTTCGAGCAGCGCGCCGTCGACGAGCGGTGCTCGGCCGAGGACGTCGTCGTCACGGATCGCTCGACCGGCGTGCGTCGGCGCGTAGGGCAGGTCGAGTGCGGGGCGGATCGCGGCGAAGAGTGTGCCGTCGGGGGCATCGACGACGATCGGGTCGCTGGGGGAGCCGTCAGCGGTGACGACGGCCAGGCGGATGCTGGTGCTCACCTGTCCAGCCTGCGGCCTGCGACATCGCGTCGTCGGAACTGATCTGCACCTGTGGACAACGCTCTTGCCGGAGCCAGAACGGGTGCTTTGGTAAGACTTTGGTAAGAGTTTTTCCGAAACCCCCTTCGGCCCCGCGCGGCCTCTTTGATGGCTCCTGAGAGCAGGCATCGAAGAGGAGAGACGATGACGATCACGCTCATCGAGGACGAGGTGCGCGAGCAGTTGCGCGCCAAGGCCATCGACCCAGGAGCCGACCCCGAGGCGGTGCGTGGCGTCATCGCCGACGTCGTCGCCGCGACGGAGGTTGCCCGCGCCCGGGCGGGTCTGCCGGCGTCGTCGCGTTCGACGAGCGAGGCGAAGGCCGTGTTCGACGCCGTCGCGGGCTACGGGCCGCTGCAGGAGTACCTCGACGACCCCAGCGTCGAAGAAATTTGGTTGAACGAACCCGCGCGGGTCTTCGTCGCGCGCTCCGGGGTCTCCGAACTGACGCCGACGATCCTGACTCATGACCAGATCCGCGTTCTCGTCGAACGAATGCTGCGCACGTCGGGGCGGCGTCTCGACCTCAGCTCGCCCTTCGTCGATGCCTCGCTCCCGGACGGCTCGCGCCTTCACGTCGCGATTCCGGACGTGACCCGCGAGTACTGGGCGATCAACATCCGAAAATTCGTCGCGGCGAGTCATTCGATGGACGAGCTCGTCAACCGCGGGTCACTGTCGCCGGGGCTGGCGGCCATCCTCGCGGCGTGCGTCAAGGCAGGGCTCAACGTCCTCGTCTCCGGTCAGACGCAGGCCGGAAAAACGACGATGTTGAACTGCCTCGCGAGTGCCATTCCGCAGACCGAGCGCGTCATCACGTGCGAGGAGGTCTTCGAGGTGCAGCTCGCGGCGCGTGACTGGGTCGCGCTCCAGTGCCGTCAGCCCAACCTCGAGGGTTCGGGCGAGGTGACGCTGCGCATGCTCGTCAAAGAGGCGCTGCGCATGCGGCCGTCGCGGCTCGTCGTCGGGGAGGTTCGTCAGGCCGAGTCGCTCGACCTGTTGCTCGCACTCAACTCGGGTCTGCCGGGTCTCGCGACGCTGCACGCCAACTCGGCCCGCGAGGCGCTCACGAAACTCTGCACGTTACCGCTGCTCGCGGGCCCCAACATCTCGCCCTCGTTCGTCGTCCCGACGGTCGCGTCGGCGATCGACGTCGTCGTCCACCTCGGCCTTGATCGGCACGGGCGACGCTCCGTGCGCGAGGTCGTGCGCGTCACCGGACGAGTCGAGGGCGACACCGTCGAGACGATCCCGCTGTTCACCGAGGGCCAGGTCGGTTTCCCGCGCCTGCTGCCCGCGCTCGACGGAGAGGTTCGCTTCGCTCGCGCCGGCATCGACGTCGCCGCTCTCGCCGCTGAGGTGAACGCCGCGTGACGCGCCTGCTCAGCGCCGCCGCCGTCGGCACCGCCCTACTGCTCATGTGGCGGGCGATGACGTCCCCGGCTCCGCCGCGCCCCCTTCACGGTCTGCGCCGCAGCCGCCGGTACGCCGCGGTGCGTGAACTGCTCGACCAGTCCGGGCTCGTCACCTGGCGCGTGCGCACTCTCGTCGCCGCGTGCCTGGGCGCGGCGGCCGTGGCCTTCTGCATCGGCTTCGTCATCACCGGCGTGCCAGCCCTCGCCGTGGTCGTCGCGTGCGTCGGTGGGTGGGCACCTGCAGCATTCGTCCGCGGCCGGGCGACGAGCCTGCGCCGCCGACGACGTGAGGCCTGGCCCGATGCCGTCGACCATGTCGCCTCCGCCGTCCGCGCCGGCCTGTCGATCCCCGAAGCGCTGCGCCAACTGTCGTTGCACGGCCCGGAGGTGCTGCGTGAGGACTTCGCCGCCTTCGCCCGTCACGACGCGGCGCACGGCCGGTTCGACGACTCGCTCGACGTCCTCAAGGCCCGCCTTGCCGACCCGGCCGCCGATCGGCTCATCGAGTCGCTGCGCCTCGCCCACAACGTCGGCGGCAGCGACGTCGGTCGCCTGCTACGCACCCTCAGCTCCTTCCTGCGTGAGGACGCCTCGACGCGCGCCGAACTCGCCGCCAAGCAGAGCTGGACGGTGAGCGCGGCACGGTTGGCGCTCGCCGCACCGTGGCTCGCGTTGTGCGTCGTCGGTTTCCGCGGTGAGGGGCTGGCGGCCTACCGCACACCGCAGGGGGTGCTCGTGCTCGTCGCCGGGGCGCTCGTGTCGTGGATCGCGTACGTCGCGATGAAGGCCATCGGACGTCTGCCTCACGAGGAACGGGTCATGCGATGACGACGCCAGCCGCGCTGTCGGCCGCCGCCATCGGGCTGGGTCTCGCCCTGGTCGGCATCTGGGTGGCGCGCCCGCGCGTCAGCGTGCTCGAGCAGCGTCTCGGGGCAATGCTCGCCGTCGACTCACCCGCCGCGGCGCCGCGTCGCGGTCTCGACGCCGTCGCGGCGGCCCTGGCGCGCCTGCTCGGGCGGGTCCTGGGCGGCGCCGATCACGTGCGCTCCCGGATGGAGCGCGCGGGCCTCGTCCCGGACGTCGACACGTTCCGCACGAGCCAGGCCCTGTGGGCGATGACGGGCTTTGCAGGCGCGGCGTGCATCGTCCTCGTCACGGGCAACTCGACGCGCGGACCGCTGTCTGCCTCGGCGCTCGTGCTGCTCGCCGCCGGGTTCGGTGTCGTGCTGCGCGATCAGCAGCTCACCCGGCTCGCCGAGAGGCGCGAGGCCCGCATGATCGTCGAGTTCCCCGCGATCGCCGACATGCTCGCCCTCGCCGTCGCCGCCGGCCAGGGCCCGCTCGGCGCGCTCGAACACGTCACGACTCTGTGCCGCGGCCCCCTCGCCGAGGAACTGCGCACCGCCCTCGAGCAGGCGCGCGCCGGTACCCCGTTGTCCGACGCGCTGGCCGGCGTCGCGCGGCGCACGAGCGTCGTCAGCGTCGCGCGCTTCGTCGAGGGCGTCATCGTCGCCCTCGAGCGTGGCACGCCACTCGCCGACGTCCTGCGCGCGCAGGCCCAGGACGCGCGCGAGAGCGTGCGCACCGAACTCGTCGAGAAAGCCGGCCGCAAGGAGGTCGTCATGATGGCGCCCGTCGTCTTCCTCGTCCTGCCCATCACGGTGCTGTTCGCCGTGTACCCCGGGCTCGCAGCTCTCGATCTGACGCTGTGATGCCTCCCCACGACTCCCGCGAACGCTCGCGGGCCACACCCCGACGAAAGGTCACCTCCCATGAACCGCATCCTCAGTGCCCGCTCTGCTCTGCGACGACGCGTCGCACTCACCCTCCGACCGGTGAACGGGACGGACAGCGACGGCGAGCGCGGCGACGTGCCGGGCTGGGTGCTCGTCACGCTCATGACGGCGGGCCTCGTCACGCTGTTGTGGCAGACGGCCGGGCCGCTGCTGCAGACGATGTTCACGAGCGCCATGAGCAAGGTCTCCGGCGGCTGAACCGCATCACGGCCGCGATGCGCTTCCGGGTCGCGTGGCGGGACGAGCGCGGATCCGCGGTCGCCGAGAACGCGATGACGAGCGTCGTCATCGTGGCCGTCTTCCTGCTCGTGTGCCAGTTCGCCTACGCCGCCCACGTGCGGTCGTCGCTGACGATGGCGGCGGCCGAAGCGGCCCGCGCCGGCGCTCGCGTCGATGGGGGCGTCGACGCCGCTCAGGCGAAGGCACGCGACCTGCTCGCCGAGGGTGGCGGTCGGCACGCAGGCGTGAGCGCCGGGTCGACGAGTGAGGCGGGCGTCGCGGTCATGCGCGTCGACATCACCGCCCAGGTGCCCGTGCTCGGCCCGTTCGGCGTCGGTCTCGACCTGCACACGAGCGGGCGAGCCGTCATCGAGGACCGCGGCCCATGAGGGCCCGTCGAGACGTGGCCGCCGCGGCCCAAGGTGCGGGCCGCCTGGGACGAAGCCGCGGTGGTCCTGACCAGCCTGGCGCAGAAGGCGTCGTAGCGGACACGAGTGGTCATGGCCTCGATGCGGACGAAGGGTCGGCGCTCGTCGAGGCGATCGTCGTCATCGCGGTGTTGTTGTTGCCGTTGCTGTGGGTCGCGACGTCTCTCATCCGTGTCGAGGCGGCGTCGTTCGCGGTGCGCTCGGCGGCCCGTGAGGCGGCGCGCGCATACGTGACGGCGCCCTCCTCGGGCGCGGGCAGCGCACGCGCGAATGTCGCGACGCGTCTCGCGTTCGAGGATCAGCGCAGCCCCGTCGGCACGGCGACGATCACCTGCACGGCGAGCCCGTGCCTGACGCCCGGCGCTCAGGTCAGTGCGACGGCGCGCACGAGCGTCGGCCTGCCGTTCGTGCCGCGATGGCTCAGCGGTTCAGCGGGGCTCGAGATCCACCTGAGCTCTCGGCACGTCGAGAAGGTCGAACAGTACGGAGGGCAACGGTGACTCCCGCACCTGACGCGGGCGCCACGAGGCGTGGCGCCCTCAACGGACCCCTGCGCCACATGCCGGCGAGGCTCAGACAGCTCGCCTCGTCCCTCTTGAGCCGAACGCGCGCCGACGACGGCGGGATCGCCCTGCTCGGCATCGGGCTGTGTGCGTGCGTCGTCATGCTGCTGCTCGGCGGTATCTGCGTGCACACCGCGCAGGTGGCACGCGTCGACGTCCTCGACGCCGCCGACCATGCGGGCGCCGCAGCCGCCGACCGCATCTCGGTCGCGCATGCCTACGCTCACGGCGTCGAGGCGCCGCAGCTCGACGCGGCATCGGTGCGCGCCGAGGCGCAGGCGGCGCTGTCCGCCACCGAGCGCCCGGCGCACGTCACGTCGTGGAGCCTGACGTCGGCGAGCGTCGACGGCAAGGATCTCGTGCTCGCCGTCGCGGCCGTCGTCGACCCGCCGGCGGTCGGGGGAGCGCTGTCTGCGCTCGGCGCACCGATCACCGTCCACGTCACCACGCGGGCCGAAGCGCACTTCGAACGATGAGTGTTCACTCGCCGGTTGGGGCGCAGCCCGGCACAGGCGATACTCTGGAAGGCGTGGCTGTCGACTTTCCCAACGAAATCAAGAACCTGCGCACGACGATGGCGTCGGTGCGCGAGGTGCTCGACCTCGAGAAGCTGAAGAAGCAGATCGTCGACCTCGAGGAGCAGTCCGCGGCCCCCGATCTGTGGGACGATCCGGATGCGGCGCAGAAGATCACTTCCGCGCTGTCGCGCGCGAACGCCGAGAAGGACCGCGTCGAGAACATGGACGCGGCGATCGACGACCTCGAGGTGCTCGTCGAGATGGGCACCGAGGAGAACGACGCCGACACCCTCGCCGAGGCCGAGCGCGAACTGAAGAAGCTGCAGAAGGCCGTCGGCGAACTCGAGGTGCGCACCCTGCTCAACGGCGAGTTCGACGAGCGCGAGGCCGTCGTCACGATCCGCGCCGGCGCCGGTGGCGTCGACGCCGCCGACTTCGCCGAGATGCTCATGCGCATGTACCTGCGCTGGGCCGAGCGTCACGGCTACCCGACGAAGGTCATGGACACCTCCTACGCCGAAGAGGCGGGCCTCAAGTCCGTCACGTTCGAGGTCAACGTGCCCTACGCGTTCGGCAACCTGTCGGTCGAGGCCGGCACGCACCGCCTCGTGCGCATCTCGCCGTTCGACAACCAGGGCCGACGTCAGACGTCGTTCGCCGCCGTCGAGGTCGTGCCGCTCATCGAGACGACCGACACGATCGAGATCCCGGAGAACGAGCTGAAGATCGACGTGTTCCGTTCCTCGGGCCCCGGTGGCCAGAGCGTCAACACGACCGACTCGGCTGTGCGCATGACGCACATCCCGACCGGCACCGTCGTGTCGATGCAGAACGAGAAGAGCCAGATCCAGAACCGCGCCGCCGCGCTGCGCGTCATGCAGTCCCGCCTACTGCTGCTCAAGAAGCAGGAGGAGGACGCGCAGAAGAAGGAACTCGCCGGCGACATCAAGGCGAGCTGGGGCGACCAGATGCGCTCCTACGTCCTGCACCCCTACCAGATGGTCAAGGATCTGCGCACCGAGTACGAGGTCGGCAACACCTCCGGCGTGTTCGACGGCGACATCGACGGGTTCATGGAGGCCGGCATCCGCTGGAAGCGCGCCGCCGCCCGCGGCGCCGAGTGACACCGGCTCACACGCGGGGTAGGTAGCGAGCACGCATCGAGCACGGCGGGGGAGCCATGATTCGTTTCGACCATGTGAGTCTGACGTACGGCAGAAAGCTGGCGCCCGCGCTCGACGACGTCAGCTTCGACATCGAGCGCGGCGAGTTCGTCTTCCTCGTCGGCCAGTCCGGCTCGGGCAAGAGCTCGCTCATGCGTCTCATGACGCACGAGGTGACGGCGACGTCCGGCCAGATCCACATCGCCGGGCGAGACCTCATGACGATGCCGCGCCGCAAGGTGCCGTCGCTGCGCCGGGACATCGGCGTCGTCTTCCAGGATTTCCGGTTGCTCGAGAACAAGACGGTCGCCGAGAACGTCGCGTTCGTCCTCGAGATCCTCGGCTGGCGTCGGGGCGCGGTGCGCACGGCCGTGCCCGAGGCACTCGAACTCGTCGGCCTCGCCGAGAAGGCGCGCCGCTTCCCGCACGAACTCTCCGGCGGTGAGCAGCAGCGCGTCGCCATCGCGCGCGCCGTCGTCAAGCAGCCCGCCATCCTGCTCGCCGACGAACCGACCGGCAACCTCGACCCCGAGAACTCCGAGGAGGTCGTCGGCGTGCTCGACCGCGTCAACCGCACGAGCACGACGCTCGTCATGGCAACGCACGACAACTCGCTCGTCGACCGCCTGCAGCGGCGCGTCATCGAGATGAGCGACGGCCGTCTCGTGCGCGACTCGACCGGCGGCTACCGCTCCGAGGCAACCTCCCGACGCTCCGGCGCGCACCGCGTCGATGCCGTCGCAGAACAGGGCGGCCACGACAGTCACGACGCCCACGACGATCCGTCAGCTCTCGACGGCACGACCACCGCAATCCCGGGCGCCCGCGTCACGTGCCGGGGGCGCGACATCACGGGAGCTGCCTCGTGAACCTGCGTTTCCTCGCCTCCGAGGTCGGTCAGGGGGTGCGTCGCAACACCTCGATGATCGCCTCGGTCGTACTCGTGTCGATGGTGTCGATGATCTTCGTCGGTGCCGGGCTGCTCGCGCAGCGTCAGGTCGACGTCGCCAAGGGCGACTGGTACGACAAGGTCCACGCGTTCGTGTTCCTGTGCACCGACTCCGACACGGGCGTCGCCTCGTGCGCCGGCGGCGAGGCGAGCGCAGCGCAGACCGAGACGGTGCGCAGCAACCTGACGAACCTCGCGCCGCTCGTCACGAAGGTCGACTTCAAGACGAGCGAGCAGGCCGTTGCGATGTTCCGCGAGCAGTACCACGACTCGCCGTACGTCAGCAGCGTCGACGCGTCGTCGATGCCCGCATTCTTCGAGGTGCGCCTCGACGACCCACGGCGTTTCGACGAGATAGCGAGCGGATTCACCGGTATGCAGGGCGTCGCGCACGTGAGCAACCTGCACGAGGTGCTCGCGCCGTTCTTCTCGTTCCTCACGATGCTCGGCGTCGGCTCGGCGATCATCGCGACGCTCATGGTCGTGTGCTGCGTGCTGCTGATGGTGACGACGATCCGGCAGGTGGCGTTCACGCGGCGCCGGCAGGTCGGCATCATGCGCCTCGTCGGTGCCTCGAGCGCGACGATCTATCTGCCGTTCGTGGCCGAGGTGCTGCTCGCCTCGCTCGTCGGCGCGACCCTTGCCTCGGCCATGCTGTGGGCGATGGTCCACTTCGGCGTGAGCAGCCTCGCCGGCTCCGGGGGCGGCTTCGTCAACCTCGTCGGGGACGGCGACGTCCTCGCCGTCGTGCCGTGGCTGTACCTCGGCGTGCTCCTGCTCGCGGTCGTCACGTCGTGGCTGACGCTGCGTCGCTACCTCAAGGTGTGACGGTGGCGCCCACCAAATCCCGTCGCCGACTCTGCGCCGCAGCCCTCGCCGGGACCTGCGCGCTCGGTGTCGCGTCCGGGTCGAGCCACGCCGTCGGTGACGACGTCGACGACAAGATCAAGAACAGCAAGTCCGAGATCGACGACATCTCGAAGTCGCTCGCCGACGCCGACGCGACGCTGACGAAGACGAACAAGGCCGTCGCGGCCGCTGACAAGAAGGCGAAGGACGCGAAGGGCGCCCTGACGAAGGCCCAGCAGAAGCAGCGTGACGCCGCGTCCGACTACGACGTCGCCAAGGCCGACGAGGACGCCTCGCGCACCGCCCTCGCGACGAACCGCGCCGACCAGGCGAAGGCACGCACCGAGGTCGGTGGCCTCGCCCGCAACGCGTTCGAGACGGGCGGGCTCGGCGACCTCACGTTCACCATCGAGGTGCTCACCTCGAACTCGGGTGTCTCCGGGTCGATGGCACTCGCCGACATCGTCATGCGCCGCCAGCAGGGCGTCATCACGAATCTCAAGAGCTCGGCCGCAGCCGGGCAGAGCGAGGCGACACGTCTCGCGGAGATCCGGCGTCGTGCGAGCCTCGCGAAGACGAAGCAGGACGCCGCCGTCACCGCCGCGAGCACGGCGAAGACGGACGCCGACGCCGCCGAGGCGAGTCTCGTGGCGTTGCAGAAGACGCAGAAGGACGACAAGAAGAAGCTCGAGGCCGAGAAGAAGAAGGAGGAGGCGAAGCTCGCGGCGTTGCAGGCTGAGAGCACGCGCCTGAAGAACGTCACGACGACGAGCAAGGATGTCGACACCAGCGTCCACGACGTGCCGCAGGGCACCGGTTTCCTCGCCTCCCCGGGCCCGATCTCGAGCATCGTGTCGGGCTACGGCTACCGCTTCCACCCCGTCCTCAAGATCAACAAGCTGCACGAGGGCGACGACTTTCCGTTCGCGTGCGGCACGCCCGTCTATGCCGCGGGTGACGGCACCGTCATCGAGGCGAACTACAACGACGTCTCCGGCAATCACGTCTACATCAGCCACGGAACCGTCAACGGTGCGCAGCTGACGAGCGCCTACATGCACTTCACGTCCCTGTCGGTCAGCGTCGGGCAGAAGGTCAAGAAGGGCCAGCAGATCGGGGTCTCGGGGATGACGGGGCGCGTCACCGGCTGCCACCTGCACTTCGAGACCCGCGAGAATGGTGTGGCCGTCAACCCGCTGAAGTGGATAAAGTGACAGCTTCGGAAATGCCCGGCATGCCTGCGATGTTGTCTTCACAGACGTTGACCACGCCGAACGCGACCGCATCGAAGCAGAAGGGGGTGAGCCCATGCCGAAGGAACACGGCACGAAGGTGATCGCCAACAACAAGAAGGCGCGCCACGACTACCACATCGAGGAAACGCTCGAGGCGGGGCTGTCCCTCATGGGCACCGAGGTGAAGAGCCTGCGCATGGGGCGCGCGTCCCTCGTCGACGGTTACGTGCTCGAGCGCGACGGTGAGATGTGGCTCGAGAACGTCCACATCCCCGAGTACCTCCAGGGCACGTGGACGAACCACTCCGCGCGCCGGCGACGCAAGCTGCTGCTGCACAAGGCCGAGATCCTCAAGCTCGCGAACAAGGCGCAGTCGAAGGGGTACACCATCGTGCCGCTGTCGCTGTATTTCAAGGACGGGCGCGCGAAGGTCGAGATAGCCCTCGCGCGAGGCAAGCAACTGCACGACAAGCGCCAGACGCTGCGCGAGCGTCAGGACAACCTCGAGGCGCAGCGCGAGATGCAGGTGCGCCTCAAGCGCGGCGGCTGAGCCACGAGTCGGCGCAGCGCTCGCCCCGTCGGCATGCCCCCGCCTCGCCCACGTGGCAAGGTAGGGGCATGAGTCGTCTCAGGGGAGCACCTACACCGTCGGCCCGCACCGCACTCGGCGCCGCGGCCGTCGCGCTCGTCGCCATGAGCGCAGCGCCCGCTCAGGCCGCGGGCAACGACAACATCCGCATCACGAACTACGACATCCGCTACGACGTGGGCACCGACGGTGGCGTCGACGTCACGGAGAATCTCGACGTCCGCTTCAGCGACAGCAGCCATCACGGGCTCGATCGCATCGTCATCACGGGCCAGGGCGTGAGCGATACCCAGCACCGTGAGTACCCGATGACGAACGTCTCCGTCACCTCTTCGACGGGAGCGCCGACGCAGCTCCAGCGCTCCCGTGACGGCGGCGCGGAGCGGTTGCGCATCGGCAGCCCGAACCGCACCGTGTACGGCACGCAGCACTACACGCTCAAGTACCACCTCGCCGGTGTCGTCAACAAGCAGTCGGGCAACTCGACCGAGTTCTTCATCAACGCGACGGGCAACGACTGGAAGATCCCGATCGACACCGCGCGTGTCACCGTCAAGGGTCCGGGCGCCGTCTCTCGGGCCAAGTGCTGGTACGGCGAGAAGAACTCGAAGCAGGAGTGCAGGGCGACGCCGGGGACGGAGGCGTCGTTTTCGGCGAACAACGTCGGCAACGGGCGCGGCATGACGATCGACGCCGACCTGCCGACGTCGGCGTTCACGAACACCGCCCCCATCCTCAAGGACGGCTCGGCCGAGGACGCGTTCGGCGTCAACGGGCCGCTGACGTCTTCGCAGCGCCAGGCCGTCAACGTCGGCGGCGGGGCTCTGGCGGCGGCACTCGCCGGGCTCGGCGGGCTGTGGTTCGTCCGCGACCGTCGGCGCAACGCCGACGAGCGTTACAGCGGAATCGCACCCGGTCAGCTCCCCGCGCCCGGCCAGGAGGTACCGATCGCGCGGACCGGTGACCCGGAGGTCGCCGTGCGCTTCGAGCCGCCCAACGACGCCACCGCGGGCCTTGCGGGCCTCGTCATCGACCGTCGCGCCGACAACCGTGACGTCGCGGGCACCATCGTCGACCTCGCGGTGCGCGGGTACCTGCGCATGGAACAGGTCGACAAGAGCGACTGGCTGCTCATCGCCAACCCGCAGCCCCCTGCCGGTGATCTGCTGGCCTACGAGGCGGACCTACTCAACGCGCTGTTCTCCGACGGCTCGCAGGTGTACCTGTCCGATCTGAAGAACCACTTCGCGGGCCACCTGGCGAACGCGAAGGAGGGCATCGAGGACGAGGCCGTCGCGCGCGGCTGGTTCAAACAGCGCCCGAGCGCGAGTGAGGCCGGGGCCAAGGGCCTCGCGAGCCTGTTCGCGGTGCTCGCCGTCGTCTCGTTCTTCGTCGCGAACCACTTCCACCTCAACGGCTTCCTGTTCGGTGCGGGTTTCGCGATCGTCGCCGTCCTCGCGCTCGTGCGTTCGAAGAACGCTGCCGCGCGCACGCCCGTCGGCTCGGCGGTGTACGACCAGACGCGCGGGTTCGAGCTGTATCTCAAGACGGCTGAGGCGAAGCAGATCAAGTTCGAGGAAGCCGAGCAGATCTTCAGCCGCTACATGCCGTATGCGGTCGTGCTCGGTCTCGCCGACCGCTGGGCGAAGGTCTTCGGCCAAGTCGCCGCTGCCGCGCAGGCGCAGGGCTACCCGATGGTCATGCCCTACTGGTACGTGCCGTACGGCGGCTTTGGCGGCGGTTTCGGGGGCTTCGACAACTTCGGCGCCTCGATGGAGGCCTTCAGCGACGCGGCGTCGTCCGCGTTGTCGTCCACGCCCGGTTCGAGCGGCGGTAGCGGCTTCTCCGGCGGGGGAGGCTTCTCCGGCGGCGGCATCAGCGGTGGTGGTGGCGGCGGCTGGTGAGCCGGCCCGCCTGTAGCACGCCGAAAGGGGCGCCCGTCTCGAGTCGAGACGGGCGCCCCTTTCGCATGCGCCGCAGGACCTGACGGGCCCGAGCGGAGGCCGCGAGCCGTCAGGTCACGGCGGCGGACATCACTCGATGACGATGACGAGGTCGCCGCCCTCGACCTGCGTCTCGTGCGTCAGAGTGACGCGCTTGACGGTACCGGCGACGGGCGTCGTGATGGAGGCCTCCATCTTCATCGCCTCGATCGTCGCGACCGTGTCGCCTGCCGCGACCTCGTCACCCTCGGCGACGCTGACGGACACCATGCCCGCGAACGGAGCCGCGACATGGCCGGCGTTCTTCGGGTCGGCCTTCTCGACGGCGGCGACGTCGACCTTGACGGCGTGATCACGCACCTGGACGGGACGCAGCTGGCCGTTCACGGTCGCGAGCACGGTGCGCATGCCGCGCTCGTCGGGCTCGGAGACCGACGCGACCGACAACAGGATCTTCTTGCCCGGCTCGAGGTCGACCTCGTGCTCCTGCCCGGGTGCGAGGCCGTGGAGGAACTCCTTCGTCGACAGCACCGACAGGTCGCTGTAGAGCTCGCGGGCGCGTGCGTAGTCCTGCGTCGGGCCGGGGAACAGCAGGCGGTTGAGGGTTCCGCGCGGGTCGCGTGCGAGGTCGGCCTCGTCATCGTCGCTCAGCTCCTCGACGCGCGGGCGCACCGTGCGTCCGGCGAGGGCCTTCGTGCGGAACGGCTCGGGCCAGCCACCGGGCGGGTCGCCGAGCTCGCCGCCGAGGAAGCCGATGACGGAGTCCGGGATGTCGTAGTTCTGCGGGTTGGCCTCGAAGTCCTTCGGGTCGGCGTTCGCGCTGACGAGCGCGAGCGCGAGGTCGCCGACGACCTTCGAGCTCGGCGTCACCTTGACGACGTTGCCAAGGATGTCATTGGCCGCGGCGTACATGTCCTCGATCGCCTCGAAGCGGTCGCCGAGGCCGAGCGCGATCGCCTGTTGACGCAGGTTCGACAGCTGCCCACCCGGGATCTCGTGACGGTACACGCGACCCGTCGGCGCGGCGAGGCCCGACTCGAACGGCTTGTAGAGGGTGCGCACGGCCTCCCAGTACGGCTCGAGGTCGCACACGTTCGCGAGGTCGAGCCCCGTCGCACGGTCCGTGCCGTCCGTCGCGGCGACGAGCGCCGACATCGAGGGCTGGCTCGTCGTGCCCGACATCGCGGCGCTCGCGACGTCCACCGCGTCGACGCCCGCGTCGATGGCGGCGAGCAGCGTCGCGAGCTGGCCACCGGCCGTGTCGTGGGTGTGCAGGTGCACAGGCAGGTCGAAGCGCTCCCGCAACGCGGTGACGAGGGTGCGCGCCGCCGGGGCGCGCAGCAGACCGGCCATGTCCTTGATCGCGAGGACGTGGGCGCCGGCGTCGACGATCTTCTCGGCGAGCGCGAGGTAGTAGTCGAGCGTGTAGAGCTTCTCGTCGGGGGAGGCGAGGTTGCCGGTGTAGCACAGGGCCACCTCGGCGACGGCTGTGCCCGTCTCGCGCACCGCTTCGATGGCGGGACGCATCTGCTCGACGTCGTTGAGGGCGTCGAAGATGCGGAAGATGTCGACACCCGTGCGCGCGGCCTCGGTGACGAACGCGTCGGTCACCTTGGTCGGGTACGGCGTGTAGCCGACGGTGTTGCGCCCGCGCAGCAGCATCTGGATGGGGATGTTCGGCATCGCCTCGCGCAGCTTCGCGAGGCGGTCCCACGGGTCTTCGGACAGGAAGCGCAGCGCGACGTCGTACGTCGCGCCGCCCCAGGCCTCCATCGACAGCAGCTGCGGCGTCATGCGTGCGACGTAGGGCGCGACGTGCAGCAGGTCGCGGGTGCGGATGCGGGTCGCGAGCAGCGATTGGTGGGCGTCGCGCATCGTCGTCTCGGTGACGGCGACGGCCTGCTGCTCGCGCAGAGCGCGGGCGAACGCCTCGGGCCCCTCGGTGATCAGCCGGTCGCGCGCGCCGGGCGGGACGGGGCCGGTGATGTCGAACGCGGGCAGCTTCTCACGCGCCGTGATGGCGAGTGCCGAGTGGTCGCCGTACGGCTTGTTGACGGTCGTCTCGGCGAGGTAGGTGAGCAGCTTCGTGCCGCGGTCGCCGGGAGTGCGCGCGTCGAGCAGGTGCGGGTGGGTCTCGATGAACGACGTCGTCACGTTGCCGGAGATGAATGCCGGGTCCTCGAGCAAGGCCTGCAGAAAGGGGATGTTCGTGCTGACACCGCGCACGCGGAACTCGGCGAGGGCGCGGCGGGCGCGGCGCACGGCCGTCGCGAAGTCGCGGCCGCGGCAGGTGAGCTTGACGAGCATCGAGTCGAAGTGGGCGCTGACCTCGGCGCCCATGTGGATCGTGCCGCCGTCGAGGCGAACGCCCGAGCCACCCGCGGAACGGTAGGCGGTGATCGTGCCGGTGTCGGGGCGGAAGCCGTTGGCCGGGTCCTCGGTCGTGATGCGGCACTGCAGCGCCGCGCCGCGCAGGTGGATGTTCTCCTGAGCGAGGCCGAGGTCGTCGAGGGTGTCGCCGGAGGCGATGCGCATCTGCGCGGCGACGAGGTCGACGTCGGTGACCTCCTCGGTGACGGTGTGCTCCACCTGGATGCGCGGGTTCATCTCGATGAACACGTAGCGGCCGCGGGTGTCGAGCAGGAACTCGACGGTGCCGGCGCACGAGTAGCCGATCTCCTTCGCGAAGGCGACGGCGTCGGCGCACATGCGTTCGCGCAGTTCGGGGGAGAGGTTCGGTGCCGGCGCGATCTCGACGACCTTCTGGTGGCGTCGCTGCACGGAGCAGTCGCGTTCGAAGAGGTGGACGACGCCGCCCTCACCGTCGGCGAGGATCTGCACCTCGATGTGGCGCGGGTCGACGACGGCTTCCTCGATGAAGCAGGTCGCGTCACCGAAGGCGGATTCGGCTTCGCGCATCGCGGCCTCGAGGTTCTCGCGCAGCGCCTCGGGCTTCTCGACGCGACGCATGCCGCGCCCGCCGCCGCCGGCGACGGCCTTGACGAAGACGGGGTAGCCGATGTCGTCGGCGCCCTTGACGAGTTCGTCGATGTCGGACGACGGCGGCACGCTGCGCAGCGTCGGCAGGCCGGCGCGCTTGGCGGCGGCGATGGCCGTCGCCTTGTTGCCCGTCATGTGCAGCACGTCGGGCTTGGGGCCGATGAAGGTGATGCCGGCGTCGGCGCACGCCTCGGCGAGCAGCGGGTTCTCGGACAGGAAGCCGTAGCCGGGGTAGATCGCGTCGGCGCCCGATTCGCGGGCGACGCGGATGATCTCGTCGACGTCGAGGTAGGCGCGCACGGGGTGGCCGACCTCGCCGATCTGGTAGGCCTCGTCGGCCTTGAGGCGATGCTCGCTGCCGCGGTCCTCGTGGGGGAAGACGGCGACGGTGGTGGCGCCCAGCTCGGTGGCGGCGCGGAACGCGCGCACGGCGATCTCGCCTCGGTTGGCGACCAGGACCTTGCGGAACATGCACATCTCCGTTCGGGGTGGGGCGCCGCGGCGGCGCAGTTGGTGCTGACACTACCGGTCGCTCAGCGCTGAAAACCGCAGAGCTTCGCGGCAAAACCGACCAATAGCGAACAGTTGGCAACACACGCGTGTCTCGCACCACACCGGACGTGAGAAAAGCCTCTGGGCGGGCCCGACGCCGGGTCGAGCCCGCCCAGAGGCGAGGGTGTGCAAGCTGAAGCGACCGCGTCAGCCCACGTGCGCGGTGGGCGCTGCCCCGTCGGTCTGCAGTTCGTCGCTGCGAATCGTGATGAAGATCAGGATGAGCAGGGCTCCGACGAGAAGCATGCCGGAGGCCACCCAGAACCCGTGCGTCGAGGCGAAGGTCTGCACGTCGAGCGCTCCGGCTGCCTGCTGGGCCTGCATTTTCGACTTGAACTCAGCCGTTCCCTGCACCGACGTCGGCACCTTCGCCATCGCGGCAGCGGCGGCGGCCTTGAGCTCGTCGGCACGCTGCGTCGCATAGTGCGAATACACCGTGGTGAGAGCCGCGAGACCGATCGAACCACCGATCTGCTGCGCGGTGTTGAGCGCGGAGGCGGCGGCCCCCGAGTCCTTCGCTTCGACGCCGTGGGAGGCGGCGAGCGTCATCGGGATGAAGACGAAGCCCATGCCGAGGGCCATGACGAAGATGCCGGGCAGCAGGTGCGTCGCGTAGCTCGAGTGCGTGTCGAGCTGGGTGAACGACCACATGCCCGCTGCTGCGAGCAGGCCGCCGAAGCCCGAGAGGTAGCGCGGCTTGATGCGCGTGACGAGGTTCTGCGAAAGGCCCGCGGCGATGACGATGCCGAGGCTGAACGGCAGGAACGCGAAACCGGACTTGACCGGCGAATAACCGAGCACCTGCTGGATGTACAGGCCGAGGAAGAAGAACATCGCGAACATCGCGGCACCCATGATGAGCATCGCGAGGATGGCGGTGCCTCGCGTGCGGTCGGCGAGGATGCGCATCGGCAGCAGGGCGTGCTCGGTGCGGCTCTCGATGGCAGCGAACGCGATGACGAGCAGGGTGCCCACGATCAGCGGCACGAGGGTCCAGGTGTCGCCCCACGAGTGGGACGCGGCGTTGGACAGGCCGTAGACGATGCCGAACAGACCTGCGGTCGCCGTGACGGCGCCGATGATGTCGAGGGTGCCCTCGTGACCGTCGGATTCGACGAGCACGCGGGGTGCGAGCACGGCGACGGCGATGCCGATGGGCACGTTGATGAGCATCGTCCAGCGCCAGTCGATCTCGGTCAGCACGCCGCCGAGGATGAGGCCGATCGCTGCACCGGCGCCGGACATCGCGGCGTAGACACCCATGGCGCGGTTGCGCTCCTTGCCGGGCGGGATCGTCGTGTTGACGAGGGCCAGTGCCGCCGGCTGAGCCAGCGCCGCACCGGCACCCTGGAGCACGCGCGCGGCGAGCAGGAGGGTGGGGTTGGGCGCGATGCCGCCGAGCAGCGAGGCGAGAGCGAACACGGCGATGCCGACGGTGAACATGCGGCGGCGTCCGAAGATGTCGCCGAGGCGCCCGCCCAGCAGCAGGAGCGAACCGAGAGCCAGCGCGTAGGAGGTGACGACCCACTGAAGGCCGGACTGGCTGAAGTGCAGATCGGTCTGGATGTGGGGTAGTGCGATGTTCACGACCGTCCCATCGAGCACGATCATGAGCTGGGCGCAGGCGATCACGAAGAGCGCGAGGCTGAGGTTGGGCTTCGCGGGGTTGTCGGTGGATGACTCCACGGGTGCGTCGGGGCCGTGAGTGCTGACAGCAGCAGTCGACATCAGCCCCTCCTTTCTCGAGTTGGCGCCTTTGAGGGGCCGGGGCAGGCGTGGGGGAGAGGCCGGCGAGGGACCGACGGAGTGTGATGCGCGCGGGATCGAACGCGGGCAGCAGGGCGATCGGGCGCTGCTCTGGGGGAGTGCAGCCGCGCGTTGGCCGCCGTTCGTCGGGATGGGATCGGCCGTGGCGCGACGCAACGTGCCCGTGCGGCGAGGTGATTGAAGATGCAACGACCGAGGAACAACGATAGACCCCTCTGGGTGAGGCGCCAAGCGATCCTCGTGTGGCGCGCGACACGGCAGGAGGCGCAGCGCGTGGGAATGCGCTCGCGTCCTTCGCTGTTGAACCGCTAGACTGACGGACGCTGATTCGTCAGTCAGCACAACTCCACAGAGCGAACAGTTTCCATGGGGATGATCGGTTTCGACATCGGTCGCCGTCCCAGGGGAAGCGGGCCGAGGATGCAGAGTTATCTCGTTAACGCTCTCTGCAAACTTATAGGTGCCGATTCCAAGCGCACCGACTTCGCCCTCGCCGCCTGAGCGAGCCCGAAGTCTGTCAGCCTGAGCTAGTTCTCGACTCAGTGTCTGGCATCAGCTAGAGAACTTGCTGCAACGTCTTGTCGAGGGGCGTTGTGGGACTCTCACTCGACTGGGCCTGTCGCGGAATGTGTCATTCCTTGCCGCGGGGCCGAGAAAAATCCGCAGGATGACTGCGCCCGGAGAAGCCCTGGATCGCCGTCGATGGACGGGGGTTCAATTCCCCCCATCTCCACCACCTCCATGCATCGGTCGCGAGGCCGAGCGGCTGTTCGCAGAACTCGTCACGCAGCGTGAATCAGGCTGCTGCGTGACCCGTGTGGCACGGAGCCCGCCGTCATCCCTTTCGAGGGATGACGGCGGGCTCTTGCACGTCGTGCGGTCCGGCGCGTACCACTCGCCGGTGCCGAGCCACCGCTGCACGATCGGCGTCATAGATCGCGACAAACCCGGCCGGGTGATGGCCGTCCCGCCCGACTTCTCGATCAATAGATCGCCCATGGACGAGCTCGTGGCGTCCACCGATCCCTACCAGTACGCACGCGGGAGGGCTCTGGCCAGCTTTGCGCAGCTGAAGGATTGAGAAATGAGCGGCGCCGCCATCAGCGTCTCGACGTCGGTCGACGGTGAGGACATGACGGTCGGGACGTGGTATCCGCATCCACGAAGCGGTGGCACTTTTCGCCATGAGGAGTCGTGGGCGAGCGCTGAGTACCGCTACTCGCGGTCGCCGGCGCTGCCCGTGCTGGCAGGCAGTGCGCCTCAGGTGACATATACCGAGAAGGGGGCCCTGCCGTAGGTCTCCTCGGACAGCGCACCTGCTCGGTGATGCCGGCAGATCATCGAACGGACGTGGCAGGCCGACGGCAGGGGTGTGCCTGACGCAGTCGACATCCTTCTCGCCGTGAGCGACCGGCTACGGATAGGCACACTTCGCTTCGTGCGCGACGGAGTCGTGATGAGCGAGAGCGCACGCGTGCCCAAGATGCTCGACCTGGCTCACCTCGAGGCGGTGGCGCGGGCGCCACGGCATTCAGCCGCACCGCGATCGCGTCGTGCGCGACGGGTTCGACGGTGCGATGAGGCAGCAGAACGCAGTGTCCTCAGGCCGCCGGGGCACAGACCACCTGGTCGAGCTCGGCGGACAGCGGCTGGCCGACGTTGTTCTTCACGACGTTCTTGACGCGTGCGACGCAGCGGACGCGCTTGTCGTCCTTCGTCAGGTAGGTCGTGCCGTGCGCGGCGATCGTCGCGGTTTCCTGGCCGATCGAGTCGACCTCGATACGGCTTCGCGCGTACGTCTCCGTCAGCCCGTTCTTCTTCTGCGCGGCGACGCTGAGGGCGTGCAGGTCATCGGGCGACCACGTCACGTCACTCGAGGCCGGCGCGGCGACGGCCTTCGCCTCCGGGCGCCAGTCCTTCTCGGGGACGGCGGCGGCACGCGCCGCGCTCAACGCGTCGGCGCGCTCGATCGTCGCCGTGGCCGACGCGATGGGCGCCGAGCCCGCCACGCGATGACGCATCGACGGCACCGCCGCCACGAGCGCGACGACGGCGAGCGCCGCGATCACGCCGAAGCGCCACGGGTGGGCCCGCTCCAGGCACATCGACGCGAACATCCACGCGATCGCGCCGATCAGCACGGCGCAGAACGCGAGCGCGGCAAGCGTCGAGACGACCGTCACGTGGGTGGGGGACAGCTGCGGCAGCCACACCGTCGCGACGTGGGCGGCGTGATCGAAGCGCACCGTCATGAGAGCTCCTTGGACGAGGGGCTGCCTCGTCGCAGCCGCTCGAAGCTATGCCGACAGCCTGAGAACCCGCCGAGAGGGCGCCGGACGTGCGCGGTGCGATACTGCACGGGATGCCCCCTTCCGACTCCCGCCTCCTCCGCGCCTGCCGCGCGCTGCTCGTGCTCGCCCTCGCACTGCAGACGTACCTCCTGTACGTGTTCCATTCGAGCGGGGCAGAAGGTGAGCTGTTCCCCCACGCCGACAAGGTGGTCCACGCCTGCATGTTCGGCGGACCCGCCCTCCTGGCACTGCTCGGACGGTGGCGATGGGTGGCGCTCATGCTCGCGTTCTATGCGCCGATCTCCGAACTGATCCAGGGCACGGACGTCGTGGAGCGCGACGCGGACTGGCGCGACGCACTCGCCGATGTGACAGGAATCATCCTGGCGTGGGGGTTGACGCGTCTGCTTCGCCGCCGGGCGTGACGTAGACTCGGGGGACCATTGATCTTGCGTTCAGTAGGTTTGCTTTCGGTTTGAGCGTGCCCGCAGCTACTCCCTGTGGCGGCACGTGGTGGTGAGAGTAGGCCCGTTCTCTGAGCGTCACCCACGATGTGACGCCGTCATGTGAGCGCCGAGATCCCACGCAACAGCGCCGATCCACCCAGTACGCAATCCTTCCAGCCCACGTGCTCCACGGGCTCTCTGGCGTGCTCGCCTTCGGTGCTCTCGACCGAGAGGTTCACACCCATGTCTTCGACGAACAACAACAACGGCAAGAAGCCGCGCTGGTCGCACGCCGACAAGGCCGGCGCCAAGCGCGGCCAGGACCGCTCCGGCGGCCGCGACTTCGGAGGACGCCGCGACGGCGGCGCGGGCGGACGCGACGAGCGACGCGGCGGTTTCAGCCGTGACAACGACCGTCGTGAGGGCGGTTTCCGTGGCGGTGACGAGCGTCGTGGCGGCTTCCAGGCCCGTGACGACCGCCGTGACGGTGGTTTCCGCGGCCGCGATGAGCGACGCGGTGGCTTCAACCGTGACAACGACCGTCGTGAGGGCGGTTTCCGTGGCGGTGATGACCGTCGTGGTGGTTTCAACCGCGGTAGCGACGAGCGCCGTGGCGGCTTCCAGGGCCGTGATGATCGCCGTGGTGGTTTCAGCCGTGACAACGACCGCCGTGAGGGCGGTTTCCGCGGCGGTGATGACCGTCGTGGTGGTTTCAACCGCGACAACGACCGACGTGAGGGCGGCTTCCGCGGCGACGACCGCCGTGGCGGTTTCAACCGCGGTGGCGACGACCGTCGTGGTGGTTTCGGGGGCCGCGACGACCGTCGCGAGGGTGGCTTCCAGCGTCGCGATGACCGCGGTGGTTTCAACCGTGGCGGCGACGACCGTCGCGAGGGCGGCTTCCAGCGTCGCGATGACCGCGGTGGTTTCAACCGTGATGACCGTCGTGGTGGCTACCAGGGCCGTGACGACCGGCGCGGTGGTTTCAACCGTGACAACGACCGTCGCGAGGGTGGCTTCCAGCGTCGAGACGACCGCGGCGGTTTCAACCGTGGCGACCGCCGTGACGGCGGCTTCCAGCGCCGCGACGAGCGCCGTGAGGGCGGTTTCGACCGCGAGAAGCGCTTCGGGCGCCCCGACCGCTCGTTCGACGACGCCCCCGTGCGTGACGAGTCCCGCGTCGAGGACGCGCAGGTCGAGAACGTGACGGCGGCGAACGCCGACGTCGCGGCGACCACCGTCGAGGCCGACGCGGCCACGAGCGAGAACATCCAGCGCGAGAACGTCGACGTCGTCGGCGAACAGAACCCCGACGGGCGCGTCCACGTCGAGGGTGACGTCCGCGTCGACGACGCTCCCACCGCCGACGCCACGGACGCCGAGCGCGACGGTGCTGACGCCGCCGACTCCGACACGACCAACTCTGTCGCCGACAACACCGACGCGGAGAACACCGACCCCGCCGACGCCACGAACGCCACCGCGGGCACGGCCGACGGCGAGCACGCGGGCTTCGACGAGAGCGAGTCGGACGAGATCGACGAGAGCGTCATCATGACGTTCACCGAGCTCGGGCTGCCCGAGGCGCTCGTCGAGCGCATGGCGCGTGACGGCATCACGAAGCCGTTCCCGATCCAGGCTGCGACGATTCCCGACGCGATGGCCGGCAAGGACGTCCTCGGCCGCGGTCGCACGGGTTCGGGCAAGACGCTCGGCTTCGGTCTGCCGATGCTGGCGCGTCTCGCCGAGGGCGGCAAGGCTCGCGCGCACCAGCCGCGCGCCATCGTCCTCGTGCCGACGCGTGAACTCGCGATGCAGGTGAGCGATGCGCTGCAGCCGCTCGTCCACGTCGTCGGTCTCAAGCACAAGCTCGTCGCCGGTGGTATGCCGTACGAGCCGCAGCTGTCCGCGCTGGAGCGCGGCGTCGACGTCCTCATCGCCACGCCGGGTCGCCTGTCCGACCTCATCGAGCGTGGCGCGGCCGACCTGAGCCGTGTCGAGATCGCCGTGCTCGACGAGGCCGACCACATGGCCGAGATGGGCTTCCTCGAGGCCATCACCGAGATCCTCGACCTCGTGCCCGAAGGCGGCCAGCGCCTGCTGTTCTCCGCGACGCTCGACCGTGGCATCGACACCGTCGTCGACAAGTACCTCGTCGACCCGGTGACGCACTCGACGGACGACGGCACCGCCACCGTCACGACGATGGAGCACCACGCGCTGCTCATCGAGCCGCGCGACAAGAAGGTCGTGACGGCCGAGGTCGCGAACCGTGAGGGACGCACCGTGGTGTTCGTCCGCACCAAGATGGGCGCCGACCGTGTCGCCGCAGAGCTGCGCGAGCAGGGCGTCATGGCTGCCGCGCTGCACGGTGGCCTCAACCAGGGTCAGCGCAACCGTGTCCTGTCGGCGTTCAAGGACGGGCGTGTGCCCGTGCTCGTCGCGACGGACGTCGCGGCGCGCGGCATCCACGTCGACGAGGTCGGCGTCGTGCTCCAGGTCGACCCGCCGGCCGACCACAAGGACTACCTGCACCGCGCCGGCCGCACGGCGCGCGCGGGGGAGAAGGGCACCGTCATCACCCTGGCGCTGCCGCACCAGCGTCGCTCGATGCAGCGCCTACTCGACTCCGCCGGCGTCGACGTGAGCCTCGTGCGCACGCGCCCCGGTGACGAGGCGATCGTCGCCGCGGGCGGTTCGACGCCCGAGGGCCGTTCGATCTCCGAGGACGACCTGCGTCGCACCCTCGCGCCGCGCAACGACCGTGGTGGTCGCGGCGGCCGCGGCTACGAGCGCGGTGGCCGAGGTGGTTACGACCGCGGTGGTCGTGACGGCGGGCGCGGCGGTTACGGCCGTGGCGGCGGCTTCGACCGCGGTGGTCGTGGACGTTTCAACGACCGCGACGACCGTGGCCAGGGCCGCGGACGCGGCGGCGACGACCGCGGCTTCGGTGGCGGGCGCGGTTACCGCGACGACATCGACGGTGGTTTCGAGCGCGAGAACCGTCGTCAGAGCTTCGGTGGTCGCGGCGGCCAGGGGGGTCGTGGTGGTTACGGCGGCGACCGTGGTGGCTACCGCGGCAACCGCGACTGACGCCGACTGAATCTGCGCTGATGTTGCCCGGTGATCCGGGGCCCCGTGCCCCGATCACCGGGCAACATCGCGTTCGGGGCGGGCGTGTTCCACAATGGACGGGTGACCTCGTTGACCGGCCGACTGCTCGTCGCGGTGCCTCGTGCCCACGACCGCGATGAGGGTGACATCTTCACCCGTAGCGTCGTGTTCGTCCTCCACCACGGTGACGACGGCGCCCAGGGTGTCGTGCTCACCGAACCGCTCGAGGCCGGTGTCGACTCGGTCCTTCCGGGGTGGCAGTCCGCGTGCTCGGCGCCCGATCGTCTCTTCCAGGGCGGGCCCGTCGGCCTCGACACGGCGGTCGCGCTCGCGGGCGTGCCGGGGCGCGGTGACGTCGTGGGCGCCACGCGACTGTTCGGTTCGCTCGCCGTCGTCGACCTCGACGCGCCGCCGGAGATCGTCGCCCCGCAGCTGTCGGGGCTGCGCGTGTTCGCCGGCAACTGCGGCTGGCAGCCGGGCCAACTCGACGTCGAACTCGCTGACGGGTGGTGGGTGCGCGCCGAACCCGAGATCGCCGACCTGTTCGACGCCGACCCCGAGACGCTGTGGGCGCGCGTCCTCGCACGCCAACCCATGCCGACGTGCCTCCTGGCGTCGTTTCCCGACGACCCGACGCTCAACTGACCCTGCCGCCTGACGCCTCGGCTCGCTGCCCCCTGGCCCGCCGCGGGCGGCGCGCCTACACTGGCGCCCATGAACCCGGTTGTGTGGAACTCTTCGATCGACGACCCGTCATCGCCCCTCGGCGCGCCCGACGGCCCGGGCGGCCTCGGAGGTCCGGGCACGTCGACGGCGGTGCTGGAGCGAGAGCAGGTCGACCACCAGCTCTCCGAGCCCGGCGATCACGAGCGCTTCGCGCACTACGTGCGTAAGGAGAAGATCATGGAGTCGGCGCTGTCGGGCGAGCCCGTCACCGCGCTGTGCGGCAAGGTGTGGGTACCGGGCCGCGACCCGGAGAAGTTTCCGGTGTGCCCGACGTGCAAGGAGATCTACCAGGGCCTGCGTCCGCCGCAGGACGGCGGGGAGTGACGCCGACGGGCGTCAGCTCGCCTTCGCGACAGGCTGCCTGACGTCGCCCGTGACCGGGGCCGCACCGACGGCGCCCGTGACGACCGGTCCCGCGGCGGTGGACGCCGTCGCCGAGCCGCCGTCCACCCCCGTCAGGTGCTCACGCACCTCGACTGCGGGCGCGTGCGATTCGGCCATGCGGATGAGCACCGTGCGGACGGCCTCGACGCTGACGCCGGCCGCCTCGGCAATGGCGCTCTTAGTCACCTTCGCCTGATCGGCGGCGGCGACCGCTCGCCGGTACTCCGCTTCGGCGGCGAGACGCGCCTCGCGCGCCGCAGTGACGGCGCTGAGCTTCTCGCGTTGAGCATCGGTGAGTTGGGCTCTCGTGCGAACCATGACTCTCGTCCTTTCCCTGCGAGCCCCGGCCAGGGGTGAGCGGCCTCGATGGACCGAGCGGCGACGCGCCGCTGGGGCCATCGAGTGCTCGATGTCCATGACTGACTCCACCCTAGGCGCGCGGGCACCCCGCATGGTGGGTTGAGCGCTACCCAACTCCAGGGTGTGGTGCTCACCCCACCCTCCGCCGTCGCCTGGCGCGCCTCCGACACCCTTCGACGCGCCGTCGCGACCCAGCCCGTCTCGTCAGCTGGGAGCCTGTTGGGTGAAACGACGAAGCGGCGACGAGTGGGCTCCGGCGGTGGCAGCCTGCCCCCATCGCGCTCGTGCTGTGCGCGGGGGCTCGGTTCGGTGGCGCGGGAGTTCCTCGCCTCGCGCGGCGGCACGACGCGCAGCCTGCGCGTCGGCTTCGCCGCCATCGTCGTCGCGCTGCCGCACATCGACCTCGCGCACGGCGTCGGCGCACTGGCGTCGGCGATGGCTGCGTATGGCCTGGGCCTCGGCCTGGTCGACGCCGGGTGCAACATGCGGGCCGTCGCCATCGAGCACCGTTACGGGCGCCCGCTCATGTCGACGTTCCACGCGGCTTGGACGCGCGGCGGCGTCCTCGGCACGCTCATCGCGCTCGCGACGCATCGCTGGGGCTTCGCCCTCGCCGCCGCGGTGCTCATGATCCTGACCGCCGCCGCGACGCTCGCGCCGTACGTCCCGCACGTGCGGCCGGAACCGGCGCCCATCACATCCGGGGCCGACGCCCCCGCCGCGCGCAGCCTGCCCTGGCGCGCATCCTCACCCTCGGCCTCGCGCTCGTCGTGTTCTACATCGTCGACACGGCCGTGACGACGTGGGCGCCTACCTACCCGCACCACAGCTTCGACTCACCGGCCTCGCTCGTCGCCGTCGCCGTCGCCGTCGCCGTCGCCACCCTGCCGTACCTCGTGTGCTCGCTGCTCAGCCGCAGCTGCGGCGACTGGCTGACGGCGCGGCTCGGCCCCGCGGCGCTCGTTGCGGCGGTGGGCGTCATCGGGTGCGCGGGCCTGGCACTCGCCGTCTTCGCGAACGGCGCGGCGCTCGCGCTCGTCGGAATGGGCGTCGCTGACCTCGGTCTCGCCGTCGTCGCGCCGCTGTCGTACTCGGTGGCCGTGCGCCTCGCCCGAGACGCACACCCGGAGGCGGACGCGGCGTCCGCGCAGGCCGGCAGCGACGCGGTCATCGCGCGCTTCAACCAGTTCAACTACGTCGGCGCCCTGCTCGGAGCCGTGCTGACGGGGACGGACGTGCTCGGCGACACGTCCCTGCGCTACGGATTCGCCGTCCCGATGGTGCTGGTCCTCGGCCTCGTGGGGCTGTCGCGCGCGTTCCGGCCGGCCTGACGGTCGGTGGCGGCGGCCACGTCGGGGAGTTCGTTCGGCGCCGGTAGACTGCTCGATCTATGAGTACCTCGGCTGCAGAGCACCTCTCACCCGCCTTCCCGGAGCGCGCCGCGTGGGGTACCGCGGGCAAGCTGCGCGCCTGGCAGGCCGGTGCGCTGGAGCGGTACCTGAACACCGATCCGCGCGATTTCCTCGCCGTCGCAACCCCCGGCGCCGGTAAGACGACGTTCGCGCTGCGCCTCGCGACGGAGCTGCTGGGGCGCGGCATCGTCAAGAAGGTGACGATCGTCGCGCCGACCGAGCACCTCAAGACGCAGTGGGCCGACGCGGCCGCGCGCGTCGGCATCCAGATCGACCCGAGGTTCACGAACCGCCAGGTCGATGAGGCGTCCGACTACGACGGGGTCGCCCTCACCTACCAGGGCGTCGCGAGCAACCCCGAGGTGCACCGCATCCGCACCGAGCGCACGCCGACGCTCGTCATCCTCGACGAGGTGCACCACGGCGGCGACAACAAGAGCTGGGGCGAGGCACTGCGCACTGCATTCGACGGCGCCGCGCGACGCGTCTGCCTCACCGGTACCCCCTTCCGCAGCGACACGAGCCCCATCCCGTTCGTGCGCTACGAGGTCGACGACGCCGGCATCCGCCGCTCCGCGAGCGACTATGCGTACGGCTACGCCGAGGCGCTCGCCGACGGCGTCGTCCGGCCCGTGCTGTTCATGGCCTACGGCGGCAACATGCGATGGCGCACCCGGGCCGGCGACGAGATCGCGGCGCGTCTCGGCACACCGATGACGAAGGACGCCATTGCAGGCGCCTGGCGCACCGCGCTCGACCCGAACGGCGCGTGGATCCCGTCCGTGCTTCAGGCCGCCGACAAGCGTCTGTCGGAGGTGCGACGTCACGTGCCCGACGCGGGCGGCCTCGTCATCGCCTCGAACCAGACGGCCGCGCGCGCCTACGCGCGCACGCTCGAGGCGATCACTGGCACCAAACCGACCGTCGTGCTCTCCGACGACGCCGGCGCGAGCTCCCGGATCGAGGACTTCGCCAAGAGCAGCGAGCGGTGGATGGTCGCCGTCCGCATGGTCTCCGAAGGTGTCGACGTGCCGCGTCTTTGCGTCGGCGTCTACGCGACCTCGACGTCGACGCCGCTGTTCTTCGCCCAGGCCGTCGGACGCTTCGTGCGCGCCCGCAAGCGCGGCGAGACGGCGTCGGTGTTCCTGCCGACGGTGCCGATCATCCTCGAGCACGCCTCGCGTCTCGAGGAGCAGCGCGACCACGCCCTCGACCGTCCGCAGCGCGCGGGGGAGAACCCCGAGGACAACATGTGGTCCGAGGAGGAGGGGCTGCTCGCCGAGGCCAATCGTGAGGAGAAGGCCTCCGGGATGCTCGCCGACGACGGCACCTTCGAGGCGCTCGAGTCGCAGGCCGAGTTCGACCACGTCCTGTTCGACGCGCAGCAGTGGGGCATGGGCGGTGACGTCGGCAGCGAGGACGAGCAGGAATACCTGGGCTTGCCCGGTCTGCTCGAGCCCGATCAGATGGCGAGCCTGCTGCGTGAACGCCAGGCCAAGCAGGCCAAGGCCGGGCGCACGCGACGCACCGACGACGACGAACCCGTCGCCGCGCACCGTGCCCTCGCCAAGCAGCGCAAGGAGCTCAACGGCCTCGTCGCGCAGTACGCGCGCAAGAGCGGCCAGCCGCATGCCGTCATCCACAACGATCTGCGTCAGCAGTGCGGTGGGCCGACGCTCGACAAGGCCTCCTCCGAGCAGGTCGGCGAACGCATCGAGTTGATCCGTCGCTGGTTCGTCGGTCGGCGCTGAGCCTGCGAGGCCCTCAGCCCGCGGGGCCCTCAGCCTGCGGGTGTCATGTGGGATGCAGTGCGGTACGAGGCACTGCCTGCCTGGCTCATCCGCACGGCTCATCGCCCCCGGCGCGTCATGCCGGGGCGGATAGGGTAGACGCATGACTGAGCAGCCGCACGCGCCCGTTTCGTCGGGCTGGTACGACGACCCCCGTGACGCCACCCAGCTGAGGTACTGGGACGGCATCCTGTGGACCGAGCGCACCATGCCGAAGCTGCGCCCGGGCCTCGACCACGTCGGGGAGGCTCGCCCGGTCCAGCACGTCGACGCACGGCCGCGCCGTGACGGCGAGCCGCGCACCTATCCGGCTCACTGGGGCCCCGAGGGCAGCGGGGAGCAGCAGCATCGCTTCGGTGTCCCGCAGCCGCGGGCTCATGATCAGCGCCCGACGGCGTTCGGAACGAGCGCGGGGGAGCCGTCGGGGGTGTGGCGCCGCTTCTTCGCCTACTTCCTCGACCGCATCATCTTCGGGGTGCCCGTCACCCTCGCGATGCTGCCATTCCTGCACTCGTGGATCGACGAGTTCCGCGACTTCATCGACGAGGCGAGCACCGCCGCGAGCAACGGTGGGCAGATGCCGGCCTTCCCCGACGACCTGACGTCACCGCCGCTCGCGTTGGCGCTCGCGCTGTTCGTGGCGGGATTCGTCTACGACACCCTGATGACGTCACTGCGTGGTGCGACACTCGGCAAGTCGGCGCTCGGCATTCGCGTGGCGCCCATCGAGGAGGGCGACCCCCGCTCGCCGCAGAAGTTGCCGATGGCACGCAGCGCCGTGCGCGCTCTCATCAAGTACGTGCCGGATCTGATGTCGCTCGTCGCCGTGCTCGCCGGCATCGCGGGCCTGCTGCAGATCGCGATCCTGCTGTGGGCGCTGAGCAACCGCCTCCGTCAGGGCCTCGACGACCTCGCGGCCCGCAGCGTCGTGCGCCGCACCCGCTGACCCCGCCCCACCTGCGATTTTCGTCCACCTTGGCGAATCCCGTCCACATCGGCGATTCTCGTCCATCTTCGGGCCCGGCACGTGGGCCGCGTTCTCAGCCGACGACGGGTTGACCGACGAGCTCGACGCCCGCGTCGCGCATGGTCGTGAGCGCCGCGTCGGTGCTGTCGGCTGCGACGCCGGCCGTCATGCCGAGCAGCACGCGCGTGGCAAAGCCTTCGCGGACGGCGTCGAGCGCGGTCGCGCGGACGCAGTGGTCGGTCGCGATGCCGACGACGTCGACGCTGCCGACGCCCCCGTCACGCAACCAGGAGGCGAGCGACTCATCGCCACCGGCGAGCGCTCCCTCGAATCCTGAGTAGGCCGCGGCGTACCTGCCCTTGCGGAAGATCGCGTCGAGCCGATCGACGACGGTCGCGAATCCGTCGTGGAACGCCGCGCCGTCGGACTCGGCGCGGCAGTGCACGGGCCAGGAGTCGCTGAAGTCGGGGGTCTCGCTCCAGTGCTCGCCGGGGTCGACGTGCCAGTCCTGCGTCGCGACGACGACGTCGTAATCGGCGAGCGCGACGTAGTCGGCGATCGCCGCGGCGACCTGGGCGCCCCCGGCCACGGCGAGCGAACCGCCCTCGCAGAAGTCGTTCTGCACGTCGACGACGACCAGTGCCCGGCGCGTGCCAGCATCAGCGCTCGGCGCGCTCATCGCTGCGTCACCCCGCCCATGCCGGGACCCTCGTACCGGGTCGGGATGACGGGCTCACCGCGCGACATCTGACGCGCCTTTGCGGGCAATTCCGCGCGGGAACGCTCGTACACCGCGCGGGCGCTCGCGGCGTCCGTCGGCGCGACGACCTCGCCGTTCCTGACGAGCGGGACGAGCAGCGCACGGTCGTCGCCGTCGTCGACCGGCTGCTCGCCGATGCCGATGATCTCGGCCTCGGCCACTCCCTGTGCGTTTCGGCGACGCAGCGCCCACTTGCGTCCGCCGACGGAGATCTTGTCCTTGCTCTTCTTCGCGACGTCGATCATCTGGCCGTCGTCGCCCGCGTGCTGGACGAGCTTGTAGACCATGCCGGCCGTCGGCGCGCCGGAGCCGGTGACGAGGGAGGTGCCGACGCCGTACGCGTCGACCGGCCCGGCTGCGAGGGCGGCGATGGCGTACTCGTCGAGGTCGCTCGTCACGACGATCTTCGTGCCCGTGGCACCGAGTGAGTCGAGCTGCTCGCGCACCTCGCGGGCCTGCACGAGCAGGTCGCCGGAATCCAGACGCACCCCACCGAGTTCGGGGCCCGCGACCTCGACGGCGATCTTGACGGCGTTCTTCACGTCGTAGGTGTCGACGAGCAGCGTCGTGTCCTTGCCGAGCGAGTCGACCTGCGCGGTGAACGCGGCGCGCTCGTCGTCGTGCAGCAGCGTGAACGCGTGCGCCGACGTGCCCGTCGTCGGCACGTCGTAGCGACGTCCCGCCTCGAGGTTGGAGGAGGCCGCGAACCCCGTGATGTACGCGGCGCGCGCGGCTGCGACCGCTGCCTCCTCGTGCGTGCGACGCGAGCCCATCTCGATGCACGGACGGCCGTCGGCGGCGAGCACCATGCGCGACGCGGCGGCGGCGACGGCTGAGTCGTGGTTGAGGATCGACAGGATCAACGTCTCGAGGATGACGCCCTCGGCGAACGTCGACTCGACGACGACGAGCGGCGAGCCCGGGAAGTAGCACTCACCCTCGGCGTAGCCGTGGATGTCACCGGAGAAGCGGTAGTCGGCGAGCCACTCGAGCGTCGGCTCATCGACGACGGCGCGTCGACGCAGGTCGTCGATCTCGGCCTCGGTGAACCGGAACTCTTTCAACGCCTCGAGAAAACGACCCGTGCCCGCGACGACGCCGAAGCGGCGGCCGTCGGGCAGGCGGCGGGCGAAGACCTCGAAGACGCTCCTGCGGTGGGCCGCACCGGAGCGCAGCGCCGCCTGGAGCATCGTGAGCTCGTAGTGGTCGGTGAGCAGGGCCGTCGAGGCCGAGATGGTGGAAGTCACGTATCGAACTCTAAGGTGGTTGACGTGTCGATCGCGCCTCCAGGCATCGATTTCGAGCAACTGGCCAAGCAGCTCGCCGACCCCGACCCTCAGGACGTGGGGGAGAGGGCGTGGGTGACGCTCGTGTGGAACGACCCCGTCAACCTCATGAGCTACGTCAGCTTCGTGTTCCAGGACTACTTCGGCTACTCCCGCGAGGAGGCCGAGCGGCTCATGATGCAGGTGCACACCGAGGGCCGCGCCGTCGTCAGCAAGGGCAGTCGTGAGAAGGCCGAGGCCGACACGATCGCCATGCACGGCTACAGCCTGTGGGCGACCTACGAGCAGGAGGGCTGATGGCCGAGGCATTCCGGCGTGACCCGTCCGATGAGCGACGCATCGTCGGGCGTCTCGACGACGTCGAACGCGCCGTCGTCGTCGATCTCATGCATCAGACGAGCGTCCTGCTCTCCGACGGTAGTGACGACGCACCCGACGCGCCGCGCGTCACCGACGAGGACGAGCTGTTCGCGGCGCTCGGACGTTCGATGAGAGCCCGGGAGGCTCCACGCGACCCGGCGCTTCGTCGGCTGCTGCCCGACGGTGTCAAGGACGATGACGGCGCGGCCGCCGAGTTCCGCCGCCTCACCGAGGCCTCCTTGCGCGATCGCAAGCTGCGTAACCTCGCTACGGCGATGACGGCGTTCGAGCGCGCGGGTGCGAACGTCGACCTCGCGCGGACGATGAGCGTCGGCGAACCCCGCGACGTCGTCCTCGACGAGGCCGAGGCGCGCGCGACGATGATGGCGCTGACGGACGTGCGGCTCGTGCTCGCCGAGCGCCTCGGCGTGCGCACCGATGCCGATGCCGACGCACTCGTCGAACAGGTCGAGCGCGGGCAGGTGCCGAGCGACGAGGAACAGCTCATGGCCGCCTACTACGACTTCCTCACCTGGCTCGCCGAATCGGTGACGCTCGCCGTGATGCGCGAGGCCTGAGGCGCAGCGCAGCGGCCGTCTACGATGGAGACATCATGAGCGACTCGACTGCCACCTCAGCCCCCACCCCCTCGACGCCCGGCGAGACGAGCCCCGGCGCCGTCCGTCTGCGCGTCGCGCCGTCGCCGACGGGTGACCCGCACGTCGGCACCGCCTACATGGCGATGTTCGACCTTGCGTTCGCGCGTCAGCAGGGCGGAAAGTTCGTCCTGCGCATCGAGGACACCGACCGGGCGCGCTTCCAGGCCGATTCCGAGCAGCAGATCTTCGACACGCTGCACTGGCTCGACCTGAACTGGGACGAGGGCCCCGACGTCGGCGGCCCGTACGCGCCGTACCGTCAGAGTGAGCGGCTCGACACGTACAAGCCGTACGTCGACAAGCTCATCGACGAGGGCAAGGCCTACTACTGCTACTGCACGAGCGAGCGGCTCGCCGAGATGCGCGAGCTCCAGCAGAAGCAGAAGCTGCCGACCGGCTACGACCGTATGTGCTACGGCAAGTCGCGTGAGGAGCGCGCCGCCGAGCCCGGCTTCAGCGAGAACCCCGTCGTGCGCATGTTCATCCCCGACGACGCGCCGCTCGTGTTCGACGACCTCATCCGAGGCGAGGTCAAGGCGCCCCGCCCGGACGATCAGGTCATCATGAAGGCCGACGGTTTCCCGACGTACCACCTCGCCGTCGTCGTCGACGACCACGAGATGGGCATCACGCACGTCGTGCGCGGTGAGGAGTGGATCAGCTCGACGCCGAAGCACATCCTGCTCTACCAGGGCCTCGGCCTCGAGCCGCCGAAGTTCGCCCACATGCCGCTGCTGCGCGATGAGAAGAAGGCGAAGATCTCCAAGCGCAAGAGCCCGTGGGCGCGCCTCACGTGGTTCAAGGAGCAGGGTTACCTGCCGGAGGCGCTGCTCAACTTCCTCGCGCTGCTCGGCTACCCGCCGATCATCGAGGCGGACGGCACCGAGCGCGAGGTTTTCACCTTCGAGGAGTTCAGCGAAAACTTCGAGTGGAGCAAGGTCAACACCGTCGGCCCGATCTTCAACCTCGACAAGCTGAACTGGCTCAACGGTCACTACATCCGCGAGCTCGAGCCTCGCGACTTCGCCGCGCGTATCCTGCCGTTCCTCGTCGCGGACGGCGTGCTGCCGGAGCAGCCGTCGCTGCCGCAGCTGGGTCGCCTCAACCTCGTCGCCGAACTGATCCAGACGCGCATCAACCTGCTGTCGGAGGCGACGCCGCTCGTCGCACCGTTCTTCACCGACGACGCCGAGCTGCCCATCGCGGACGACGCCCGCGCGCAGCTCAAGGAGACCGCCGCGCAGGTGCTAGACGCCGCCATCGCGGCCCTCGAGCCCATCTCGGGTTCGCTCGGCAAGCCTGACGGCACGGGTATCGAGTGGGTGCACGAGCGCATCGAGGCCGCGTTGCGCGAGGCCGTCGTCGACGGCCTGGGCATCAAGCCGAAGTTCGCCTTCGGCCCGCTGCGCACCGCCGTGTCCGGTCAGCGCATCTCACCGCCGCTGTTCGAGTCGATGGAGATCCTCGGCAAGCACTCGACGATGGAACGCTTGAAGAACCTGCGCGCGAGCTTGTGATCGACCGGGGCGCGCCTGTCGGCCGGCCCTGACGGATGCGTCAGGGCCGGCGCGGCAGGGCCGGCGCGGCAGGGCGCCGGTCGATTTGTCGTCCCGGGAAACCTCCGGTAAAGTTGTCACTCGGTTCGGGGAACGAACGGAAGGCCTCACGAGGCGTGCTGTTCGATCACTGCAATCCCCATTGGGGTATGGTGTAATTGGCAACACGGATGATTCTGGTTCATTTGTTCTAGGTTCGAGTCCTGGTACCCCAGCGCAGATCGCTTGTGCAGAAGGTGACGCCCGCGTCACGCGCTCACAGAGTGATTTCGGGAAAACGATGGCATGAGTTAGAGTTTTCTTCGCTGCTGAACGGCCGAAAGGTTGACGAAGCAGGCCATGGCCCCGTTGTGTAGTGGCCTAGCACGCCGCCCTCTCAAGGCGGTAGCGCGGGTTCGAATCCCGTCGGGGCTACATCGAGACAAGAAATCCTCACCGCAAAAAATGCGGTGGGGATTTCTTGTTTGCCTTCTCTTTTTGTCGCCGTCTCGGCTCGGACCGGCCTTTTTCGGGTCCTGACCATTCGTGCGCTCGAATGCGCGATCCAGGAATCGCCACCGGACGGCCGCAGGTCACGTGCACCTGCCCAAGCGCGACGATGCCCTGCCGCCCCGTCAGGGGCGGCAGGGCATCGTCGCCAGAGATGGATCAGCGCGTCGTGGGTGGTGCGACGCTCTTCTGCTGCGCGGCGGCGCGCGCGAGCACCTCCGTCAGCTTGTTGGCGCCGGCGACGACCGTTGCGGCGTGCAGCCGCCCGGGCTGACGGGAGACGCGCTCGACGGGGCCGGAGATCGACACGGCGGCGATGACGCGGCCGCTGGGCGAGCGCACCGGCGCGGAGACGGACGCGACGCCCTGCTCGCGCTCGCTCACCGACTGAGCCCATCCGCGGCGGCGCACGCCGGACAGCATCGTCGCGGTGAACTTGGAGCCCTGCAGGCCACGGTGCAGACGGTCGGGCTCCTCCCAGGCGAGCAGCACCTGGGCCGCGGAGCCGGCCTGCATCGACAGCGTCGCGCCGACGGGGATGGAATCGCGCAGACCCATCGGGCGATCGGCGGCCGCCACGCAGATGCGCTGGTCGCCCTGGCGGCGGAAGAGCTGGGCGCTCTCGTTCGTGTGGTCGCGCAGCGCGCCGAGGACGGGCCCGGCGGCGGCGAGCAGGCGGTCCTCACCGGCGGCGGAGGCGAGTTCGACGAGTCGGGGGCCGAGGACGAAGCGTCCCTGCATGTCACGGGCCACGAGGCGGTGATGCTCCAGCGCGACCGCGAGGCGGTGGGCGGTCGGGCGAGCGAGGCCGGTGGCTGCGACGAGCTGGGCGAGGGTGGAGGGCCCTGCCTCGAGGGCGGAGAGCACGACTGCAGCCTTGTCGAGGACTCCGACGCCACTTGAATTGTCCATGTACTGATATTGCAGTCTCATGAACCGAGACGCAAGTCCGGTCCGCCGGTAAAAGGGTAACGCTTGTCGCAGAACGGTGTCTCGTGGGTCGGACGACCCGTCGATCGAAGGAGGATGACGTGGGTTCCACGTTGGCCGAGAAGGTGTGGCAGCAGCACGTCGTGCGAAGCGCGGAGGGCGAGCCCGACCTGCTCTACATCGACCTTCACCTGCTCCACGAGGTCACGAGCCCGCAGGCGTTCGACGGGCTGCGGCTCGCGGGGCGCACCGTGCGTCGCACCGACCTCACGCTCGCCACCGAGGACCACAACGTCCCGACGACGCCGGGCCCGATCACCGACCTCGTCAGCCGCACCCAGGTCGAGACGCTGCGCCGCAACTGCGAGGAGTTCGGCATCCGCCTGTTCCCGATGGGCGACGCCGAGCAGGGCATCGTCCACATCATCGGCCCGCAGCTGGGCCTCACCCAGCCCGGCGCGACGATCGTCTGCGGCGACAGCCACACCTCGACGCACGGTGCGTTCGGCGCGCTCGCGTTCGGCATCGGCACGAGCGAGGTCGAGCACGTCCTCGCGACGCAGACGCTGCCGCTCAAGCCGTTCAAGACGATGGCGATCACCCTGGAGGGCGACCTGCCGGACGGCGTCAGCGCGAAGGACATCATCCTCGCCGTCATCGCCGAGATCGGCACCGGCGGCGGCCAGGGCTACGTCCTCGAGTACCGCGGCAAGGCGATCGAAGCGCTGTCGATGGAAGCGCGCATGACGATCTGCAACATGTCGATCGAGGCGGGCGCCCGCGCCGGCATGGTGGCGCCCGACCAGACGACGTTCGACTACCTGGAAGGCCGCCCCCATGCGCCGCAGGGCGCCGAGTGGGATGACGCGGTCGAGGCGTGGAAGCAGCTGCGCACCGACGACGACGCGGTGTTCGACGCCGAGGTCGTCATCGACGCGGCGAAGCTCGCGCCGTTCGTCACCTGGGGCACCAACCCGGGCCAGGGCCTGCCGCTGACGGCGGCCGTGCCCGACCCCGAGCAGATGGGCGACGACTCGGAGAAGGACGCCGCCGCGAGCGCCATCGAGTACATGGGGCTGAGCGTCGGTCAGCCGCTCAAGGAGATCGCGATCGACACCGTCTTCCTCGGTTCCTGCACCAATGGGCGTCTCGAGGATCTGCGCGCCGCGGCGGACGTGCTGCGCGGGCGCAAGGTCGCCGACAGCGTGCGCATGCTCGTCGTGCCCGGTTCGGCGAAGGTGCGTCTCGACGCCGAGGCGGAGGGGCTCGACGCCGTCTTCACCGACGCCGGCGCCGAGTGGCGCCTGCCCGGCTGCTCGATGTGCCTCGGCATGAACCCCGATCAGCTCGAGCCGGGGGAGCGCAGCGCGTCGACCTCGAACCGCAACTTCGAAGGGCGCCAGGGCAAGGGCGGACGCACGCACCTCGTCAGCCCACAGGTCGCCGCCGCGACCGCCGTCACAGGCACGCTTGCCTCGCCCGCCGATCTGTGACCCGCTGAGCCGTCAGGAGACATCGATGGACAAGTTCACCACCCACACCGGCGTCGGGGTGCCGCTGCGCCGCAGCAACGTCGACACCGACCAGATCATTCCAGCCGTCTACCTCAAGCGCGTCACCCGCACGGGCTTCGAGGACGGGCTGTTCTCCGCATGGCGCAAGGACCCGTCGTTCGTGCTCAACACCGAGGCCTACCGCGACGGTTCGGTCCTGGTCGCAGGCCCCGACTTCGGGACGGGCTCCTCGCGCGAGCATGCCGTCTGGGCACTCATGGACTACGGCTTCCGCGTCGTCATCAGCTCGCGCTTCGCCGACATCTTCCGCGGCAACTCGGGCAAGGCCGGCCTGCTCACAGCGCAGGTCGAGCAGGGCGACGTCGAACTGCTGTGGAAGTACCTCGACAACGAACCGGGCGCGCAGATCACGGTCGACCTGGGCTCGCGCACGATCCACGCGGGGGAGCTCGTCGTGCCGTTCGCTGTCGACGACTACATCCGCTGGCGCCTCATGGAGGGCCTCGACGACATCTCGCTGACGCTGCGTCACGAGGACGACATCGAAGCGTTCGAAGACGCTCGTCCGAGTTGGAAGCCGTCGACGCTCGTCCGATAGGTGATATCGCGCTGACCGCCGCGCGGGAGGTCTCGCGCTCGTGGCGCGCGTGTGTGAGGTGCGACGCCCGGGGAGGTGTCTGCGAATCGCTCACGGCCGCAACATGGTCGGGCGGCCGCCATGATGATCTATGACGATCGGCCTACGCGTGTTCGGTGCGTGGGCGCCGCACGGCGGACGACGAAGACTTCACCCAATGGACGGGGATGCAACCACTCTGTACCGTTGGCCCACGTCGAGACGCAGGACGGGATCGAGCCGTGACGGACGGACGAGAAGGGGTAGGACGAAAGATGAACAAGGCAGACCTGGTCGATCGCCTCGAGGTGCGCCTCGGCAGCAAGAAGGCCGCACTGGAGGCCGTGGAGGCCGTCGTCGACGTCATCATCCGAGAGGTCGCTGCCGGCAACAAGGTAGGGATCACCGGATTCGGCACGTTCGAGCGCGTCGACCGCGCCGCCCGCACGGGCCGCAACCCGCGCACCGGCGAAGCGGTGCGCATCGGTGCCACCTCCGTGCCCAAGTTCACCCCTGGTACGAACTTCAAGGCCGTCACGGCCGACCCGTCGAAGCTGCCCCGCTCCGGCAACGCCGGTGGTCGCGCGCGCGTCGAGCGCTGAGACGCACCGCGTCGGGCGGCGTCAGCGGATCTGCTGGCCCGTCCCGATGCCCTCGATCCACAACCGGCGGATTCCGTCTGGCCCGTGATCGACGTTGAGACGCTGCCCCACGCGCAGCGTGCGCAGGCCGCTGCGCGCGAAGGCGTCGGCGTCGAACGGCAGCACCCGGCCGGCGTCGGTGATGAGCTCACCTGTGAACGCCGCCTCGTCGAAGCGGTGGACACTGGCCTGCGTGTGATGGGTCATGGCGGCTCCTTCGGCGGCTCGGACCGGTGACGGCGAGGTGCGCGGGTCTCGTACCCTCTCACAGCGATCCCTCCCATGCTGCCAGATGCCCCGGCCTGATGGATCGCAACGCTGCGACGAATGCCCTGGACATGTCGTGCCACTAGAGTGCGAGACGAACAGGAGGTGCCCATGGCGAAGATCTCGCTCGATGCGGGAGAGCGCAACGCCGTCGTCTCCGTCATCACGAACGCCGTCGCCCCGGCGGTGGCGCCGTGGCTGCGTGAGACGTGGCGAGGCGCCGAGCACGTTCCCGCAACCGGCGGCGCCGTCATCGCCGCGAACCACCTCAGCTACTCCGACCCGTTCGTCATCGGCCGCTTCCTCCTCTACGGCGCGGGTCGCCTGCCGCACTTCCTCGGCAAGGCCGAGGTCTTCGCCGTCCCCGTCCTCGGGCCGCTGCTGCGCCGCGCCGGGCAGATCCCCGTCCACCGCGGCACCGCACGGGCCAAGGACAGCTTCGTCGAAGCCGTCGACGCGGTCGCGGCCGGCCGCCTCGTCTGCCTGCTGCCGGAGGGCACGCTGACACGGGATCGCGCGTTCTGGCCGATGACGGGCAAGTCCGGCGCCGCGCGCATCGCGCTGACGACGGGCGCCCCGCTCGTCACGGTCGCGATGTGGGGGCCCGAACGAATCATCCCGCCGACCAGTCGCGCCCGCCATGTCGTGCCGCACCTGCTGACGCGTCGTCATGACGTCACTGTCGTCGCGGGCGAGCCGGTCGACCTCGACGACCTGCGCGGGCGCGACCTCGACACCGAGGTGCTGACGGAGGCCACCAGGCGCCTCATGGCCGCCATCCTCGAGCTGCTGTGCGAGATCCGCGGCGAGCGACCCGGCGCGCCGCCGCTCGACAACCCGCGCACCGTCTCGCGCCCGACCGACGCGCGAGGCACGCGATGAACGCGCCGACCTGTCCCAGTGGCCCCCGCGCCGACCTGCCTCACAGCGCCGATCTGTCCGGCCGCACCGAACTCCACGAAAGGACGAGACGATGACAAGCGCCGCAATCATGGGGGCCGGAAGCTGGGGCACGGCGTTCGCCGCCGTCATGGCCGACGCAGGCACCGACGTCACGCTGTGGGCGCGCCGTGCGGAGGCTGCTGACGCGATCAACACCGAGCGCCGCAACGTCGCCTACCTGCCCGAGCTGCAGCTCGCCGAGCGCATCAGCGCGACGGCGGACGCCGCGCAGGCGCTCGAGGGCGCCGACCTCGTCGTCCTCGCCGTCCCTTCGCAGTCGCTGCGCGGCAACCTCGAGCAGTGGCGCGACGTGCTGCCGCAGGGCGCGCCGCTCGTGTCGCTCATGAAGGGCATCGAACTCGGCACGCACCTGCGGATGAGCCAGGTCATCGCGGAGGTCGCCGGCGTGCCGCTCGCGCAGGTCGCCGTCGTCTCCGGGCCGAACCTCGCGAAGGAGATCGCGCAGAAGCAGCCGGCCGCCGCCGTCGTTGCAGCGCCGCATCACGGGCTGCGCGCCAAGGTGGCGGAGGCCTGCGCCGCCCCGTACTTCCGCCCCTACACGAACGCGGACGTCGTCGGCACGGAGATCGCGGGCGCGGTGAAGAACGTCATCGCTCTCGCGGTCGGCATGGCCCACGGCCTGGGCCTCGGTGAGAACACGACGGCGACGCTCCTGACGCGCGGTCTCGCAGAGACGGCCCGCCTCGGCGCGGCGCTCGGCGCCGACCCGCAGACGTTCCTCGGTCTCGCCGGTGTGGGCGACATGGCCGCGACGTGCAGTTCGCGCCTGTCGCGCAACCATGCCTTCGGGCTGGCCCTCGGCGAGGGGCAGACGCTCGAAGAGGTGACCGCACAGGCCAGCCAGACGGCCGAGGGCGTCAAGTCGTGCCGCTCCATCGTCGAACTCGCACGCAGCGTCGACGTCGACATGCCGATCTGCGACGGCGTGCACGCCATCCTCTACGAAGGGTGGGGCCCGCAGGAGATGGTGCGCGCCCTCATGTCGCGTTCGCGCAAGAGCGAACGCGTCTGACGGCCGGCCAGGCGCGCCCGTTGTTTCGGGTGTCGGCCGGGGCAGCCTGGGCGGGGCAGTCGCGTGACCGGGTCAGTCGGCTGGCGCGGCGTGCGCCCGGCGCAGGGCGTCGTCGAGGTCCGCCCACAGATCCTCGACGTCCTCGACCCCGACCGACAGGCGCAGCAGGTTCTCCGGAACGCTGGCCGGTTCGAGCGCATGTCGACGGCGGCGCTCCAGCATCGACTCCACGCCACCGAGGCTCGTGGCGGGCAACCACACCTCGACGAGCTGTTCGACGGCGCGTGCGGCGTCTGCGTCACCGCGCAGTTCGAGCGCGATCATCGCGCCCGTTCCCGGGTGGCGCACGCGTGCGACGTCGTCGTGCTCGCGCAATCGCGCAGCGAGCGTCGCCGCGTTCGCGCAGGCGCGCTCCCAGCGCAGGTGCAGCGTCCGCATGCCTCGCAGCGCGAGCCACGTCTCCTGCGGGCCGGGGATGGCGCCGCCCAGCGTGCGTGCTGTGAGCAGCCGCGCGGCGAGGTCGGCGTCGTTCGTCACCGCCGCGCCGAGCAGGACGTCGCTGTGGCCCGCGAGGTACTTCGTCACCGAATGCACGACGACGTCGACGCCGTCGTCGAGGGGACGGCGCCCGAGCGGCGTGTTGAACGTGTTGTCCTCGACGACGAGCGCGCCCGCCGCGTGGGCGCGGCGCGTCACGGCGGCGACGTCGCACGTCTCGAGCATCGGGTTGCTCGGCGACTCGACCCAGACGAGATCGCACCCGGCAGCTAGGGCGGCGTCGAGGGCGCCGTCGTCGGCGAGGTCGACGCGCGTGAGGTGTGCGCGGCCGGCCTCGTGCCAGGTGTCGAGGACGGCCGAGGTGCCGTTGTAGAAGTGTCGCGGCGCGATGACACGGCCGCCGTGCGGCAGGAGTGACAGCGCGGCCGAGATGGCGCCCATGCCGCTGGCGAAGGCGAGTGCGGTCGTCGAAGCGTCACCTTCGAGGGAGGCAAGGGTCGTCTCGAACGCGCTCCACGTCGGGTTGCCGACCCGCGCGTAGTTGAGGTCGGCGCCGGCCACGTAGGTCGAGGTGAGCGCGAGCTCCGGGCTGACGCTCGCGCCCGGCGCGCGGGCAGGGCGTCCACCGCCGACGAGGCGCGTCGCAGCAGCGAGGGGGCGGGCGGGACGATCGGCGTGCGCAACCATGCGAACACCCTGGCACGGCGGCGCCACCGCGCGCCGTGGCGTCCGGCGACTGACCGCGCGCGGGCGCTATTGTTGGCCGCGATGAGCACTTCGCAGCCCCGCACCCGCGTCGCCGTCGTCTTCGGTGGGCGCTCCTCCGAGCACGCCATCTCGTGCGCCACCGCCGCCGGCGTTCTCGCCGCGATCGACCGTGAGCGCTACGACGTCGTGCCGATCGGCATCAGCAAGGCCGGCCAGTGGGTGCTCATGCCCGACGACCCGTCGGCGCTCGCGATCCAGGGCAAGAAGCTGCCGGAGGTGACGAACGACGCCGGCCGTGAGGTCGTCATCGCGCCGTCGCCCGACCAGCACGACATCCTCGTGCTCGACGCGGGGCAGACCCCGCAGGCGCTGACGTCCGTCGACGTCGTCCTGCCGCTGCTGCACGGGCCGTTCGGTGAGGACGGCACCCTGCAGGGCCTGCTCGAACTCGCCGACCTGCGCTACGTCGGCTCGGGCGTCACGGCGTCGGCCGTCATGATGGACAAGCACATGATGAAGATCGTGTTCGAGGCCGCCGGGCTGCCCGTCGGCCCCTACGTCGTCATCACCGACAAGCAGTGGCGCCGCGACAAGGACGCCGCGATGGCGAGCGTCGCACCGCTGCGCTACCCCGTCTTCGTCAAACCGGCACGCGCGGGTTCGTCGGTCGGCATCTCGAAGGTCGATTCGCGCGACCAGCTCGAGGCCGCCATCGAACTGGCGCGCGAGAGCGACCCGAAGGTTGTCATCGAGGCCGGCATCGTGGGCCGCGAGGTCGAATGCGGTGTGCTCGAAGGCCACGGCAGCGACCTGCCGCGCGCGTCCGAACTCGGTGAGATCGAGGAGATCGGCGAGCACGCCTTCTACGACTTCGAGGCCAAGTATCTCAACGACGACGGGCTGCGCCTCGCGTGCCCCGCCGATGTCAGCGCCGAGGACACCGCGCGTATCAAGGAGCTGTCGATCAAGGCGTTCGACGCCGCCGGCTGCGAGGGCCTCGCGCGCGTCGACTGGTTCTACACCGCCGACGGCACGCTCTTCCTCAACGAGATCAACACCCTGCCCGGCTTCACGCCCGTGTCGATGTTCCCGGCCGTGTGGCGCGAGAGCGGCCTCGACTACACCGACCTCATCACCGACCTGATCGAGTTGGCGCGCGAGCGCAAGACCGGTCTGCGCTGACGGCAGCTCCGCGTCCGCGGGGTCCCGTGGGGGAGTCCGGGGCTCTTGTGGGTGGTGACGCGGCGACGATGGCCGGGTCGGGGGGTGAACCGGAGCCGAACCGAATCGGCGCCGCCCGTCAGGAACAGCGGTGTGGACCCTGAGCGATCTTCTTCGCCGCGGGGGCGAACGCGGCGAGCAGCGTGCCGTCGAGGTTCGCCGACGACGGGACGAGCACCTCGATCGCCGGCTCACGACCGTAGGTGACGTACCGCGTGCCGCCCGAGACCGGGATCTGCACCCAGTCGACGTCGTTCGCGGAGAAGCAGGCGTCGCTCGTCGGGCCGGGTGAGGTGACGCCGCAGCGCGCGATGAGGGCGTCGTCGGCGTTCTTGCCCCAGGCGTGGACGGTCGTGGAGTCGGCTGAGTTCGGGTAAGAATCGAGCCCGGCGACGGTCTTGGGCCACGACTTCGCGACAGCCGCGCACTCGGACGATGACGCCTGCGCAGCAGGCTTCGCAGCGACGGGCGAGTCACCGCATGCGGTGAGCGCCAGCGTTGCGGCACCGGCGAGAGTGAGAGCGACGCGTGCTGACATGACCCATAGGCTATCCAACCCTCGTCTGCCCACCCCACGCCTGCCCCGCCCGCAACCATCCAACCCGCACCGGCGCCCGGGGCTGATCGGGGGACCCAAGATGCTTGGGAGTTGCAATCCCGCCTAACAGAGTTTCAGCTCGCGGGAACGTCCTTGAGAGCTGCGATTCTGCATGGCGGTGTTTCGGCTCTGACGATCGGAAACTCACGGAGGGGCCACGATTTCGCATGGCGGTGTTTCAGCTCGCGGGAGCGTGCTTGCGAGCTGCGGTCCTGCCTGATGGGGGTTTCAGCTTCGAAGATCGCCATGTGCTGCGCGGGGCGTTCGCGCCGTCGTCAGGATGCAGCGGCTGATTGAATGGCGTGGTGACCGACCTCGCGACCCCCTCGTGGCTCAGACCGACCTGGAGACCGCGGGTCGGCGGCGACGCGGCGACCGTCGCCGACGTCGGGGAGGCCTGCGTGCTCGCGGCGATCACCCCCCACCTCGCGGCGGCCGACGCCGAGATCGGGCCCGGTGACGACGCGGCCGTCCTGCCCCTCGCGACGGGCCGTGCCGTCGTCACGACCGACTCGATGGTGCTCGATCTCGACTGGCGCGACGACTGGTCGAGCGCCCACGACGTCGGGGTCAAGGTGATTGCCCAGAACCTCGCCGACGTCGTCGCGATGGGCGCGCGGCCCACCGGCGTCGTCGTGGCGCTCGCCACAGAGGAGCGCACGCGTGTCGACTGGCTCGTCGAGCTCACCGACGGCATGGCTGACGAACTGCGTCGCGCGGGTTGCGGATCCCTCGGCGGCGACCTGTCGGGCGCGCCCGCAGGCACCGTCGTCATCACCGTCACCGCGCTCGGCGAACTCGCCCCCGGCGCGCCGGCGCTGACACGCTCCGCCGCCCGGCCCGGCCAGGTGGTCGTCGTCTCCGACCGGCTGGGACGCTCGCAAGCCGGTCTGCTCGTTCTGAGCGGCGAGTTGGCCTGGCCCCCACGAGATGCGGGGGCGACGGCCCGTCGTGATCCCGGCCCGTCCGTCGCTGACGAATTTCCCCACGCAGACGCAGACGCAGACGCGAACCAAGCGCTCCGCACATGCGCAGACGATCGCCGAGTGCCCCCCACAGACGGCGAGGCCGCGTCCCGCGCAGCCGTGGGTGCAGGGCCCCCCGCAGCCGCGAACGGGGCGGCCGAAGCCGTCGCACGCGAGTGTGTGACGTTCCATCGCGCACCCCGGCCGCGCTATGCAGACGACGAGGCCGTGAGCGCGGGGATGGGCGTCGCGATGGACGTCTCCGACGGGTTGGGGCGGGACGCGGCGCGTCTGGCCGCGGCGTCGGGCGTCGACATCGAACTCGATCGCGCCGCGCTGGAACGCATGGCGGCGCCGCTGCGGCCGCTGCTGGGGGATCGGGCGCTCGACTGCGTCCTCGCGAGCGGCGAGGAGCACGCGCTGCTCGGCACCTGCGACGCCGACGCGGTGCCGCCGGGCTGGCACGTCATCGGTCGCGTCGTCGCACCCGCAGCAAGCACGTCCGGCCGGCGGGCCGCGGTGACGCTCGACGGCGTCGACGTCGTCGAACGCGGCTGGTCGCACTACGAACGGGCGCGCCCCTCGGCGTCCGAGTGACGGCGTTCGCTCGTCACGCGGGCGCCGTGCGCCGGCCGTCCGGGTCGAGGGCCCCATGCCGCTCCAGCATCTCAGCGCCGGCGCAGCGCGCGTGCCGTAGCCGCGAGACGCCACACGGGCGCGGCGCCGAACATTGCAAACAGGTCTCGATTCCGACTGTGAGCCCCTTCACCATGGCGCGTGGTGCGAGTCTGGCGTTACCGTCGGGGGTCACTTTCCTCCACGACTGTCCGGGAGCCAGCCTTGCTGCCTATGGATTCCTCAGCTCTGCGCCTCGACGCAGGGCCGGTCGACTACGTGCTCATCGCGTTGTACTTCGTGTTCGTGCTCGGCATCGGCCTGTTGGCCCGCCGACAGGTGAGCTCCAGCATCGACTTCTTCATGTCCGGCCGATCCCTGCCCGCCTGGGTCACCGGCCTCGCCTTCATCTCCGCGAACCTCGGTGCGGTGGAGATCATGGGCATGTCCGCGTCGGGCGCCAAGATGGGCATGCCGACGTTCCACTACTACTGGATCGGCGCGATCCCGGCGATGTTGTTCCTCGCCATCGTCATGATGCCGTTCTACTACGGCTCGGGCGTGCGCTCGGTGCCTGAGTTCATGAAGCGTCGCTTCGGCACGGGCGCCCACCTCGTCAACGCGATCTCGTTCGCGCTCGCGCAGGTGCTCATCGCCGGCGTCAACCTGTTCCTGCTCGCCAAGATCGTCAACATGCTGCTCGGCTGGGACATGACGGTCTCGACGATCGTCGCCGCTGTCATCGTCCTGAGCTACATCACCCTCGGTGGCCTCTCGGCCGCGATCTACAACGAGGTGCTGCAGTTCTTCGTCATCGTGGCGGCGCTGCTGCCGTTGACGCTCGCCGCCCTGCACAAGGTCGGCGGTTGGGACGGGCTGCAGGCCAAGATGAAGGCCGCGGGCACGGACGGCGAGCTGTCGTCGTGGCCGGGCAACTCGCTGACCGGCTTCACCGATTCGGTGTGGTCCGTCATCGGCATCGTCTTCGGTCTCGGCTTCGTGCTGTCGTTCGGTTACTGGACGACGAACTTCGTCGAGGTGCAGCGCGTCATGGCCTCGAAGGACATGAACTCCGCGCGTCGCGCGCCGATCATCGGCACGTTCCCGAAGATGTTCATCCCGTTCATCATCATCATCCCGGGCATCATCGCCGGCGCGCTCGTGCCGGAGATCGCGAAGGCGAAGGCCAGTGGCGGCAACCCGGACTACAACAACTCCCTGCTGTACCTCATGAGCGACCTGCTGCCGAACGGTCTTCTCGGTGTGGCCATCGCGGGCATGCTCGCCGCGTTCATGGCCGGCATGGCCGCGAACATCTCGGCGTTCAACACGGTGTTCAGCTACGACATCTGGCAGGAGTACGTCGTCAAGGATCGTGACGACGCGTACTACATCAAGATCGGCCGCATCATGACAGTCGTCGCGACGGTCATCGCGATCGGCACGTCCCTCCTGGCGCGAAGTTACTCGAACGCGATGGACTACCTGCAGACGCTGTTCGGCTTCTTCAACGCGCCGCTGTTCGCGACGTTCATCCTCGGCATGTTCTGGAAGCGCATGACGCCGACGGCCGGTTGGGCCGGCCTCGTCTCCGGTACGGTCGGCGCGCTCGTCGTCGCCGTCTTGTCGGAGAACGCGCTCGGCGATCTGTCGCAGGACGTCATCCACATCGGTGGTCAGGGCGCGTCGTTCGTCGCGGCCGGTACGGCGTTCGTCGTCGACATCGTCGTAAGCGTCATCGTCAGTCTCATGACGCAGCCGAAACCGGCGGAGAGCCTGCGCGGTCTCGTCTACAGCGAGACGCCGAAGGAGGACTTCGAGGAAGACACGAACACGTCGTTCTTCAAGTCGCCGACGAAGCTCGCGGGCCTGTCGCTGCTGCTCGTCATCATCCTCAACGTCGTCTTCCACTAAGGGGCATCGATCATGAGTACACCGATCAACGACGCGCACGATGCCCCGCGCGGGCGTGACGACGCCGTGCACACCGGGCGTGACGGCGCGGACGAGGTGACAACGACCAAGGCCGGCAACTCGGCCCGTCATGGCGCCGGCCTGTTCGACATCCGCAACATCATCGGGCTGCTGATGGCGCTCTACGGCCTCATCCTGCTCGTCATGAGCTTCACGACGAGCACCGCCGACAAGGCGAAGGCCGACGGCGTCAACCTCAACCTGTGGACGGGCATCGGCCTCATCGTCATCGGCGCCGCGCTCATCGCGTGGGCCGTGACGCGCCCCATCGTCGTCGACGAGCGCGAGCTGGAGGCCGACAAGGCCGCCGCCGAGCGTCAGGGCAAGCCCGCCGCACACTGAACGCCCCGTGCGGGGGTCTGAGCGCATCCGCGTGGCCTGGTTCGACGAATCCCCGGTCTCCTTCGGAGGCCGGGGATTCGTCGGTTCGCGGGCGCCGAGCAGGCAACAAAAAACCCGGCCGAAGCCGGGTTTTTCGAACAAGTGCCGAGATCAGCGCTTGACCTTGCCTGCCTTGAGGCAGGAGGTGCAGACGTTGAGACGCTTCGGGGTCACGCCAGCCTCGCCGACCAGGGCGCGAACGCGCTGGATGTTCGGGTTCCAACGACGCTTCGTGCGGCGGTTGGAGTGCGAGATGTTGTGACCGAAGCCCGGTCCCTTGCCGCAGACGTCGCAGGTGGCAGCCACGGTTTCTCCTGAAGTCGATGTTTTCGGGCGGATGCCCTTCGGTTGCTTCGCGCAAGACCTGACGGTCTCGCTCGCCCCCATCGATCCGCAGCGTCGAGATGATTCGCGTGATGTCATGGGGGCAACCTGCACAGCATAGCCGGAGGCAGCGGGTGGGATCAAAACGGCGCCGCGCTCGGGTGCGTGGAGGCCGGCCTGTCGAACGCGGCGCGCCGCATGCGGAGCCGCCCTAACGTCGCCGGTTCGCCGTGCGTGTGGCGTTCGCCCGGAGTGGCGTGTACGGCTTTTCACCCCGCCCTGCCGAGGTTGTCAGACCCATGTGCCAAGGTACTCGTGACACGCCGCGATGATGATTCACGTCTCGCGGGAGACGCCCGCGGCGGTCGCCGGAGCGAGAGGCAGGAGGGTACATGACGCAACGCCTGAGCGCGCGTGACCTTGCCCGCGCCCTCGTCTCCGCACGCGTCGAACTGTCGTCGGCGGAGTCGACGCTCAACGCGCTCAACGTCTTCCCCGTGCCCGACGGCGACACCGGCACCAACATGCGCGCCAGCCTCCAAGCGGGCTTCGTCGCACTCTCACAGACCGGTTCGGACGACGCGCCGCGTGCGCGCACCAAGGCGTTCGTCACCGGCATGACGCGGGCGGCGCAGGGCAACTCAGGCGTCATCCTCTCCGAATACGTGCGCGGTTTCGCCCGCGTGCTGCTGGCCGATCCCGCCGTCCTCGAGGTCGGCCTCGACGGTCCGGGCCTCGCCGAGGCGCTCGGGTCCGCCTCGGCCTGCGCCCGCGGCGCGGTGGGCGAACCGGTGGAGGGCACGATCCTGTCGGTCGCGCAGGCCGCGGCCCTCGCCGCCCGTCGATGCGTCGACGAGGCCGCGGGCGCAGGACGCGAGGCCGATGCCGCCGAGGTGGCGCGGGCGGCACACCAGGCTGCGCAGGAGGCGTTGGACGCGACACCCGCACAGTTGGAGGCGCTCGTGCGTTCGCGCGTCGTCGACGCCGGGGGTGCGGGTCTGCTGCTCGTCCTCGATGCCCTCGACCGCGTCGCCTCGGGTGCGGGGGGCCTGCCCCGGACGAACACCCGCTCGTGGCTCGACGCGCGTCGGACGACGTCGTTGGAGGAGGACGCGGGCTGCCACGTCGCCGCGGGTGGCCCGGCCTTCGAGGTCGTGTGCATCGCCGAGGGCCTCGACGACGAGGGCGCCTCGGCGCTGCGTGACGTGCTCGCGCGGTGGGGCGACTCGGTTGTCGTCGCGGGCGACGAACGGCTGCATCGCGTCCACCTGCACACGGACGAGCCCTTGACGGCCGTTTCCGTCATGCGTGAGCGCGCGACGATCAGCGCCGTCACGATGACGCATTTCGACGGCCCGCTGCCGGGGTGTGAGCCCATGCTCGTCGCCGCGCGCGACGAGGCGGTGCGCGCCTACGCGTTCGCCCTCGGTGCGCAGACGCGCGATTCGCGGGAGCCGGGAGCGCCGTGGGGCCACGCAGCCGGTGACGTTCTCGCGGACGTCGACGCCGGTGACGGCGCGCGCTCGAGCAACCTCCTCGCGCTGCTCGAACGACTCGACGATGCAGCCTCGCCGTTCGGTGACTGGGAGGGCGAGCAAGCGGCCGTCTGGGAGGACGACGACCCCGGTGACGACGTCGAATTCCTGCGGGCCGACTCGTGGCGGGCCGCGCGCGACCTGGCCCGTCTCCATCTCCCCGGCGCCGAGTCGGTGCTCGTGTGCCTCGCGCCCGGCGCCGACGAAAGTGCCGCGCAGAAGTTCCTGTCGCTCGCTCGCACGCGCGTCGGTGACGGCGGCAGCATCGACGTCCTGCGTCTCGATGCCGGTTCGCTCGTCCTCATGGAGGTGACCCATGGGTGAGGTGACGCTCGACTCGCCACTGCTCGCCGTCCTCGGATCCGGCGCGAAGAAGCTCGCGAAGGCGCGTGACCTCGTGACGGTGCGCGACCTTCTCGACTACTTCCCGCGCCGCTACATCGACGCGCACGCCGGCAGCACGTTCGGCGAGTTCGAACTCGGCGAGCACGTCGTGCTCACCGCACGCGTCGAGACGATGACGCAACGACGCATGCAGACGCGCAAGGGTTCGATGGCGAACGCCGTCATCGTCGACGACGAGGGCCGCCGCGCCGCCGTCACGTTCTTCAGTGCGCAGCCTCACTACAACGTCCTGCGCCCGGGCAAACGCGCGCTGTTCAGCGGCCAGCTCGGCCTGTTCAACAAGCAGCTTCAGCTGTCGCACCCGCAGTACACGCTGATGGACGACGCCGACATGAGCGTGTATCCGGGCAGCCTCGTGCCGGTCTACAAGCAGGTCGAGAAGATCACCAACCTCAACCTCACCCTCTCGATCAGCACCGTCCTCGACGCGCTCGGCGAGATCCCCGACCCCCTCGGCGAGCCGCTGCGCGCGCGTCACGGTCTCGTCACGACGACCCGCGCCTACCGCGGCCTGCACCTGCCGGCGAGCATGGCCGACGTCCAGGCGGGGCGTGAGCGGCTGCGGTTCGACGAGGCGTTCACCACCCAGATCGTGCTGGCCCAGCGGCGCCACGAGGCGCGCTCCGAGCCGTCGACACCGCGCGTTGCGAAGCCCGGCGGTCTGCTCGAACGCTTCGATGCGACGTTGCCGTTCGAGCTCACCGAGGGCCAGCGCGAGGTGGGGGAGCAGATCGCACGCGATCTCGCCGAGCCTGTCGCGATGCACCGCTTGTTGCAGGGTGAGGTCGGTTCGGGCAAGACGCTCGTCGCGTTGCGCGCCATGCTCGCCGTCGTCGACTCGGGCGCGCAGGCCGCACTGCTCGCGCCGACGGAGGTGCTCGCTGCCCAGCACGCCGCCTCGATGCGCGCGATGCTCGGCCCGCTCGCCGAACGCGGACGCCTCGGCGGCGCGGACGACGGCACCCGCGTCACGCTGCTCACCGGCTCGATGTCGGCCTCGGCGCGCGCGCAGGCGCTGCTCGACATCGTCTCGGGCGAGGCGGGCATCGTCATCGGCACGCACGCGCTGCTGCAGAAGCACGTCGAGTTCGCCGACCTCGGTCTCGTCGTCGTCGACGAGCAGCACCGCTTCGGCGTCGAGCAGCGCGCGGCGCTCAGCTCGAAGGCGCACCGCCCGCCGCACGTGCTCGTCATGACGGCCACGCCGATCCCGCGCACCGTCGCGATGACGGCGTTCGGCGACCTCGACGTCTCCACGCTTCGTCAGCTGCCACGTGGGCGTGCGCCGGTCGTCTCGCACGTCGTGCCGACGCACGTCGCGTCGTGGATGAACCGGGTGTGGGAGCGCATCGCGGAGGAGTGCGCCGCCGGGCGTCAGGTCTACGTCGTCGCCGGACGCATCGGTGACGGCAGCGAGCCGGTCGCGCCGGGCCTCGTCGACGGGCCCGACGCTCATGGCGCCGGGGAGGGCGATGCCGCGGCGCGCCCCATCGGCGTCGTCGACCTCATCGACGAGATGCGCCGCCTGCCTGCGCTCGCTGGGCTGCGGATCGATCTCATGCACGGCCGGCTGCCCGCCGAGGAGAAGGACGACGTCATGCGCCGCTTCGGCGCCGGTGAGGTCGACGTGCTCGTCGCGACGACCGTCATCGAGGTGGGCGTCGACGTGCCGAACGCGTCGATGACCGTCATCGTCGACGCGGACCGGTTCGGCCTGTCGCAGCTGCACCAGTTGCGCGGACGCGTCGGGCGGGGCGAGCACGGCGGGCTGTGCCTGCTCGTGACACGCAACGAGAACCCCGGCACGCTCGAGCGTCTGCGGCGCGTCGCGGAGACCAACGACGGATTCGCCATCGCCGATCTGGATCTAGACTTGAGACGGGAAGGAGACGTGCTCGGCGCCGCGCAGAGCGGACGGCGATCGTCTCTCGACTGGTTGGAGCTGACGAAGGCGTCCGATCTCGCCGTCATCGAGGCCGCGCGCACCGAGGCCGCCGCCATCGTCGAAGCGGATCCGTCTCTGACCGAGCATCCCCTGCTGGCGCAGGCCGCGCATGCCCGCGTGGACGCGTCGCAGGCCGAATTTCTGGAAAGAAGCTGATGACGCGCATCATTGCCGGCTCCGCCGGAGGCCGCAGGCTCGACACGCCCCCCGGAGCGGGCACCCGCCCGACGTCCGACCGCGTCCGTGAGGCGCTGTTCTCCCGGCTGGAGCATCTCGGTGCGATGCTCGGCGCGGACGTGCTCGACCTGTACGCGGGCTCCGGCGCGCTCGGGCTGGAGGCGTTCAGCCGCGGCGCCGCGTCCGCGACGTTCGTCGAGGTCGACCGCCGCGTCGCGACCGTCATCCGCACGAACGTGCGCAACCTCGGGTTCTCGCCGGTGCGTGTCGTGACGCAGGCCGTCGAGAAGTTCCTCGAGGGCCCGCCGAGCGTCAAGGCCGCGCTCGTGCTCATGGACCCGCCGTACAGCGTGAGCGAGGAGCAGCTGCGGCAGGCCATCGACCTGCTCGTCGAGCGGGAGTGGCTCGCCGAGCGCGCTCTCGTCGTCGTCGAACGCTCGTCGCGTTCGCCGCAGCCGACGTGGCACCCGCGCCTGGAGGCCTGGGAGCCGCGCGTCTACGGGGAGACGACGATGTGGTTCGCCGAGCTCGCCCAGGACGACGCGCCCGAGCCCGACGACGTCCAGGCCGTCGTGGCGACGCTCGATCAGGTCGTGCCCGAGATCGTCGTCACCGGTACGCCCGAGGACATCGCAAAGGTCACATCATGACGACGTGCGTCTGCCCCGGCTCGTTCGACCCGCTGACGCTGGGGCACCTCGACGTCATCGAGCGGTGCGCGGCGCTGTTCGAGGACGTCGTCGTCACGGTGCTGCACAACCCCGACAAGCAGGGGACATTCGGCGCCGACGAGCGCGTCGACCTCATCGAGCGCTCGGTCGCGCATCTCGACAACGTCCGTGCCGCGGCCTACGCCAACACGCTGCTCGTCGACGTGTGCCGTGAGCTGGGCGCACCGCTCGTCGTCAAGGGGCTCCGCGGGGAGACCGACTTCAGCTACGAGACGCCGATGGCGACGATGAACCGCGCGCTGTCGGGTCTCGAGACGGTGTTCATCCCCGGAAACCCGGGCATGGATCACCTGTCGAGCTCGCTCATCAAGCAGGTCGCGGGCCTCGGCGGCGACGTCACGGGCATGGTTCCGGAGCCCGTCATCGGCCCGCTGCTCGAACGTGTCGGCGCGTCGCGTTGACCTGCGCAGGCCCGCACATTCTGGGATTTGGGAGAGTGCGCGCCCGCGGCGTAGACTTGCACGTCGGCCTACGCCATCGCTGTGGCCGAAAGATGTTCGAAGTTCTCGACCGACGAAGAGTGCAAGGTAATGACCCAGGCTGATTCCCGCCGCCCGCTGGTGCTCGACACCAGGGAGCTCGGTCGTCGACCCGGAAATTCGCTGCGCCTCCACCGCGACGTCGAGGCTCCGGCAGATTTCGGTACCGACGTCATCGGCATCGAGGAGGGTCAGCCCGTCGGGCTCGACCTGCGTCTCGAATCGGTGATGGAAGGAGTCCTCATCACCGGTGAGGTCGAGGCGACGGCAACCGGCGCGTGCGTGCGGTGCCTGGAGGACGTGACCTACCCGGTCGACGTCCACTTTCAGGAGCTGTTCGTCTACGCCGATCGTGCTGCGCACCACCGTGAGGTGGCAGGCGGCGATGATGAGGACGAACTGCATGTGCTCGACGGCGACGACGCCGACCTCGAGCCCGTGCTGCGGGACGCTGTGGTGCCCACCCTGCCGTTCCAACCGGTGTGTCACGAGGACTGCCTCGGGTTGTGCTCCGAATGCGGTGCACGACTCGACGACGACCCCGATCACCATCACGAAGCTATCGACCCCCGCTGGTCGGCCCTGGTCAACCTGACCGAGGCTGGATCGGCAGAAGACGAGAAGAGGAACTGACGTGGCTGTCCCGAAGCGGAAGATGTCCCGCGCCAACACCCGCTCGCGCCGAGCCAACTGGAAGGCGACGCCCGTCGCCGTGCAGGCGTGCCCCGCGTGTGGTGCCAACAAGCAGTCGCACATGGCGTGCCCGGCGTGCGGTACGTACAACGGCCGCCACTACGGTGCAGCGGAGCGCACCGAGCACCAGGCCTGATCGGCCGTTCGCAGACCGTGGGCAAGAAGTCTTCGAAGCGGTCAGCTGCTGACGTGTCGCAGCGGCCCGTCGGCGACCTCGTCCGGATCCTCTCTGAGGTTTCGGGTGTGGACGTCGACGAGTCGCTGCTTCGTCGTGCCCTGACCCACCGTTCGTTCGCGTACGAGAACGGCGGCATTCCGCACAACGAGCGCCAGGAGTTCCTCGGCGACGCCGTGCTGGGCCTCGTCGTCACCGAGACGCTGTACACGGATCAGCCCGACGCGCCGGAGGGGCACCTCGCGAAGCAGCGGGCGGCGGTCGTCAACTCGCGGGCCCTCGCTGAGGTCGCGCGCGGTCTCGAGCTGGGGGAGTACCTGCTGCTCGGGCGTGGCGAGCTCGCCACGGGTGGACGCGACAAGGATTCGATCCTCGCCGACACGACGGAGGCCGTCATCGGCACGGTGTTCCTCTCGGGCGGCATCGAGGCGGGGCGACGCATCGTCCACCACCTCATCGATCCGTTGATGAACCGATCGTCGACGATGGGTGCCGCGCTCGACTGGAAGACGTCGCTGCAGGAGGCCACCGCTGCGGCCGGCCTCGGTGCGCCGACGTACGTCGTCGAGGGTGAAGGGCCGGATCACGACAAGGTCTTCACCGCGACCGTCGTCGTCGACGGGCGCACCCTCGGCGTCGGTACGGGGCGCAACAAGAAGTCGGCCGAGATGATCGCCGCCGAGAACGCGTGGGTGAGCCTGCGCGACGAAGCGGCGAAGAACGCCGGTTCGGCCTGCGGTGACGTCGTACGCGACGAGGCGGGCGCGGTCCCCGTCACGGACGGCGCGCATGCCTGAGCTTCCCGAGGTGGAAGTCGTACGACGAGGCCTGGACGACCACGTGGTCGGCCGGGCCTTCGTCTCGTCCCGGGTGACGGGCTCGCGCGTCGCACGCCGTCACCTGCCGGGGCCGCAGCATCTGGCCGACGCATTGCTCGGACGACGGGTAGCGTCGGCCCAACGGCGCGGCAAGTACCTGTGGGTGACGTTCGAAGACGCCGGTCCCGGTTCTGATGGCTCGGCGGACGCGACGGTGCCGCTGGACCGGCGCGAGGGTGCGGTGGCCGACGACGCCCTCGTCATCCACCTCGGCATGAGTGGACAGGTGCTCGTCGAGAGCGCCGACTCGCCGCTGGAGAAGCATGCGCACGCGGTGTTCGACCTGTCGGCGCCTGTGAAGCTCTCGCCGCCCAGGAAGTCGGGGGAGCGCGCTGGCTCGGGTGAGGCGGTGGATGCGCCGGGGGTGACTGACGCATCGGAGAGGCCGCGCTCGGAACGATCGGCCCAGCAGATGCGCTTCGTCGACCAACGGACGTTCGGCGGGTTGTTCCTCGACGACCTGACGGTGGCGCACGGGCGCGAGGTGCCCGCGTCGATCGCGCACATCGCGCCTGACCCGCTCGAGGAGGCGTTCGACGCGGGCGCCGTCGCGCGGCTCATGCGCAGCAAGGATGTCGCGATCAAGCGGATGCTGCTCGATCAGGGCATCGTCAGCGGTATCGGCAACATCTACGCCGACGAGGCGCTGTGGCGCGCGCAGGTGCACGGTCGACGCCCGGGGCGCATGCTGACGAAGACGCAGCTCATCGGCGTGCTCACGGCGGCGCAGGACGTCATGCGTTCTGCGCTCGATCATGGCGGCACCAGCTTCGACGCGCTCTACGTCAACGTCAACGGTGCGAGCGGCTACTTCGATCGCTCTCTCGACGCCTACGGTCAGCAGGGCAAGCCGTGCCGCCGCTGCGGCACGCTGATCGTCAGGGAGCAGTTCATGAACCGCTCGTCGCACTTCTGCCCGACGTGCCAGAAGCCGCCCCGGACGATGGACCGTTCCTGAACAACGGGTCGATCACCGCACGCGCTCCGATGCCGGCGACCTCCGCGATGCGCGAGAAGTCCGACTCGCTCGCCGCGACCCCCATCCAGCGGCGTCGCAGTTCTCCGGGCTTTCCTCGGTCACGATCAACCATCGTGTGACTGCGGGGTCGTTGCGGAAGCCGGCGATGATGTCGTCGTCCCGAGCGACGGGATCGCGCAGGACGACGTCGTCGACATGACGCGGCCACGGATGCTTTGAGGACATGGACGAAGTACGAGTTCGTGCACGCGGGTGACAACCGAATTCCGCTCCGGATGGCGCATCTACATCAGAGTGAACCGATGACACATATATGCGCATACGCGAAGAGATGTGTCATGGAGATGGCTGGCCGACGTGGCGCGCCGTCACGGATGTGCGATCCGAACCGCGCAGGCTGCTGTCGTCGGTGGGTCCCTTTCTGCGCATCGCCGCGTCGAACGTGCCCTCGTTGTCGATGATCGCGCAGCGCAAGCTTGGCAGCGCTCTGCCCCGCGGGGCGCACGTGGAACGAGGCGGGCCGAAATGCGGCGCTCGACCTTCTCACGTCGGGCGCTACCGCTGAGCTCCGCGGATCCGAGAGGTCACGATTGACGGCTCGGCTCCGCCGGATGACGGCGCGTCAGATCGCCCATGCGAGTGGGGGACTCGGATCGTGGGCGAGGTATCGGTCCGATGCCCCCTGGACATCGACCCGATCGGCCCGAGTCGTGCTGACCTGCATCAGCTCGGTGTCGTCGGAAAGGGGAGCTGGCTGCGCTTCGGTCGCGTCGTCGATCTCGATGAATTCGAGTACGCCTCAGACGTGCGCGTAGACGTGAACGGGAAAGTCGGGGTGGTCGAACGACCCGTGCGCGATGATCGCATCGCGCGCACACTCATCGACACGTATCTGCTCGGGGACGCTCGCGTGAGCGCCGCCGCCGGCCGCGCGATCGAGGAGCGTGCTCGTGCTCTGCGACCCCTTCGACACGCTCGAAGCCGTGGCTGGTGGTGGAGATCAGGGTTTGTTCGTACGGCGAAGCCGCGCGGGCCGTTCAGAGCATCGGCTTCGATCTCCAGGAGCCCCTCGACGTTCGCGCACCTGTCCATCGGTTCGTTCGTGCTGACGGTGCGGTGATCGACCTCATGGTTGCCGACCGTGAGAGTCGCCCACCGGTCTACCGGGGGAGGCGAGTGGTGGACGTTCCGGTTTCAGCTCCGGCCATGAAACGAACCACTGATCACACCCTCCCCACCGGCACGCGGGTTCGTCTGCAGTCGTCATCCTGGTCGTCGCGACGGGCCGCCGCGACACGATCGACCGCTGATGCTTCGCGAGGCTCGACGGTGTCCGGGCGCGGGCTGCACTACCGTAGTCGGGTGATCGAACTGCGTACGCCCCGAGAGATCGACGAGATGAAGCCCGCCGGGGCGTTCGTCGCATCCGTCCTGACCGCCCTGCGCGAGGCCGCCGACGTCGGCGTCAACCTGCTCGAACTCGACGCCCTGGCGCACCGCATGATCACCGACGCCGGTGGGGAGTCGTGCTACATCGACTACCACCCGAGCTTCGGCGCGAGCGCGTTCGGCAAGGTGCTGTGCACGAGCGTCAACGACGCCGTCCTGCACGGCCTGCCGCACGACTACGCCCTCAAGGACGGCGACCTGCTCAGCATCGACTTCGCCGCATCACTCGACCGCTGGGTGAGCGATTCGGCGATCTCCTTCGTCGTCGGCACGCCGCGCGAGGCCGACCTGCGCCTCATCGACACGACCGAGCGAGCCCTCGCCGCAGGGATTGCGGCCGCGCAGCCCGGCAACAAGCTCGGCGACATCTCGGCCGCCATCGCCGACGTCTGCGCAGGCGCCGGATACCGCGTCAACACGCAGTTCGGCGGCCACGGCGTCGGCCGCACGATGCACGGCGAACCGCACGTGCCCAACGACGGTCGTGCAGGCCGCGGCCTCAAGCTCAAGCCTGGCCTCGTCATCGCGATCGAGCCCTGGCTCATGGCGGGCACCGACCAGATCATCCAGGACCGGGACGGGTGGACGCTGCGCAGCGTCGACGGTTCCCGTGGCGCGCACTCCGAGCACACCGTCGCGATCACCGCCGAGGGCCCGCTCGTCCTCACGGCGCGCGACACGGCCGCCGCCGGCGCGCCGCAGCCGACGGCCTGAACCGCGCGCCGTGTACGTCAAGTCGCTGACCCTCAAGGGGTTCAAGTCGTTCGCGTCGGCGACGAACCTCGTCCTCGAACCGGGCATCACCTGCATCGTCGGTCCGAACGGTTCCGGCAAGAGCAACGTCGTCGACGCGCTCGCCTGGGTCATGGGCGAGGGCAGTGCCCGCAGCCTGCGCGGCGGCAAGATGGACGACGTCATCTTCGCCGGCACCTCCGGGCGCCAGCCGCTCGGGCGCGCCGAAGTGACGATGACGATCGACAACTCAGACGGCGCACTGCCGATCGACTACACCGAGGTGACGATCAGCCGCACCATGTTCCGCGGCGGCGGCTCCGAATACGCGATCAACCGCACGCCGTGCCGACTGCTCGACATCCAGGAGCTGCTGAGCGACTCCGGCATCGGCAAGGAGATGCACGTCATCGTCGGCCAGGGCCAGCTCGACGCGGTGCTGCGCGCGACGCCCGAGGAACGTCGCGGGTTCATCGAAGAAGCGGCCGGCGTGCTCAAGCACCGCCGTCGCAAGGAGAAGGCGCTGCGCAAGCTCGACGGCATGGAGGCCAACCTCACGCGCGTCGCCGACCTGACGGCCGAGGTTCGCCGCCAACTCGGGCCGCTGGGGCGCCAGGCCGAGACGGCGCGTCGGGCGCAAGCCATCCAGATGACGGTGCGTGACGCACGGCTGCGGCTGCTCGCCGACGACCTCGTCCAGCAGCGCGCGCGGCTCGAGGCCGACGTCGCGGACGAACAGGCGATGGTGCGGCGTCGCGCCGAACTCGACGACGCGGTGCGCGCCGCGAAGGCCGGCGTCGAGGAGATCGAGGCCGAGATGGCAGCCCGCGCTCCGGTGCTCGAACGGCTGCAGTCGCAGTGGTACGCGCTGTCGTCAGTGGAGGAGAAACTCGATTCGACGCGCCGGCTCGCCGCGGAACGAGCCACCTCGCTGACGGCGGCGCAGGACGAGACGCCCGGTTCGGGCCGGGATCCCGAGCAGCTGCGGCGTCAGGCCGAGCGGGTCCGGGGGGAAGAGCTGGAGCTGCAGGCCAAGGTCGAGCGAGCCCAGGAGGCGCTCGACGCCGCCGTCGAGGTGCGCGAGAAGGCTGAACGTGAACATCAGGTCGAGCAGCAGCGACTCGTGCGGATCGCGCGGGCAGCCGCAGATCGACGCGAGGGTCTGGCCAAGCTTCACGGTCAGGTCGAGGTTCGGCGTTCACGCGTGGAAGCAGGCGAGGCTGAACTCGCGCGGTTGCGCGCCAGCATCGGGGAGTCCGCGACGCGAGTGGCCGAGGCCCAGGAGGAGCTGGCGCCTCTCGAGGAGGCGCTGCGCGACGCGGAAGCCGCCGAAGCGGCGCTCAATGATGCCGCGGAGAAGCTGAGGGCGGATCACGCTGCCCTGCTCGAACGTCGTCGCGTGCTGCGCGACGAGCGCAATACTTCAGCCCAACGCCGCAGCGCCTCAGCCGCACGCGCGCAGGCGCTCGATGAGATGCTCGGTTCCGACACGGCGGGGCTCGAGAACCTCCCCGCCGAAGCGTCGGGCGTGCTCGGCGACGTCGTCAGCCGCCTCGAGGTGGAGCCAGGTCACGAAGCCGGCGTCTCGCTCGCTCTGGGGTGGGCTGCCGAGGCCCTGCTCGTCGACTCCCACACCGACGCCGCAGCTCTGCTGGCCGCCCTGCGAGCGCAGGACGGCGGCCGCGTCGCTCTCCTCGTCGCGGGAGACGCGCCGCACGACGTCACGACCCACGACTGGCCGACCCTTCCCGAGGGTGCCGTCTGGGTGCGCGACGTCGCGAGCGTACCGGCGACGATGCAGAGCGCGTTCGACGTCCTCGTCGACCGACTCGCGATCGTTCCCGACGCCGACAGCGCGCTCACGCTCGTCCACGCCGGTGCGTGGGCCGTCACCCTCGACGGGGACGTCTACGAACCCACCGCGGTGCGTGGCGGGGGCCGCCCTGGGCGCTCCCGCCTCGAGGTGCGCGCGGCGCACGAGCATGCCGTCCGGGACGCGGAGATCGCTGCCGACGCCGAGCAGAACGCAGAAAACGCCCTGGAAGCCCTGACGCAGCCACTCGCGGCCGCGCAGGACGCCGCGGACGATGCTGCGGCGGCGCTCGCCGAGAACGACGCGCGCATCGAGGAACTCATGGCGGCGCTCGCGCGTCACCATCAGGCGATCGCCGCGGCCTCCCACGAGCGTGACCGCATCAACGACTCGATCGAGCAGGCGAGCGTCGCGCTCGATGCGAACCGTGAAGAGCTCATGGAACTCGAGATGCGTCTCGACGAGGCGCAGGCCGAACCGGGTGAGAGCGAACCGTCCGTCGCCGAACGAGACCGTCTGGCGACGCTCGCCGCGACGGCGCGCGAGCAGGAGACCGAGCAACGTCTGACGCTTCGCACGCTTCAGGAAAGAGTCCGCGCGATCGCTGGGCGCGCTGAATCCCTCGAGGCCGCCGCACGCTCGGAGGTCGCCGCGCGCGAACGGGCGCAGGCGCGCCGCGTCCGACGTCGGGAGGCCGCAGCCCTGGCGCAGGCCGTCGAACGGGCCGCCGAACTGGCACGCGAGCAGGTGCGTCGCGCGCGCGATGAGGTGACCCGGGCGCGTGACGCCGAGCAGGCAAGCAAGGCGACTCGGGACGGGGCGTTGCGCACCGCCCGCGTCCGCCTGCAGGAATGCAGCGACCAACTGCGCGAGGTCACCGACTCCGTCCACCGCGACGAGATGGCGCGCGCTCAGCAGCGGCTGCGCATCGAGGCGCTGGAGACGAGGGCGGTCGAGGAACTCGGCATCGACCCTGATGTCCTCGTCGAAGAATTCGGGCCGCATCTGCCGGTGACGCTGTTCGAGGCCGGCGCCGGTATGACCGCCGGCGAGAAAGCCGGCACCCAGGCATCGTCGGGACGCGCTCCGTCAGGGCAGGGGAGCGAGTGCGACGACACAGACGGCGGCCCCCGACCGGCCCTGAGCCAGTCGCGAGCCGCCCGTTCGAGCGGGTCCTGGAGGAGAAGCGGCTGCGCACGGCCGAACGCGACCTCAAGCAGCTCGGCAAGGTCAATCCGCTGGCCCTCGAGGAGTACGCGGCCCTGGAGGAACGGCACACGTTCCTCAGCGAGCAGCTCGCCGACCTGCGCGGCTCGAAGAAGGACCTGCTGTCCATCGTCAGCGAGGTCGACGCGCGTGTCGAGCAGGTCTTCACCGAGGCGTTCCACGACGTGGCGCGCGAGTTCGAAGGCGTCTTCTCCCGCCTGTTCCCCGGCGGTGAAGGGCGGCTCGTTCTGACCGACCCCGAGAACATGCTGACGACGGGCCTCGACGTCGAAGCGCGCCCGCCGGGCAAACGCATCAAGCGGTTGTCGCTGCTTTCCGGCGGCGAGCGCTCCCTCGTCGCCGTTGCGCTGCTCGTGTCGATCTTCAAGGCGCGCCCGAGCCCGTTCTACATCATGGACGAGGTCGAGGCGGCCCTCGACGACGCGAACCTCGGCCGCCTCATCACGCTGTTCGAGGAGCTTCGTGACTCGAGCCAGCTCATCGTCATCACGCACCAGAAGCGGACGATGGAGGTCGCCGACGCCCTCTACGGCGTGACGATGCGCGGTGACGGCGTGACGACGGTGGTCTCACAGCGTCTCGCCGACGTGCGGGTCGCACCCGAGCCGGCCGAGGCGTCCTGACGGCGCCGCTGGCCGTTGTGCGACACGAGGGCCACCTGAGGCGCGTCGACTGGCGCCGTCAGGACGGTTCGGCGACAATCATGGCGGAGCAGGCCTCATGCGCTCGCTCCCACCCGACGTGCCATCCGCGCGTCACACCCACCCCTCGGAGGATTCGTGTTCTGGATCGTGCTCGGTATGACGCTGACCGTCGTTCTGGCGGCGTTCGTCGTCGGCATCGTCGCGCTGCCGGCGCGACGGGCGGGCCGTCCGGTGCTCACCACGCGTGGCGAGAAGCTCTTCCGTGTCGGTCACGCGCCAGCCGCCCCGCGCGCCGCGACGGCCAAGGACGGCGAGCGCGCGGCCGAGCGCGGCGGTCGGATCCGCCGCTCCTGATTCCCCAGCTGACGCGTGCCGTCGCCGCCTCGTTGGGCGGTTGTCGGTGCCGTTTGCAATGATGGCGGCGTGGATCAGCTCTGGGAAATTCTTGGTGTCGTCGCCGTAGCGCTCGTCGCCGCCGTCATGGGCCTCGTGGCCTTCGTCCGCGGCCGTTCGCGCAAGGCTCCGAAGGTTCCGGCGCGCGAGGAATCCGTCGAGATTCCGCGCACGCCACCGAAGAAGACGCAGTACACGCCGAGTTCGGGTGTGCGCATCGACACGTCGAAGTCGGCGGCGCCCGCCCCGGCGAAGCCCGCGCAGACCGACGTCGTCGACGCACCGCGCGACGAAGCGCCCGCCCCCGAGGTCGTCGAGCCCGCTGACGTCGTCGACGAGACGCCCGCGCCCGAACCGGCTGCGCTCGAGCGCCCCGAGTCGGCCCGTGGGCGCATGGTTCGCCTGCGTGAGCGACTGTCGCGCTCGAACACTGCGCTCGGCAAGGGCCTGCTCGCCATGCTGTCCGGCGGCAGCCTCGACGACGAGGCGTGGGAGGACGTCGAGGACACGTTGCTGCAGGCCGACCTGGGTGTCGAGGCGACGACGCAGATCGTCGACAACCTCAAACGCCGCATCGCCGTGCACGGTGCCACGGACGAGGAAACCGTCTCCGGCTGGTTGCACGAGGAACTGCTCGCGCAGGTCGGCCCCGACATGGATCGCCGCATCGCGGCGAGCCGCGTGGGCGATCGACCCGCCGTCGTCCTCGTCGTCGGCGTCAACGGCACGGGCAAGACGACGACCGTCGGCAAGCTCGCGCGCGTTCTGGTCGCCGAGGACAAGGACGTCATCCTCGGCGCGGCCGACACGTTCCGTGCCGCCGCAGCCGACCAGCTCGAGACGTGGGGCGCCCGCGTCGGCGTGCCCACCGTTCGCTCCGAGAAGGAGGGCGCCGACCCGGCCGCCGTCGCGTTCGACGCTGTCAAGGCCGGTCAGGAGAACGAGTGCGACGTCGTGCTGCTCGACACCGCGGGGCGCCTGCACAACAAGGTCGGCCTCATGGACGAGCTCGCCAAGATGAAGCGCGTCATCGAGAAGCGCAGTCCCATCGACGAGGTGCTGCTCGTCCTCGACGCGACGACCGGCCAGAACGGCATGCGTCAGGCCGAGGTGTTCGGCCAGGCGGTCGACGTCACGGGTGTCGTACTGACGAAGCTCGACGGCACCGCCAAGGGCGGCATCGTCGTCAACGTCCAGCGTGAGCTCGGCGTGCCCGTCAAGCTCGTCGGGCTCGGCGAGGGCCCCGACGACCTCGCGCCGTTCGACCCGGAGGCCTACGTCAACGCCGTGCTCGATTGAGCAGGCCTGTCTCGAGCCCCGCAGCGCCCACCCGCCGTCACGGCCGGTGGGCGCTCGTGCGTCCACGCTTCGACACGAAACGTCTCACATGGCGTGCATACCCTCAGGATGTGACCGCGATTTCACGTCAGCGCCGCATCCGAAACATGGGCGAAACATCGCGAGCCGCATGCTGAAACGTGGCGAGGGCAGGATCACTGAGCATGAACGCACACCTTCTGGCGGCAGAGGCCGCCCCGAAACTCGACTATGCGGCCACCGCATTCGTCCTCGTGTGCGCATCGCTCGTGCTCATGATGACGCCCGCGCTGGCGTTGTTCTACGGCGGGATGACGCGCTCCAAGTCGGTGCTCAACATGATGATGATGTCGTTCGGCGCCCTCGGCGTCGTCGGCATCATCTATGTGCTCTACGGCTACTCGATGTCGTTCGGCACCCACGACATCGCCGGGGTGATCGCGAACCCGGGTGACAAGTTCGGTCTGCACAACGTCGCCGACGTGTTCAACTCGTTCGGGTACGAGGGCTACGGAAACATCCCCGAGCTCGCGTTCGTGGGCTTCCAGCTCACCTTCGCGGGCCTGACGGTCGCGCTCATCTCCGGCGCCATCGCCGACCGTGTGAAGTTCTCGACGTGGCTCGTCTTCTCCGCGATCTGGGCGACGATCGTGTACTTCCCGATCGCGCACATGGTGTGGGGCGGCGGGTTCCTCGGCGGCACCGACCAGGGCGTCGCCGCGACGATGTTCGGTTCGACCGACGGCAAGGCCACGTTCGCACCGATCGACTTCGCGGGCGGCACCGTCGTCCACATCAACGCAGGCATGGCGGGCCTCGTCCTGGCCCTCATCGTCGGGCGCCGCGCCGGTTTCGGCCGCGTGCCCATGCGCCCCCACAACGTGCCGCTGACCATGCTCGGCGCCGGTCTGCTCTGGTTCGGCTGGTTCGGGTTCAACGCGGGTTCCGAGCTCGCCGCAGACGGTTCGGCCGCCCTCGTGTGGGTCAACACGGCCGCCGCGACGTGTGCGGCGATGATCGGTTGGCTCGCCGTCGAGAAGATCAAGGACGGTGAGGCGACATCGATCGGTGCCGCCTCCGGCGTCGTCGCCGGTCTCGTCGCGATCACCCCCGCCTGTGGTGCGCTCAGCCCCGTCGGCTCGCTCATCCTCGGCGCGGTCGCCGGCATCCTCAGCGCCCTGGCCGTCAGCCTGAAGTTCAAGTTCAACCTGGACGACTCGCTCGACGTCGTCGGCGTCCACCTCGTCTCCGGCCTGTGGGGCACGATCGGCGCCGGCCTGCTGTCGACGACGAACGGCCTGCTCTACGGCAAGGGCTACGAGCAGACGGTCGTGCAGATCGTCATCGCGCTCGGTTGCCTCGCGTTCACGGGCGTGCTCACCGCCGTCATCGGCCTCGCCCTCAAGGCGACGATGGGCTGGCGCATCGACCACGACGACGAGCTCGCAGGCATCGACTCCGCCGAGCACGCCGAATCCGCCTACGATTTCGGTGGGTTCGCCTCCGGTACCCGCGTCGGCCACGGCCTGCTGCCGTCCGGCCACGGCCCCCTCGGTGGCAGCACCACCGGCGCAGAACACAACGACCCGCGAGGAGTGCAGGCATGAAACTCGTCACCGCCATCATCAAGCCGTTCAAGCTCGACGACGTCAAGGAAGCCCTCGAGGCCTTCGGCATCGCCGGGATGACGGTGAGCGAGGTCAGCGGCTACGGCCGCCAGCGCGGCCACAGCGAGGTTTACCGCGGCGCCGAGTACAGCGTTGACTTCGTGCCGAAGCTGCGCATCGAGGTCGTCATCGACGACGCCGACGCGCCCGCCGTCGTCGACGCCGTCGTGCGTGCCGCGCAGACGGGACGCATCGGCGACGGCAAGGTGTGGACCGTTCCCGTCGACGACATCGTGCGCGTGCGCACCGGCGAGACCGGCGCTGCCGCGGTCTGAGCGCCTTTGGGACGTGAGCCTCGCCGACGTGGCGCACGAGTCCTCGTGGCCCGAGTGCCGACGGTGACGCTCGGCCGCCCCGGTTCGGTCGAGACCTTGAAGAACGCCGTCGCCGCCCGAGGACCTCCGGCCCGGCGTTCGTCGGCGTCCGTCCCGCTTCGTGAGGCGAACCACGCCGCGCGCCACGCCGTCGTAGTCGCCGTAGACGCACAACCCCAGCCATCGACGGCGCAGAACCCCCGCCCAGCCCTCCGAGAGAGGACGATGCAGCCATGAGCGCCGTGTCCGCCCACTACGCCGCACGTCTCGACCTCGCGCGCACGCGCGAGTTCGAGCAACCCGGCGCGGGCCCCGCACGTCGGGAGCGGCTCGCGGCGTCGGCCCATGCCTTCATGGCGCAGGCCTGGCGCGATGCGTGTGCGGCGACGGGGCTGCCCGAGCGTCAGAGCGGTGTGGCGCTCGCCGTCGTCGGCTCGCAGGCCCGGGGCGATGCGGGGCCGTTGAGCGATTACGACTTCGTCCTCCTGCACGACGGGCGCAGCGTAGGCTCGAAACGCATCACCGAGCTCGCGGACGCCCTGTGGTACCCGTTGTGGGATGCAGGGGTGCGCTTCGACCACTCCGTGCGCACGCTAGCGCAGTGCCGCCAGGCCGCGTCGTCAGACCTCGCCGCTGCGGTCGGCATGCTCGACATCGCGTCCGTGGCCGGTGACGGCGTCCTCGTCGCCGGGGTACGCCAGGCGATCGCCGCCGACTGGCGCGGTGCCGCGCGCAAGCGGCTGCCGGAGGTCGTCGAGTCGTTGCGGGCGCGGCACGCGCGGTTCGGTGACATCGCGACGACGCTCGATCCGGACCTCAAGGAATCCGGGGGAGGCCTGCGCGACCTCAGCCTCGTCGGCGCGCTGACGACGGCGTGGCTCGCCGACCCTCACCGCGCCAGCGCAGAACGCGCCCGAGCGCAATTGCTCGACGTGCGCGACGCGTTGCACGTCGTCACCGGGCGGGGGCGGGAGCGGCTCAGCCTGCAGGATCAGGACGCCGTCGCGGCGCTGCTCGGGTGCTCCGACAGCGACGAGTTGCTGACGCATGTCGTCGACGCGGCGCGCACGATCACGTACGTGACGGACGCGGCCGTGCGCGCGGCCGGCCAGTCGCAGCGAGCCCGGACGTTGCGCGTCGGGCCGCGCCGACCGTCGCTGACGCCGCTCGGGCACGGGTTGCACCTGCACGACGGCGAGGTCGTCCTCGGCGCGGGGCGCCGCGACGGCGGGCACCTGACGTTGCTGCGCGCCGCCGCTGCGGCAGCCTCGCGGGGTGCGCTCATCGGGCCGACGACCCTCGCGAACCTCGTCGCGAGCTGCGGGCCGCTGCCCGCCCCGTGGCCGCGAGAGATCCGGGAGGGTTTCGTGGGGTTCCTCGCGAGCGGGCCCGGCATCGTCGACGTGTGGGAGGGCCTCGATCTGAGCGGCATCGTCGACGTCTGGCTGCCCGAGTGGTCGACGGTGCGTTCGCGCCCGCAACGAAACGCGATCCACCAGTTCACCGTCGACCGACACAGCATCGAGGCCGTCGTCATCGCGGCGGGCCTGCGCGAGCACGTGGCACGGCCCGACCTGCTCCTCGTCGCCGCGCTGCTGCACGACATCGGCAAGGCCGCAGGCGCGCGTGACCACAGCGCGGAGGGCGCACCCGTCGCGCGCGCGATCTGCCAGCGCATGGGCTTCGATCGCGCCGACTGCGACCTCGTCGAACGTCTCGTGCGCGAACACCTCACGCTCGTCGATCTGGCGACGAAACGCGACCCCGACGACCCTGCGACCGTCAGGATGCTCTGCGAGGCGGCCGGCAGCGCCGAAGGCCTCGACCTGCTCGCCGCGCTGACGGAGGCCGACGCGCGAGCAGCCGGACCACAGGCATGGACGACGTGGCGCGCCGGCCTCGTGCGCGACCTCGCCGCGCGAGCACGCAGGCGGTTCGCGTCGGAGGAGACGGTCGCAGGCGTGCCCGCACCTGCCGCGACCTTCGAGGGTGCCTCGTCCCCCGACGCGTCGTCGCCCGGGGCGACGGCCGAGCAGCGGCCGTCCGAGGACGTGGCGACCGGACACGCCGGTTCTCCTCCTGCGGTCTCTCGACCCTCGAGTCGCGCCCCCGCGGCGTCAGCCCAGGCCCTGGACGAGACCGAGTCGGTCGCGGAAGGCGACGGGGTGCAGGCGCAGGTCGACGCTGGCAGCCCGTCGGGCATCGTGAGCGCGGACGAGCGAGGACGCGTCACAGCGGGGGAGGTGGTCGTCGAGATCGAGCCGCTGGAGGGCGTGAGCGGCGTCGTGACCGTCCGCATCATCGACGTCGACCGGCTCGGCCTCTTCGCCGACATGGCGGGCGTGCTCGGGCTGCGACGCACGTCCGTGCGGTCGGCGAACCTGCGGACGATCGACGGCCTCGCCGTCGACACGTGGGTCGTCGAGGTGCCGCACGGCGACGTGCCGCGCACGAGCGACCTGGCGCGGTCGCTGCGAACGTTGCGCGAGGGCGAGCGCCTGCCGCTGCGTGCCCTCGAGGCAGACGCGCGCCGTCGCGCTGCCGCGGGGCCGTCACGCGCGACGATGCCGCGGGCGTCCGCGTTCGTCGTCCCGGGTGCATCGCAGCACGCGACCGTCATCGAGGTGCGCGCCGCCGACCGTCTCGGATTGTTGTTCGACGTTGGGTCGGCATTCGCCGCCGAGCGGGTCTCCGTGCGCTCCGCGCACATCGCGACATATGCGGGACGCAGCGCCGACACCTTCTACGTCACGGACGAGCAGGGCTCGCCGCTGGCGCCGCCGCACGCGGCGCGCGTCATCGGCGCCGTGCTCGACGCCGTCGACACCGCCGGCTGACGCATCTCTTCGCTCGAACCGCTACCTCGAAGAACCCCGGCACCCGTCCCCATCTGCGAATCCCGTCCCCCTCTGCGAATCCCGTCCCCCTCTGCGAGTCTCGTCCACATCTGCATCTACGCCCATGTGGACGAGCATCGCAGATGGGGACAGTCGCCACGATGCGTCGTTCCTCGAGGGCATTCCCGCCGAGACCGAGCGTCGACATCGACGAACGCCGACGCGACGGGCTCGGCATCGGCTCCACTGCACGGTCGATCTGACGGGGCCGCATGGGAGCGGGTAATCTGGGCCGGTGTTCAATAGCCTCTCAGACCGCCTGACAGCGACCTTCGCCAACCTCAAGGGCAAGGGGCGTCTCACTGAGTCAGACATCAACGCGACCATCCGTGACATCCGGATGGCGTTGCTCGATGCCGACGTCGCGCTGCCCGTCGTCAAGCAGTTCACGCGGGGGGTGCGTGAGCGTGCGCTCGGTGCGGAGGTCAGCCAGGCGCTGAACCCCGGCCAGCAGGTCGTCAAGATCGTCAACGAGGAGCTCGTCGCGATCCTCGGCGGCCAGACGCGGTCGATCCAGTACGCGAAGACGGGCCCGACCGTCATCATGCTCGCCGGTCTGCAGGGTTCCGGTAAGACGACGTTCGCGGGCAAGCTCGCGCGTCGGCTGCGCGACGAGGGTCACTTCCCGGTGCTCGTCGCCGCCGACCTGCAGCGTCCGAACGCCGTGCGTCAGCTCGAGGTCGTCGGTGAGCGTGCGGGCGTGCCGGTGTTTGCGCCCGAGCGTGGCAACGAGGGTGGCCACGACGCGGTCTCGGAGACGGGCGAGGGCACACGCAGCCACGGCGACCCCGTCTGGGTTGCCCAGGCCGGTGTCGCACAGGCGAAGGTACGCCAGTACGACGTCGTCATCGTCGACACCGCGGGTCGTCTCGCTGTCGACGAGAACCTCATGCAGCAGGCCGCCGACATCCGTGAGGCGATCCAGCCGAACGAGGTGCTCTTCGTCATCGACGCGATGATCGGTCAGGCCGCCATCGAGACGGCGATCGCGTTCCAGGACGGCGTCGACTTCACGGGTGTCGTCCTGTCGAAGCTCGACGGTGACGCCCGCGGTGGTGCCGCCCTCTCGGTGGCCTCGGTGACGGGTCGCCCGATCATGTTCGCCTCGACGGGCGAGGGCGTGAAGGACATCGAGGTCTTCCACCCCGATCGCATGGCGAGCCGCATCCTCGACATGGGTGACGTGCTGACGCTCATCGAGCAGGCGGAGCGCGCGTTCGACAAGCGCCAGGCCGCCGAGATGGCGCGCAAGTTCATGGACGAGGAGGATTTCACGTTCGACGACTTCCTCCAGCAGATGTCGGCCATCAAGAAGATGGGCAACATCAAGGGCCTGCTCGGCATGATGCCGGGCATGGGTCAGATGCGTGACCAGCTCAACTCGCTCGACGAGCGCGAGTTCGACCGTGTCGAGGCCATCGTCCGCTCGATGACGCCGTTCGAACGCACGCACCCGAAGCAGATCAACGGTTCGCGACGCGCGCGCATCGCGCGAGGTTCGGGCGTCTCGGTCTCCGAGGTCAACCAGCTGCTGCAGCGTTTCGGCGAGGCGCAGAAGATGATGCGTCAGCTGAAGCGTGGCGGCGGCATGCCGGGCATGCCGGGCATGGGTGCGATGCCTGGTGGCGGCGGTGGCAAGAAGGCGAAGAGCCAGCCGAAGAAGAAGGGCAAGAGCGGCAACCCCGCCAAGCGTGCGCAGGAAGAGGCGGCCGCAGCGGCCAAGGCCGAAGCGGCGCGTGCGGCCGCGATGGAGAACGCCTTCGGCCAGATGAACGACGAGCCCGACTACTCGAACATGAAGCTGCCGAAGGGCTTCGAGAAGTTCCTCGGCCCGGGGGCGGACAAGGACTAACCGCGTCGGTCGTCCTTCGGCCCGGAGGAGTTGTGCAGGTTCGTGCGACCGGTATCGCGAACATGCACGACCTCTCGGGCGATCAGCGCCGACGTCGCGCGATAGTGTCGGTTCATGAATGGCGATGTGCTCCACCTCACCGGCTGCATCCTGGCCGGGCCTGACGATGAGGTAGGGGAGGCCTGGGTCGTCGACGGACGCATCACCTACGCGCGTCCCGAGACGAACCTCGACGACGCCGTCGAGCTCGACGGCTGGTTCCTGCCGGGGCTCGTCGACGCGCACTGCCACGTCGGGCTCGAGTCGCATGGGGGAGTGCCGCCCGAACGCGCCGAAGAGCATGCCCTCGCCGACCGCGCGGCCGGCGCGCTCCTGCTGCGCGACTGCGGCTCACCCGTCGACACGCACTGGATCGACGAACGTGACGACCTGCCCCGCATCGTCCGCGCCGGCCGCCACATCGCCCGCACCAAGCGCTACATCCGCAACTACGCCCACGAGATCGAGCCCGAAGATCTCGTCGCGTACGTGCGCCAGGAGGCGCGCCGCGGTGACGGCTGGGTCAAGCTCGTCGGCGACTGGATCGATCGCGACGCCGGCGACCTCACCCCGTGCTGGCCCGCAGAGGCACTGAAACCCGCCATCGACGCCGCCCACGCCGAGGGCGCGCGCGTCACCGCGCACTGCTTCGGCGAGCAGTCATTGTTCGACTTCGCGGACGCCGGCGTCGACTGCATCGAGCACGCGAGCGGCCTCACCGAGGAATCCATCGCACTGTTCGCCGAGCGCGACATCGCGATCGTCCCGACCCTCGTCAACCTCGACAACTTCCCGACGTTCGCCGCTGCCGGCGAGGCCAAGTTTCCCGCCTACGCTGCGCACATGCGCGACCTGCACGCCCGCCGGTACACCACGATCGGCGCGGCCCGCGACGCTGGCATCCGCATCTACGCCGGCACCGACGCGGGCGGTCAACTGCCGCACGGCCTCATCGCGAGCGAGGTCGCCGAGATGACGAACGCCGGGATGAGCAACAGCGAAGCACTCGCGACGGCGACGTGGGGCGCGCGCGAATGGCTCGGCCACGAACGCCTGACGGAGGGTGCGCCGGCCGACATCGTGATGCTCGACGCTGACCCGCGCGACGACGTGCGCGTCCTCGCCGCGCCGCGCCACGTCGTCCTGCGCGGACGCATCGTCGAATGAGGCCGAACGCATGAGCAGCGCCGAATTCCTCCACGCCAACGGCGAACGTGTCAGCGTCAGCGTTGCCCGGCGAGCCGACATCGAGCCCTACCGACGCGCGATGACGCGCTCCGCGGCACGCATCGGCTCGTGGAACCCCGTCAATCCGGGCGATCTCGTCCACCACCTCGCGGCGCAATCCGAGAAGCACCGCACCTTCCTCATCCGCGCCCATGACGACGTGCGCGCCCCGCACGACACGGCCGGTCTCGTCGGCTGCGTCAACGTGTCGAACGTCGTGCAGGGGCGGTTCATGAGCGCGACGATGGGGTACAACGCATTCGACCCGTACGTCGGGCAGGGGCTGTTCCGCGAAGGTCTCGCGCTCGTCGTCGACATCGCTCTGCGCCCCACCCCGTCGGGCATGGGCCTGCACCGCGTCGAGGCGAACGTGCGCACGGCCAACGCGACGTCGGCGGGCGTCCTGCGGTCGCTCGGTTTCAGACGCGAACGCACCGTCCGCCGCATGTTGTGGCTCGCCGACGGCCCGTCGGGCGCCAACGCCTGGCGCGATCACGACTCCTACGCGATCACCCGCGAAGAATGGCCGGCACGCGCCTACGCCGAGCATGACTCTCCGGCCGGCGTCATCGTCCTCGACCACGCGATCAGTGAACTGGTCGCCGTTGCGCTGGCGCGTGAGCTGACGGCGGTGGCCCTGTTCGGACTGCCTTACGCGGCGGCCCTCGACGTCGCTGCGTACGCCGGTGCGCCGATCGTGTGGTGCGCGGGTTCCTCAGCTGAGCGCGCCCTCGTCGATCTGACGGCTCGCGGCGTGCGCGCCGCGCGGCCCGATGACGTCACTGCCGCGCAACTGCGGAAACTCAACGACAGTCCCCACGATGCGCGAGCCTTCGTCCAGCAGGCGCTGAACTTGCGTCCGCGTCTCAGCTGACCACCGCTTCCAGCGTTCCCCGCCGAACCACACCGGACGTCGAGCCACGCTGAGGTCGCGCCACACCGAGCATGCTGCCGGGGGCGGCCCCCCCCGGGGGGGGGGGGGCGGGGGGGGGGGGGGGGGGCGGCGGCGGGGGGGGGGGGGGGGGCGGGGGGGGGGGGGGGGGGGGGGGGGGGGGGGGGGGCGGGGGCGGGCGCGGGGGGGGGGGGGGGGGCCGCCCC